>CAMJNF010000245.1 GCA_946407235.1 uncultured Fibrobacter sp. | reverse complement strand
GATACGCTCAGCATGAGTGCAACGCCGATTCCGCGTTCGCTGCACTTGAGCATGACGGGCGTTCGCGATATTTCGCTTATCAACACGCCGCCCATTAACCGCTTGCCGGTCGAAACAAAACTCATGCAGCGTGATGATGAAGTCTTGAAGAACGCGATTCTCGATGAACTTGCTCGCGGTGGCCAGGTGTTTGTGGTGAACGATCGCGTGCAAACGATTACGAAGCTTGCCGAAGATATCGAAGAGATGGCTCCTGATGCGAAAGTTGCTGTGGCTCACGGTCAGATGGAAGATCACGAGCTTGAACGTGTGATGGACGCTTTCCTTTCGCGCAAGTTCGATATTCTCGTGAGTACAAGCATTATTGAATCTGGCTTGGATGTGCCGAATGCGAACACGATTATCATCATGAATGCGCACCATTTTGGCATTAGCCAGCTTTACCAGATGCGTGGCCGTGTGGGCCGCAGTAGCGTCTTGGCAAAGGCGTTCCTCGTCATTCCGCAGCGTGGTGAAATCTCGCAAGAATCGATGCGCCGCCTCAAGGCTTTGGAACAGTTTACCGATCTTGGTAGCGGTTACCAGCTCGCCATGCGAGACCTTGAAATTCGTGGAGCGGGCAACTTGCTCGGCCAGGAACAGCACGGCTTTATCGCCGAAGTCGGCTTTGAAACTTACGTGCGCCTGGTGCGCGAAGCGGTTGAAATGCTTCGTGGCGGAGCTCTCGAAAAGCCGATACAGCCCCGTGTGGAAATCGGCGTGGATGCCTACTTCCCCGAAGATTATGTGGAAGACGGCCTCACGAGAATTTCGCTGTACCAGCGCATTGCACGCATCACGTCGCAGGCGGATGTGCAGAACATCGAAAGCGAATTGCAGGACCGCTTTGGCCCAGTGCCGACACCGGCGAAAATGCTTTTGCTCGTGACCGAACTTGGACTCTTGGCAGGTCGTTTACGCATCCAAGGGCTTGCACTCCGCAAGGGTGTTATCGTCGCAACATTTGCGGAAACGCCGTCGCCGGACCCGCGTGTGCTTGGCGAAATCAGCAGCCTCTGCACTTGCAATATGCGTTACTTGGGCATGTCGCCGTTGCAGGCCGTGTTCGAAGTCGGGCGCGGGACTCCCGTGGAAATGGCAAAAAAGACGCTCGAAGTGTTCCGAGCGTTCGCAAGTATTCAAGTTCAGGCGGCGACTGTCAGGTCTGCAGATCCGTTACTCACGGCTCTTGGCGTAGGCGGCTCGAACTGATTCTAGACGGTTTTCGAGTTCTTCTGCAAGTTCATCTGGTTCTAAGAACGATTTATCAGCATCGGTCTCAAAGAAAACTTTATTTTCTGGAATCAGGGGAATGGCGTCCGCGGTCGATTTTTTGCGGAAACTGTCTTCGTGCAGAGAGAAGAATGCCCCAAAAGGGATTGCTTTTTTAACGAAATTTGCATCCCCTCCAAAGCGGTGGAAAATCGGACGTGGCGCTTCTCGTGACGGTGCGTTTAGCTCTTGTGATGCCTTAAAACCAGCCTTTTCCAAAAGTTTCAGCACGCGCATATAGTCCCCAACGCAATGAATTTGCAAATCCCGCTGGAGTTCCAAAGCTAGCTTTGCCTGTTCTATAAAAATAAGGTCTTGCGTGCCGTCCTCGTACCCAGGGTATCTCTTGTCGATACCCGCTTCGCCGACCATGGCATGCTTGTCTTCTTGTAAAAAATGGCGTAAATCAGCAAGAGTTTCTGTTTTCACTTTAGCCGCAATCATGGGGTGGATACCGTAAGTGCATCGAAACGGCTTGATTTCTGTAGAAAATTCCTTTTTCAGCTGAGAAACCTCATCCCATTCCCATGGTTCGCAGGCAACTGCAATAAAGGCGTAATTTTTGTTTAACAGCAACTGTGTTAGCTGCTTTTTGTGGGGTAATCGCGCTAAATGTATATGAAAATCAAACATAGGCCCCCCTCTTTACATAAAGATACATAGAAATTATGAATTTTCAAAATTATTTGCTTGTTTTTTTTGTCAAAAAAGCCTAGTTTAAGTCTGTTGGTGCGCCAACCTAAGTATTTTTGAACTCATCATTAAAGGAGTCGCTATGCGCGATTTACTAGAAAAGGCTCTGAACAAAGGTTTGACAGTCTGCTTTACTTCTGAAAATGGCTTTGATGTCATTCGAATTTCTTCCGGTAACGAAGTCGTTGCAAGTTGCAGCCTTGGATCGAATAGCTTCCGTGCTTCGGTTGAAGAGTCCCTCCAGGCGCTTTTGCTCGACCTGGAACGCAAGGGCTTCTAGCGGCTTCGCCGCAGTTGTTAGTCGGCAATAGATAGTAGGCAGAAATTGCAAAAGAAATCCTGCGAGGTCCTCGCAGGATTTCTTTTATGATTTTTAAGTGACTGCTAGTCTTTTACGCAGCGGACATTTTGCAAGTCCGTTTTGTGACATGCGTAACCAGAAGTGTTTGCGTAATCGTCGTTGAAATTGGCTATGGTTGAAGTCCAGAAATCCATTTGGAAATTTTTTAATCCAAAATCTTTAGACAACAGTTTGTTTAAATCAGAA
>CAMJNF010000244.1 GCA_946407235.1 uncultured Fibrobacter sp. | reverse complement strand
ACCGAACTTACCGACAAGGAAAAGCGGGAACTGAAACCGGTTGAAAAAATCAAGATGGTCATGACCCGCAGCAAGGACGACGAGAAGGAACTTTACGACTTGCTCGGCGACAAGGATGCCCGCAAGGAACTGGACCGCCTTTTCAAACAGGAACGTTCCAACTTCAAGATTGCGATTGTCGTGGATATGTGGCTCACGGGTTTTGACGTTCCGTGCCTCGATGCCATTTACATCGACAAGCCGATTCAGCAGCATTCCCTGATTCAGACGATTTCCCGCGTGAACAGGACGTTTGCAGGCAAGGACAAGGGAATCGTCGTCGATTACATCGGCATCAAGCGCAAGATGAACCTGGCGCTAAAGCAGTACGGAGCCGGTTCCGAGCAGAATGTAGAAGACATTACCGCCGCGATTACGGAATTCCGCAATCATCTGGATTTGCTTGACAAGTTAATGTACAAGTTCGATGCGTCGGCGTATTTCAAGAGCACAGGCGACGGTGCGGAACTGAAGAAACTGGAATGCCTCAAGCGGGCACAGGAATTCGTGCAAACCACGAAGGAAAAGGAAGCCCGCTTTATGGGCCTCGCGAAACGCCTGAAGGCCGCATACGACATTTGCGTCGGCAACGAGGGAATTACGCAGGCCGAGCGTGACCGCGCGCATTTCTACTTCGCGATTCGCTCCATTTTGCATAAACTCACCAAAGGTAATGCTCCCGATACCGCACAGATGAACGCCCGCGTGCGCGAGATGATTGCATCGGCACTCCAGAGCGAAGGCGTGGAAGACGTTCTGCAGTTGAGCGATGCCGAAGCCGACCAGGCAAAACAGAACATCTTTGACGACGAATACCTGCAGCACATCAACCGCATCAAGCTGCCGAATACCAAAATCAAGCTGCTGCAAATGCTCCTGCAAAAAGCCATCGGGCAAATCCGCAAGGTGAACAAGGTCAAGGGAGTCAACTTCACGCAGAAAATGCAACAGCTCGTGGAGCAGTACAACGACCGCACCGAACAAGACATCTTGAAAAGCGAAGTCTATGAAGAAATGGCCGAAACCTTGACCGACATGATTGTCCAAGTCCGCAAGGCCTTCACCGAAGGCGAAGAAAAAGGCCTCAGCTTCGAAGAAACCGCGTTCTATGATATTCTAAAATCGCTCTGCGTCAAGTACCACTTCACCTATCCCGAAGACAAACTAATTGCACTCTCGAAACGCGTCAAGATTCTCGTTGACGAACAAGCCGCATACCCCGACTGGGACAAGCGCGACGACATTAAATCCGCACTGAAAGTGGACTTGATAATCCTTCTTGATGAATTCGGCTACCCGCCCGTAGAACGCGACGAAGTCTATGGGGAAATCTTTGAACAAGCCGAGAATTTTAAGAAGAATTTGTAAGAAAAGAGTTTAAAGTTGAAATAAGGTTTGATTATGTCAGAAAAATTTACTTGGATTCCATTTTACGAAGAAATGGCTCAGAAACTATTAGCTTTTAAGGACAAAAGAAAAGAGTTGATTGATTTAGTTTACTCTCTTGGACCCGAATATACGGATTACATTTATGATGAGCAAATAGATGAAAATGGGAAAGTCAAAAAGGACGAGAAAGGAAAGAAAATTCGTCAGCGAGTGAACGACATTGATCCATTTTCGGTAATGGCGATTTTTAATCGGAAAATTCTTGATGAAAATCGCAATGCAATCGTTCAAAAATTCAAAGAATTGCTAAAGATTGAGGCTGGTCTTCCTGAAGATTATGATAGTATTCCTATTTTGATGAATCTACAGTCAACATTGTACTGGCGCGAAACGGCATCTGCTGAAATTCCGATTCTTTGGAATATATTTGAAGCCGCAATGAATGGGAATGATAATCTAGGGAATTATTTTGATGAAATTGTAAAATATAAAGGCATCAAATGGAATATAACGATTGTTTTATACTGGTGCTTTCCTCATAAATTTATTGCACTAGATAGTGTGTCAAGAGATTTTTTGAAAGATAAATGCGGGATTGTTTTAGAAAACGAGAAAATAACATATAGCGAATACCAAGATGTTATGAATCGTGTTCGTTCAAAATTCAATGATGCGAATTTTGGAGTAAAGAATTTTCCAGAATTGTCCAATGCTGCGTATAGATATGCGATTGAAAAGCAAAAGGTGTGGATTGCAGGAGCATCTATTAGCAATAAGCCATATATGGAAAAATTTTATAAAGAGGGTTATTGGGAAGGAGGGCCAGGGGATTCACCTTTGCAATTAGAATGCTTAAAAACGATAAAAAAGGGAGATTTGATAGCATTAAAGACCCGTAAGGGTATAATCCCCAAATATGATGTTGCTGACTTGGAAATTTGCTATGTGGGTGTTGTCGATGAAGATAGTAAAGCGACTAATTCTGATAATACATGGTTCTCATTTAGGGTACGATGGTTTAAAGATTTTCCGAGAACAGTTTACCCTAAAATGTATAAGAAGCCATATAACGGTACTATAGGGAAATGTACAGACAAGAAAATTTTAAAAGATATAATCTCTTTTGCTGAGGAAGGA
>CAMJNF010000243.1 GCA_946407235.1 uncultured Fibrobacter sp. | reverse complement strand
GTAGTGAAAACGAGCCGTTGTTTGGCGTAAACACCTTCGCCCCCGTTTGGGAAGCGATGGTGGATAAAATTTTCGGAAGGTTGCCGCAGGGGGTCACCAAGGATAAATTTAATCCGCACCTTAAGTTTGTCGTTGAAGGTTCAAGGAATGGTGATGGCTTCAATTATCAGGATGAAGATAATAAGGATGAAAAGCATCGTTCTACGCTCCGACCGGATACTATCATGATAAAGGAGATCCCCGATCAAGTCGGGGATGATAGAATAGGTGTGTATATTCTTGATTCAAAGTACTACAAATACGGTTTGACCAAGAGTCCCGCGCATTTGCCTGGTGCTGAGTCTGTTTGCAAGCAGATGGCTTATGCGGAATATGTGGAAACACATTGGAATGAAATATTGGGCCTGGATTCTTCGAATGCTACGCATTCTCAGAATGACGCTCTGCCAAAACCTATCTACAATGCCTTCATTATGCCGTATTGTGCGGATGCGGAAAAATGGGATGAGATTGCCGCGGTCGCGACGCTCCCTCGCAATGACGTTTATGCAATGAAGCGCACTGGCTACATTTACGGCGATTGGAAAGACCGTTCAAAGCCTTACCACAAAATCCACTGCATCCTTCTCGACATGAAATCTGTCATGCGGAATTATGCAAACAACCTCGCCGCACAGGATGAACTTGCAGAGTTGATTAAGAACTCGTAGTTTATCCTATTTTTGTTGTTCATAAAAAGGGTATATTTAATTTGGTATTATCATTGCCATTTCACCAAGGAGAAATTTATGAAAAGACAAATTGTTTCCATGCTTTTGACGACGCTTTTTTGCTGCGCTCTTTCCATGGCTCAGGTTCAGAAACTTCCGGCACCGGCCAAGTCGCTCGGCAAAAATGTGATGGAGGCTCTTTGGAGCCGCAGTTCGGGCAATGAGTTCAGCGACAAAATGCTGAGTGACCAGGATTTGTCGAACTTGCTCTTTGCGGCTATCGGGGTGAACCGCCCCGCCGAAGGCAAAATTACGTCACCCACAGCACGTAACTTCCAAGAAGTTCGCGTGTTCGTGTTTACGGCTAAGGGCGTTTCGGAATATTTGAACAAAGAAAATTCTTTGAAGCTGGTGGCGAAGGGTGACCATCGTGGGCTGATTGCCGACCGTCAAGATTGGGCTAAGTCCGCGCCTGTGAGCCTTTTGTTTGTGGCTGACGAAAAGAAATTCGGGAGCAGCGATGCGCATGCAAAGCTTGCGATGGCTATTGATGTCGGTATCGTAAGCGAGAACGTGAACTTGTTCTGCGCAGGTGCAGGCTTTGTCACGCGTCCGCGAATGACGATGGATACCCCTGCTATCAAGAAGTTGTTGAAGTTGTCCGATACGGAAACTCCGCTGTTGAACAACCCTGTGGGTTACGCGAAGTAAAAACTACTACTTCGTTTTGGTCGGCTTCTGTTTCACTAGCTGGCTGATCGTAATTCCCGTGAAGTAATCTTTGATGATTTTCGCCAGGTCTTTCCACATCGGGAGCGTCGGGCAAATATCTGCGCGGTCGCAACCGCTCTTGCCGTCGGATACGCATTCCACAGGACCCATCGAGGTCTCAATGACACTCAGGATTTCCCAGACTGTGAGTTCTGCGGCTGGCTTTGCGAGCTTGTAACCGCCGCCCTTGCCGCGTGCGCCTTCGAGCACTTTATTCTTCACAAGGGTGCCAAGAATTGCTTCGAGATATTTTTCGGAAAGTCCCTGACGTTCCGCCAGGTTGTGTAGCGGGTGGAATTCGGCTTCGCCGTTTTCTGCCATATCAATAATAACGCGAACAGCGTATCGACCTTTCGTAGATACTCTCATGATTCATGACTCCTTTAGACTACAATATAATTATAATTACAAATATTGTAAAATTTTTCCTACAATTTTAGTTGGCTTTTTTTGTGCCCTGTAAGACCCTTTACATATTTTTTTACTATCAGTCGTCAAAAAAAATTTCTATATTGCCTCGCATTATGGCAAAGATTCTCTTTAAAAAACAGTTATCTCCCGCGGTATTCCAATTCCGCGTCCACGCCCCGCTGATCGCGCAAGAACGTAAGGCAGGACAGTTTATCATCCTCCAGACGAACAAGGACAACGGTGAACGCGTTCCGCTCACTATTGCCGATGCCGATACTGAAGAAGGTTCTATCACCCTCATTTTCCAGACGGTTGGCAAGACGACGACTGAACTCTCCAAGTTCGAAGTCGGTGACGATATCCCGGTTTTGGTTGGCCCGCTCGGTTCTCCGACCCATATCGACAACTTTGGTCACGTGGTCTGCGTTTGCGGTGGTGTCGGTATTGCCCCGATGCACCCGATTGTCCAGGCTCTCAAGGCTGCTGGCAACAAGGTAACGATTATCATGGGTGCCCGTAACGAAAGCCTCTTCCTCATGAAGGAAGAAATGACGGCTCTCGCTGACAACATCATTTTCATGACCGACGACGGTTCTTATGGCCGCAAGGGTCTCGTGACTGAACCGCTCAAGGAACTCTGCGAAGACACCAAGGGCAAGCCGGACATGGTCATCGCTATCGGTC
>CAMJNF010000242.1 GCA_946407235.1 uncultured Fibrobacter sp. | reverse complement strand
GAAGGAGCGCTCCCAGGGCAGCTGAGCACCGAAGAAGCACTTGACTTGTGCGATCAGATCGCAGATCTTGGACTGAAATGGATCACCTTGTCCGGAGGTGAGCCTCTCACGAGAGCCGATACTCCAGAATTGGTAAAACGACTTTCCGGCAACGGCGTTTTAGTGAACATGATTACGAACGGCTGGCTTCTTACCGAAGAAATGGCCAAGAAGTTAAAGGAAAACGGAATTTCGACAGTAGCGATAAGCATCGACGGCACTCCAGAAATCCATGACAAGATCAGGAAAAAAGGAGCTTTTGAACATGCTCGACAGGCATTCAAGGCTATGACTGAGCAAGGGATTGAAACCGGCGCCGTCACAACGATTACAAAGCAGAACCTAGACATTCTCCCGGAACTGAAAGAAGAGCTTATTGGCATGGGCGTCAAAACATGGCAAGTTCAGATTGGCCTTCCCATGGGGAACTTGAAAAAACGCCCAGACTGGCTGCTGGAACCAAAACAGATTAGGGACATTATCGACTTTTGCTACAACACCGCAAAAGAAGGGAGAATTCGAATCTACCCAGCAGACTGTATCGGTTATTACTCGAAAAAGGATCTTGAAACGCGTCGCATTTCTTATAGATCCAACGCTTATTCCTTATGGGATGGCTGCAATGCGGGTGTCCGCGGTTTCGGCATCTTGCATAACGGAGACATTCTCGGCTGCACTTCAATTCGTTCAAAAGAATTTATCGAAGGGAACATTCGCGAAAGAAAGCTGCGTGAAATTTGGGAAGATGAAAACGCATTTTCTTGGAGACGCAAGTTGACTAAGGATAAACTTTCAGGCGCATGCAAGAACTGCACCTACGCCTCCAAGTGCCTCGGCGGCTGCCCGAATACTCGCCTCACGATGAAGGGAAGCATCTACGAAGAAAACGAATACTGCGCCTACAACCTCGCACTTAAAGAAAAGCAAGCCAAGTATTCCAAGTGCGAAAATGCAGATTCTTTGCTCAAGCTCGCCGAAGCGCTGATACAACAGGGCGAACACCAGGAAGCCTCCTTTGCCCTGACGCGCGCACAAGAACTGGACCCTCAAAACGCCAATGTTTACAGGGCTTTGGGCTACAGCGAATTCATGTGCGGAAACTACGATTCATGCCTCAAGGCAAATGACAAGGCTCTAGAAATTAACAGCTCCGATACCTATGCCATGGGTGGACGCGCTCTAGCCTTGTTCCGCCTCGGGCATAAGGACGAAAGCTTACAAATTATGCAGAAAGCAGTTGCTCTGTCTGGAGGTCAAGATCCAAACCTGCTGCAGGATCTCAACTACATCACAAGCAATATGGCAGCCAAAACGGCCTAAGCAAATAGGTAAGCCGTTAAAACAATCGTTATCGAGCAAGCCGACGGTTTCCCCGTCGGCTTTTTTGCATCAATCCTATAAAATTCTATTTTTACCTGCATGAACATCGACTTTAACCGAAGACTATCCATTGCCCCGATGCTTGATTGCACGGATCGCCATGAACGTTATTTTTTGCGTTTACTATCCAAGCATATTTTGCTCTACAGCGAAATGGTTGTCTCGACGGGACTCTTGCACTGCGAAAACAAGGACTTGTTCCTCGGTCACGAGCCGTTTGAACACCCCGCGGTTTTGCAACTCGGCGGTAGCAATCCTGCAGACCTTGCGGCCGCATCAAAGCTTGTCGAAGCCGCAGGCTTTAGCGAAGTCAACCTGAATTGCGGTTGCCCTTCGGACCGTGTGCAAAACGGAAATTTCGGCGCCTGCCTCATGAAAGAAAAGAACGTCGTTGCGGATTGTTTCAAGGCCATGCAGGACGCCGTCTCGATTCCGGTTTCTATCAAATGCCGCATTGGCGTTGATGATTTGGACAGTTGGGATTTTTTCACGGACTTCATCCAGACCATCAGGGATGCTGGATGCAGAATCTTTATCGTTCATGCCCGCAAGGCCTGGCTGAAAGGACTTTCGCCTAAAGAGAATCGCGAAGTGCCGCCGCTCCACTACGAGTTCGTCCATCGCCTCAAGGCCGAAATGCCCGAGCTCAACTTGAGCATCAACGGAGGCATCAAGACGCTCGACCAGGTCGAAGAGCAACTCCAGGACCTCGATGGCGTGATGGTCGGTCGTGAAGCCTACGAAAACCCATGGTTTTTGCACGATGCCGACGAAAGAATCTTCGGGGATATCCGCCCGACAAGCGAAGACCCAACTGAAATCATCGCCGGTAACGCACGCCCCGCCACGCGAAAGGCGCTTTTGGAAGCGTACCTCCCCTACGTCGAAAAACAGACCGCAGAAGGCTGCCCAGCCACGATTCTCGTGAAGCACCTTTACGGACTTTTCGCCGGACTCCCCGGAGCCCGCAAGTTCCGCGCCATGCTCAGTAACGAAAGCCCGCGAGCACAAGCTTACGGAGGAGCCGCCGCGCTGATTAGGAAGGCTATGGAACTCGTTTCAGAAGAGTCGTAATAATTACAGTTATCACCGTTAATAGCGAGATGATTAACTAGTTTTGGTATTACAAAAACGTTGTGAGAATAAAGCGTCGGCCAAGGCTATTCCTTCGCAGTTGCGTGCAAAACGAGTGTTGCGACGGGCTGCTTGCAGACCGGCATAACCGAGTGAA
>CAMJNF010000241.1 GCA_946407235.1 uncultured Fibrobacter sp. | reverse complement strand
GGATATAGAAGGCGTCTTTTTTATCCAGCGGGTCTTTCCAGTGCCAAGTGAATGCCGGGATGCCGCCCGCTTTCCAAAGGCCTTTCGCGATGGAAATTGCCTTGTCCGTGTATTCCTTGTTCCAACTTTCATTTGCCTTCGGGCCGCTTGCAAACAAGAAATCAAGCCCGACAAGTGCCGGATACTTGCCTGTGCGTGTATAGGTGTATTTCACATCGTCGTGTGTTTTGAAATCGGCTTCCAAGGTATAGCCGCTCATGTCGCCGGTCATCATACCGCTAATCGTCTTTTTGCCAAAGTTTTCACGCAAAAAACTGTAGAGCTTGACGGCACTTTCGGTGGCGTTCGGGGTAACCGGTGTTGCGGATATTTTGAAAGGGGAGGATTGATAAGGCTCAACCTCAATATAGTCCACGCTAATCCAGCCCCAGTATTTCTCGATAGAGATTGTGTTTGTCCCGGCTTTAAGTGTAGCGACTGTCGTGACATCCGCCCATGAAGTAGTGGCGTTAAAGTCGATGGTGCCTGCGGTTGCACCGTTTACTTTCAAGTAGTTTGCTTTGAAATCCCCGGCCTTGTAATGGATGGTTACTTGGTACTTGCCCGCACTCTCTGCGGTGACACCATTAAAAGAAATATTTCCTTCTTGCAAGTCGGCATAACCCGTTCCCGAAACTCCGGATGCGTTGACATTTTTTGCTCCTCCGGAAAGAGTCGCTGCTTCAGCTTCGTACTTAGTTGCAAATGCCATACTCGAAAGAGCGAGAATCAAAATAATGAAGTTTTTTCTTTTAATCATTAGGGTTCCTCCATTTTACGAAATTATATTCCCCAAGTATATTTATCAATTATTTTTTTCGAATGGTGTGGACAAAAATGTCCACGAATTGTATACTTTTTTTACGAGACGCCAGGAAATGAAACGATTTTTCAAATAGGGTCATTTTATATCCGGCGAGAGCTTTATGTTTGCAAAAAACAAAATCAACATCTACGACTATTCGGACTACCGCAAGTTCCTGCAAGAGTTCTATGAACTCGAAAAATCGCTGGATTCCTCGTTCAGTTATCGAGTGTTTGCTGCGGCGGTTGGCATGGACGCAAGCCTGCTTTTGAAAATATTGCAGGGTAAACGCCACATTTCTCCGAAATGCATAGATGATTTCGTTAATTTTTTCCATTTCAAGGATGCTAAGGCGGAATACTTCCGCGAAATGATTGCTTACGGCAAGGCGAAAAACGATAAAGATGTGCGTAGCCATTTTGAAACGCTTCAAAAAATGCGACCTGCAGCTTGCCGAGAACTCGACGAAGCCCGGTACCGCTATTTTCAGCAATGGTATTATCCGATGATCCGCTCGGCGCTCGATGTATTCAATTATCGCGGTACACAAGATGCTGCCGCCCTTGGGGAATGCTGCATTCCAAAGCTTTCCGCTTCGCAAGTAGAAAACGCTGTCGATGCTTTGTTGCAGCTCGGACTTGCTCGCGCCAACAAGGATGGTCGTGTGGTTCCGACCGACGCTCATCTCAAGACTATGGAACACTGGCTGAGTGCCTGTATCAGCGATTACCAAAGCAGTATTGCGGAACTGGCCGGCAAATCCATCCAGAATACTCCCAAAGAAAAACGCGACATCAGCACGCTCACGATGGCTCTTGATTCGCAACAAATTGATAAAATTCGTGAAATCCTCGCCAAAACGAGAAAAGCCATCGTAAACGTAGTCAATGCGATGCCTCCGCAAATTTGCGATAGCGTTTATCAGTTAAACTTTCAGTTGTTTCCGATGATGAAAAAGGAAGAACAATGAAAAAAGGTATGGAAACTTCGTTTTGTGTTTCGTTTTGCGCCTTGCTTTGCCTGTCGCTGTTTTTAGGTTGTTCAGAAAGTAACACCGCAGGTGCCACAAGTGAAACGACAAATGGAATTGCCTTCAAAGTCGTTGACAGTTTAAATAAGCCGTTCGCTTGCGCACAAATGAAGGTGTATTCAAAAGATGCCTTCTCGGTCATTGATAGCGCCCTTTCGGATTCAAACGGACGAGTTTCTTTTAATGACAAACTCGGCATCTGCACAGACCAAGGCTGTTTTGTAGAAGCCCTTGCGGGCAAAGATTCTGCATTCATGAGTTGGTCGCCGGTCGATTTTGCAGATACCTCGGTTCAGAAAATTGCATTGTTGCCTTCGGCTTCGCTCATTGTACGTACTGGCGTTTCGACCCAAGAAATCGAAGGCCTGTTAGAAAATGTTCAACTGGAATCGACCCCCTATTTTGCAAACCGCTTCGGTAGCGAGTATGTGTTTGCGCATGTGCCGGCAGGGTCCTTTACTATTGTTGCTGGAGATTCGACCGTCGCAGAAGTGGCGCTTGCACCAAACGAATCCGCAGATACGCTCGTTCCTGTTCCAGGAAAGTCTGTCGAATACGTTTTCGAAGACTTTGACGATGGTGATAACTTGAACAACCTTGCTAAAACTTATCCTAACTACGGGTGGTATTTTAACGCTGTTGGCAAAGCGAATTTCACGGTCCCCGATAGTGCAGGTGGTTTCACATCTGCATTAAAAGAAGATAAAGATTACGGAAAATATCTAGCTCTTAAGTTTGCGATTGATTCGGGCTTCGTTTTGTTAGGAACGCATCTCGGACTTGATACAGGATTTTTCGACCTGAGCAATCTCACGGCGATTCGCCTTACGGT
>CAMJNF010000240.1 GCA_946407235.1 uncultured Fibrobacter sp. | reverse complement strand
GCAGTCACGTCGAATGCGATCTCGTCGCTCAAGATTTCTTCGCCTGCGGGGATTGTGGCGGAGGTGCGGCCACCGAACGTGATGGGGGTCGGGGAGTACGCGGCGCTTGAAGCGGATTGTGCGGACTTTGCGACATACGCCTCGCTAATCGTCACCGGCTCCGTGCCAGTCAAGTTCGAAAAATGGAATCGCAACTTATTGCCCGAAAAGCATGCGCGAATCGGGTAACGGAGCGTCAAGTCTTTTGCGTAAGTTGCTTCTTTGCGGTCTGTAATAGAGGTCGCATTGCCCCAGCAAGCGACCCATTTCGAAAATTTCTCTGGCATACGCCAAAGATAGCTAAATCAGCGTAAGCTTATAACTTCACGACCAAGCCGAAGGAGAAGGGGAGGGCAATTTCGTCATTGCTGAGTCCGCCATCGTCCATGTCGAGGTAGGTGTAATAGCCGCCATCGCCGGCATAGAATTCAAAGCCCGTTTCAAAGAACATTCCCAAGTGTTCATTGAACATGTGCTGCAGACCGAAACCGAATACCAAACGCCAGTAGTAGAAACGTTCTTCTTTGACGCCGCCCAGATCTTCATGGTAAATATGGTCGTTCGTTCTGCCGGTCAAGAATTCAGACGAATGGAACACGTACGGGCCGGTCAAACCGTTAAAGCGGTAAGCCACGCCCGCGCCGCCCATAAAGTCGTAGTCTGAATCGTAACCCAGCCAGTGCGCGTTTGCAGACAGGTGCCCGTTCAAGAACGTCTGTTCCACACCGACGAGTCCGTGGTAAGCTTGACCAAGTCCAGCAAAAATACTGGTTTGTGCGAAACTGATGCATGCCAAAAGGCAAATAATTAGGGTGATTTTCTTCATTTGTTTTCCTCCTTAATTGAAAACTAGTCGTAATATACAAAATGTGGATGTAGAAAGAATGGTAAATTGTTATCTATGGCGGTAGAAAATGAGCGAGATTTCGTACAGTAAAAAGAACGACCGGATTGAATGCGTGCGTTACAAGGATTGGCGCAAGTCGTACCCGCCGCATACGCATACCGGGCACATGACCGTCGGCTATATTGAAGAGGGCCGCGTTTGCATTGTGCTGAACGGCGAGGCGAAAATTTATGGTGCCGGAGAACAGTTCCAGATTCCGCCGAATATATTGCACGAAATCAAGACCGTAGGCGATGAATGCTATTCGATGGTGGTTCTGTGTACCGCGTTGGAGCCCGACGAGATTGTTGCTGAGGGTTGTGCGCGGGATTATGAAAGTACCGTCGCGCGGTTAGATGAATTGCAAAAAAGCATCCTTGAAAATCCCGAAAACATTTACCTGATAGAACAAATGGCGCATGATGCATGCATCAGCCCGTTCCACATGATACGCGAATTCAAAAAGGCCTTCGGACTCACGCCGCACCAGTTCCAGATGCAGTGCAAAGTCCGCAAGGCGCAAAAATTGCTCGAAGAAAGGCCCGCGGCCGAGGTGACATTTGACGCCGGATTTTACGACCAAAGCCACATGGACCGCTGCTTTAAAAAATTGGTCGGCCTTTCTCCGAAAGAATACAAGAAAGCGGTGAAGGATAGCTAACATCACTCTTTCTGTCATCCCCGCGTAAGCGGGCGGACAGCACTTAGCATTTTTAGTGCTTAGTGCGCATGGCCACCAAGGTGGGGATCTCCTTAACAAAGCGCCGGCATGAACTTTGCGAACAGATAAAGCCCCTGGTCGCCAGCATCAACTTGGTGCGGGACCTTCGCCGGCATAATCGAGATGACGCTCGGAGTGTATTCGAGCTTGGCGCCGTCATTGGTGCAAATGCCGCTGCCTGCGATGACCTCGTGGGTTTCGAGCTGGGTTTCGTGAATGTGCGTTTTGATGCTCTTGTTCGGTGCGATTTTCACTAAATGATAGCTGAACGTGCCGCCGGTTTCTTTCGCGGTAATGATATGCTTGAGTTCTACGCCCTCGAAAGTCGGGTGCTTGGACCAGGCGATATCCTTAAAAGCGATTGTTTTGCCCGGGAGCCTGAGCTCGCCTTCGTTGAATTTTTCGAAAATATCGTTGCCGAGAATAGCTTTTTCCATGATTTTACTCCTGTGTTTGTGTTTCGTTCGCGACTTTTGCAAACTGCGTCGCGGCTATGCCCGAAATCTATACGAAGGGGTATATGGAAAAATTGGATAAAATTGCGGAAAATTATACCATCCGCACGGAACTACCGCGATCCCGAACCGTACTTTGTCGCCATGCGCAACCCCGAAGCGTTCGAGAAGTACGACGCGGGATTCCCGCCGAAGGAAAAGCTGGTACTGCCCGGACAGTTAGGGTAGCAAAAGGTCACTGAGCCTGCCGAAGTGCTCGTCGAAGTGACCGAGTAAAAATGAAGGGAGCTCGTGTTCAGTAGTTGTCAAGTATTCCTTGACAACTACTCATGTGCGGAATACGAACTACACGAATTCGACTACGAGTTGTTTGCCGAGGGCGTGTGCCAGCTTGTAAAGCGTTTCGACGGAAGGCGAGCCCTTCGGAGTCTCGAAACGCTGGTACGCTTGCGGGGTGATGTTTGCGCGACGCGCCACCTCGCTCTTCTTTTGTCCCCTGCGCGCCTCGAAGAGTTTGTACGCAATCTCGATTCGCGGGGAAAGCTCGACCGGGTAGAGCCCCTTGTCGGTGTCGGGCATTGTCTTTGGGAGAATCATCGTGTTGCCGAGATCCAGGTCGCATTCCATTGCGCCGTCGAGGG
>CAMJNF010000239.1 GCA_946407235.1 uncultured Fibrobacter sp. | reverse complement strand
CTTGGATGGACTCCCACAAGCCGGGCGAAAACGGCACCACGATTGGCGAAGCTGTTGCTCCGAAGAAGAAGGCTTCCAAGAAGAAGGCTGAAAAGTCTGAAGAAGCTGAAGCTTAATGAAGTTGACAGTGGTTAGTAGGCAGTAGGCAGGAATAGTTAGGTGGCAACGCCGCGATTATTAGACCTGACCACTAATCACTAACCACCAGCCACTAAAAACTCCCTTGGGTAAAACCATGGGAGTTTTTTCTATTTTGTACATCATGACTCGCATTCCTTGGATTGACAATTGCAAGGCTTTGGCTATTAGTTTGGTTGCGCTTGGCCACTTGCAATCTATTTACCTTGTAAACGAAATCATTTTTTCGTTTGCGATGCCAGCCTTCTTTTTCCTCTCCGGCTACACATTTGACCGCTCGGCGAACGCTCCATTCCCAGAACTTCTCCGAAAAAAGTTCCGCAGTCTCATTGTCCCGTACATCGGTTTTTCTGCGATTCTCTTTGCGTTTTGGTTTTTCGTGCGTCGCAATTTTGGCCTCTCGTATCAGACAGACGCTACAGTCTCTGATGTCTTGTGGCAAATTTTATGCGGAACGAACAGCACTTTTTTTGTAACGCCGCTTTGGTTCTTGACATGCCTTTTCATGACGGAAATCCTCTTTTGGGGACTTCTCCGCTTTGGTAAAAAGTTACGAATTTTAGCGATTGTGCTGCTGTTTATACCTGGGCTTGTTTACTGGACGTATATGGATTTGCTCCATTTGCCGCACCTGTTCTGGAATATCGATCAGACCTGCTTTTTCCTTACTTTCCTTGCCATTGGGCTTGTGACGTCGAAAAGGAATTTTACTGAAAAATATCTTTGCTCTTTTAAACGCAACTTGTTTGTAATACTGGTGTCCGCGTTTGTATTTTCTCTTGCGTTTATGGCCCGTGAGCAAACGACATCTCTGTTGGTGTTTGTTTCTATGCAGGCGGTGATGTGCTTTACTGGATTGCTTGCTTTTATCGCCATTGTCAAAAACATAAAGAATAATGTTGTCTTGAATTTTATCGGGCAGAATACGATTACGATTTTGGCGTTGCATATCATGGTACAGAGCATCTTGCGTGGCGTGCTATTCAAGGTTTTCCATGTGGCGCCTGAATGGATTGAAACCTCGCTAATCGTGAGCGTTGTGTTGACTCTCGTGACGATTGCAGCTCTCGTTCCCGTCATTCTGCTGATTAATAGATTTACCCCCTGGCTCGCAGGTAAATCTCGAATTGCAAAACCCTAATTACTAAACTCTTAGTTCTATAACTGCGGCGAAGCCGCTCTGTCGTCTTTCGTCTGTAGGCGCGTAGCGCCGTTCTTTCGTCTAATTTTCTATCTTGCATTTCATGAACCTCGCTGGAAAGAAAATTCTTCTTGGAGTCTCGGGCGGAATTGCCGCCTACAAATCTTGTGAACTCTTGCGTCTGTTGCAAAAGAAAGGCGCCGAAGTGCGCGTGTGCATGACCGAAGCCGCCACGCAGTTTGTTGCACCACTCACGTTTGCAAGCCTCTCCAAGTGCCCCGTCTACCTGAAAAACGGCGCCATCGAAGCGCGTCCTTTCCAGCACATCGATTTCCCTCGTTGGGCCGACCTTTATCTCGTCGTTCCGGCGACCGCGAATGTCATCGGGAAGTTTGTCTATGGCATTGCCGATGACCCCGTGAGCCTCTGCTTTATGAGCTGCACGGGTCCGCGTTTTATCGCCCCTGCGATGAATGTCGCGATGTTCAATTCTCCGGCCGTCAAGCGCAACCTTGAAACGCTCCGCAGTTTTGAAAATACGTTCGTGATGGACAGCCCGGCGGGTGAGCTCGCCTGTGGTGAAGTTGGCAAAGGTCGCCTCCTCGACCCCGCAGAAATCGTGGAATATTTAGAGAAGAGACGAGAGACGAAAGACGAGAGAGGTGTCATCCTGAGCGAAGCGCCGCGCGCGAAGTCGAAGGATCTTCAAACTCTTCCTGCTGAAAATGAAGTGGATCCGACGCTTCCCGGTTACGGCAAGAAGGTCCTCATCACCGCCGGCCGCACCGAAGAAGCGATTGACCCCGTGCGTTACATTTCGAACCGCAGCAGTGGAAAAACTGCGGTTGCAATTGCAGCTACATTCCTCGCGAACGGTTTTGACGTAAGCGTAGTTGCAGGCCCGATGGAAGCGGAATTCCCGGGTGCTGTCCACGTGACAAGAATTAAGAGCGCTTGCGACATGCACAAGGCCGTTCTCGAACAGATGAAAAATGCCGATGTGCTTGTGCATTGCGCAGCTGTTGCCGATTACCGACCCAAAGTCGCTGCAACCGAAAAAATCAAGGATAGCCGCAGCCAGCTCATCTTGGAACTTGAACCGAATCCGAACATCTTGCGTGACAGCGTCGCGCAAAAGCGTGCTGACCAAGTCATTGTCGGATTTGCACTCGAAACAGACCATTTCAAGGAACACGCTGCCGAAAAGCTCAAGAAAAGTGGCGCTGATGCGCTTTTGCTTAACGCTCCTGTTGCGGCAAACAGCGGTTTTGGTTTTGACGAAGTCCGTTATACTTTGATCCGCGCGAACTCTCGCAATGCACAAAATGCAGGCGAGGTAGAAATTCCCGAGATGAAGATGGGCTCAAAAATCGATCTCGCTCAAGAAATAGTAGATTTTAGCTTAGATAAGTTAAAGAACGCCTAGAGGAACGACATGCCCGAAGAATTTGATTTTAGCGAACTTCGCAAGTATTT
>CAMJNF010000238.1 GCA_946407235.1 uncultured Fibrobacter sp. | reverse complement strand
CGCATTTACATCCGCGAGATGGAAGAATACCTAAGCGCTTACACTTCTGAACATCGTTCGGAACAATAGCATTACCCCGGTTCTATGAACCGGGATTTTCTATAATTGTTTTATGTCCCTTAGCTCTAGCATTTTCAACCGTACATCGCTCCTGCTCGGCGACGATGTCATGGAAAACATCTATAAAAAGCGAGTCATCATTTTTGGACTCGGCGGTGTCGGTAGCTGGTGTGCCGAAAGCCTTATCCGTTCAGGAATACAAGAACTTGTTCTCGTTGATTCCGACAGAGTTTGCATCACCAATGTAAACCGCCAACTGATGGCAACCCCCAAAACCGTTGGCCAAGTCAAAGTCGAAGTCCTCAAGAAACGCCTTCTCGAAATCAATCCGCACGCCAAAATTATCGCGCTGCAAGACATCTACGAAGCTGCGAATACTGAAAAATTTGAGCTAGACACATTCGACTACATCATCGATGCCATCGACAGCCTCGAAAACAAGATGCAGTTGCTGTATCACGCGTCCAAAACTAAAGCAACCGTATTTTCTTCAATGGGAGCCGCTCTCAAGATGGATCCCACGCGAATCAAGGTCGCCGAATTCTGGAAAGTTTCCGGATGCCCTCTCGGACGCGCTCTCCGCGACAAGTTCAAGCGCAAAAAGCTTTTTCCCAAGAAAAAAATCATGTGCGTCTATAGCGACGAACTCCTGAAAAATCGCGGAAAAAGCACCTCTTGCGGAACTGACGCTTGCATGTGCCCCAAAATCCGTCACGAGCGTAGCGAAGCGGAACTTCAAAACGAAAACCTCGTCGATCACGAATGGTGCAGCACCAAGGCGCAAATCAACGGAACCATGGCGCACGCCACCGCCATTTTCGGATTCATGATCGCCGGCCTTGTGATGCAAGACATTTATCAAAAAGCCACGTTGCAACAATAAAAAAAAATAGACTCCATCCCTATCGGGCGTTACACTCTAGGGTGAAAGATAACGCGTCATTCCCGACTTGATCGGGAATCTTTTTAATTATAAATTTTTTCTATAAGACGTCCTAAAAACAAAGTATTGGACAAACTCATAAACGCCTTCTATATTTGGCATCGATCAAAGACAAGGAGGTATTTATGACAAACGGATTATTTTTTGGATCTATAACAGTTGTACTAGGCACCATTACTTCGTTACTCTCGTTCGTTCTGCTTCCTTTTTGCAAGCACACGGAGGGTGTCGTTATGCGGTGCCACTACACCTCCATCACAGACGGCTTCGTAGGCATCGCAATCGCTCTTGTCGGCATCGCTTACTTGCTGTTACCCAAAGCACAAAAGGCATTGTCTTTCGCGGTAATCGGCCTAGGAGTTCTCACTTCTCTCGTCCCCACAGTCATTGTAGGCGTCTGTTCGCACCCGCACATGCACTGTCATTCTATCTCATCCCCTGTCCTTCAATTGATTGGTATCGCGATTGCACTTTTCGGAGTCGCAAACATCGCATTTTTAGCAAGTCGTAATTTTGAATCGGAGAATTTCACAAATGAAGCATACAACACTTAAAATTATATACACCAATTTTTGGAGCCATCCTGTACGGAGCCTCGGGCTCGTCATTTTAACAGCCATCGCCTCGGCAACACTACTTTCCAGCGTCATTTTTTCGAAAAGCCTTGACACTGGATTCGAACAACTTTCATCACGCATGGGAGCCGATTTACTCATCGTCCCCTTTGAAAGTGAAGCCAAGGACCAGTCCATTCTTCTGCAAGGTGATTTGAGCCACCACTCGCTCCCTCGCGAAGTTTTGGAATTTACACGCAAACAACCAGGAGTAAAAGAAGCATCACCGCAATTCTACTTTACATCACTCAGCGCAAGTTGCTGCGACAAAAAAGTCAACATTATCGGATTCGATTCCAAAACTGATTTTACTATCAAGCCATGGATTCGCAAAACATACAAGAACGAATTCAAGCCTGGTTATATCATTGCCGGGAGCGACATCGATATTGAAAAAGGTGGAACCATCAAATTCTTCGACAAGGAATTTATCGTAGCCGGAACGCTTGAACCGCTTGGCAACAGACTCGATCAAGCCATATTTGCCGATGTCGAAACAATCGAAATACTCCGCCAAGCGGCAGCTAACAAAGGCTACAATTTCATCTCCGAAGGAGAACCTTCCGCAATTCTTGTAAATCTCGAAAATAGCGCCGACTTCGAAAAAATTTCACAATCGCTTTACGGACAATTCAACGACTTGCAAGTCATCCCGCGCAAGAACATGTTCGATAGCGTTATCGCAACCGCAGGCTCTTTCAAAATAGCAGTATGGATTATCTCTGGATTTTTCTTGTTCATCGCGATTGCCGTGGTCTACATTGCATTCTCGGTTTCGACAAACGAACGCAAACGTGAATTCGCAACGCTCCTGATTATCGGGGCAACACGCAAAAAACTTGCAAACATCGTCCTCGGAGAATCGCTTCTCGCAAGCGGAAGCGGCGCTATCGCAGGGACACTTTTCGGAACGGTCGCCATAATCTCATTCCGTTTTTTGATTCAAGAAAACTTGCAAATACCTTTTTCACTCCCTAACGCATCAACCATTCTTTTAACGATTGTCGGAGCATTACTCATCCCCGCCATTGCTGGGATAGGAGCATCATACCACATCGCTAGAAAAGTCGGAAACATTGATGTTTACACCGCATTAAAGGAGGACGCTTAATGATACTTAATGGAAACAACATAACAAA
>CAMJNF010000237.1 GCA_946407235.1 uncultured Fibrobacter sp. | reverse complement strand
GGCCGAGCAGGCTCACGTTTATGTCTTTGCCCGTTGAATCGTGGAATTCGATGGTATAGTTTGGTTTGGGGAAAGCTGCTGAATTAAATCCACGAACTTTGATGCCTATGTCGTATTGGATGCCTTTAGAACTGTCTGCGACGTTGTTGGATTTACCGTCCAAGACTTTTATGGTGGCGGGTATTTTTTCAAAGGTGTAAAAGTCAAGGCATTTTTGTTTGGAGTCTATGAATAAAATGGGCAAATCGTAGGTCTGTGCGTAACCTGAGCCAATGATGCAACCTGCAAGGGCTGTTGCTTTAATGAACATATTCATAATATGCATCCTCTAACATCTTGAATAAATTTATATGGAAGAAGCTAAAAGGATTTGTTAATTTCTGGTTACGCACTGTAAAATGTTGTAGTTGTTTTTGCGCATGAGGCTTTTTTGGCCAAAAAATGGGACTGGACGAAACGGTATGCTGGTCTTGGGCATCCAATAGATGTATTTTAGGATAAGGAGGTTCCTATGAAAGAAAAAACCTTGAAATCAAGTTTTTCCGTGCGGTCGTTTCGTCTGTTTTTGGGACTGTTGTTTTTTTTGGGGGGATTTGTCTTTGCGCAAAACCGTTACACGCCTGCGGAATTGGATACGCTTGTTGCAACGATTGCGCTTTATCCGGATCCGTTGCTCGTTCATGTGCTGGATGCTTCGACACATGTCGAGGAAATTCCAAGTGCAGCTGCGTTTGCAGCCGCGAATCGCAAATTGAAGGGAGACGATTTAGCGTATGCGATTGAACGCGCCGATTTGGATTACAATGAGTCTGTCATTGCTTTGATTCCTTTCCCGGATGTACTTCGTAAGATGTCTAAATATGCCACATGGACAAAGCAGCTCGGCGAGGCGGTCGATATGCAAAAGGCCGACGTGATGGATGCTGTTCAGCGTATGCGCAAGGTGGCACACAAGAATGGCTACTTGAATAGTGATGATAAGGTTGCTGTTACGGTCGATGAAAATGTTGCTATTCAGCCGGTTCGCGAAGAATATGTTTATGTTCCCGAATATGATCCGCGTGTCGTTTATTATGTTATTTCTGATGGGAACTTTAGGTTTCGTTACGTGAATGGCGCTTGGACGGGTGCTGGACTTACTTATTGGGGCTGGGATCCGTTCTATTACGATTGGGTGCATCGTCGTACGCATTACCGCCATCCGCACCGTCATTTACCGCCTCCGCGTCACCGTTTAAGACCGTCGCGTCCGCGTGTCGGTAATCCACCGCCACCTCCTCCTCCGCGTTCGCGAATGGACAATCCTCCTTCTTCGAATTACAGGCGCCCGGCAGCACCGCCGCCTCCACGTGCTAATTCTTGGGGTAATCGCCCGTTGGCGCCGGTTCCAGCATCGCAGGGCTTGAACAAATCGGCTGCGGAACCTCGCACAACTTCGGCACCACCTTCGTCGAATTACAAGCGCCCATTCCCTCCTCCTCCGGCTTCAAACTCGGATGATCAGGGCTCTCGTAGAGCAGAACGCCGTTCTGGGCCGCATAACCCGCCTCCGCCACCACCATCGCGTAGAAGGTAAGGCTGTCGCTCGATTCCCTTGCATGTCATTCCACTTCGTGGCCTGACATGTTCGCCTTGGATATAGAAACATGCAAACATATTTCTGCATCACTCGGCTCCTTTGTCATTGTGCAAGCACATGACTCTGCGGCTCGGCAATAAGAATGAGTTCGCTCATTCTTGCTGCTCTCGCCTTGCATGTCATTCCGGCCTCTGAGCCGGAATCGCCTTCTTGAGAATTTTTTACTTACGTTTATTCACTACAGAGCATATCGGGCATTCTTCATCTTTATGCCCGCGCGCCTTGCAGTAAGTGCGCCCGAAATAGATGATTTGCAAATGACGCTTTTCCCATTCTTCTTTGGGGAAAGCTTTTTTTAAATCCGCTTCGGTTTTTTCGACGCTTGATCCATCGCTTAAGCCCCAACGTTCTGCGAGACGGTGGATGTGCGTATCGACGGGGAAGGCTGGAATCTTGAAAATGTGGATCATGATGACGCTAGCCGTTTTATGGCCTACGCCGGGCAGTCTTTCAAGTTCTTCGAATGTGTGTGGGACTTCGCCTTTGAATTTTTCGACGAGCGTTTGTGAAAGCTTGTAGATGTTCACGCTCTTGGTGTTAAAGAATCCGCAAGGCTTGATGATTTCTGCAATGCGCTCCACGCCGAGCTTGAGCATTTTTTGAGGCGTATCGGCAAGTTTGAAAAGGACTTCAGTAACTTGGTTCACGCGGATGTCGGTGCATTGAGCGCTCAGAACTACAGCGACAAGCATCGTGAATGCGTTTGTGTAGTTTAATGGAATCGGCGGATCCGGAAACAGTTCGTCTAGCTTATCGCCAATGAATTTGATCTTGTCCGCCTTTCGCATGGATTCCCTCTCGCTTTGCTTAAGATCCTTCGACTTCTTCTAAGTTCTAAAAGCGAAGCGGTCTAAGTTCTGCCAACTATTAGCCCTTGTCGCGCGTGAAGTCCTGCTGCATGTTGAAGCTTGGCATGTCGTCGTGCGGGTGGCCTACTTGAACAGCCGGGACACCGGCGTAAGTCGTATGAGCTGGAACGTCGCAAAGCACAACAGCACCTGCGCCAATCTTTGCGCCATCGCCGATGTGGATGTTTCCTAGCAGCTGGGCGTGCGCGCCGAGCATCACTCCGTTTCCGATTTTGGGGTGACGGTCGCCGATTTCGTTACCGGTACCGCCCAAGGTCACGCCATGCAAAAAGCTCACGTTGTTCCCGACGGTTGCGGTTTCGCCAATGACAATGTTCG
>CAMJNF010000236.1 GCA_946407235.1 uncultured Fibrobacter sp. | reverse complement strand
CGCGCACGAACAAGAAGCTTACGTTCAAGGTTCCGATGGAAGAGCCGTTTGCAAATGTGCTTAAGCTCTTGAAGAAGGAATGCCCGGCATCGGCGCCTGTGTATGACGAAGAAGAAGGCTTCCGCGATTTCGATGCGCAGATTCGCTTTGACGAAGATGATGAATTCGATGGCTATGATGAACCGCTGGAAATCTCGCCAGATGAAGCTGCTCCTGTGAAGGAACGAAAGACTCGCGCCCAGCGCCTTGCCGAAAAGGCTCAGACAGCCGCGAAGCGCCGTGCTGTTGCTGCCGAGCGCAAGCTCATTAAGCAGATGAAGGCTGCTCGCCGCAAGGGAATCGCTCCGGAAGATTTCGTCGAACCCGGCTATGAACCCACAATCGACCCAGAGCTGTTGGAATAGACGAAAGAACGCCACTGCGTGGCTACAGACGAGAGACGAAAGAGGTGTCATTCTGAGCGAAGCGTAGCGGAGTCGAAGAATCCAGTAAAGTTTTGAATTGCTGTCGTTGTATGAAACTCTTTTTTATTTGCTTTTTTTCTGCATTTGTGATGTTCCTTGCTTCTTGCAAGGAAACTTCTGTGCAAGAGAATGCTAGTGTTAATGTAGAAGAAGAAACGAAGCTTGTTGTTGATGTAAAAGATCATTTTTCCCTTCGAATTCCAAAAGATTGGGTTGTAAAAAAGTTTGATTCGAAAATAGATTTTGTTACATATAATATAGATGGCCCGTTTGGTCACATTTTCTTGTATGTTGGCAACTTTCCACAGTCTCATTTGTATTGGAATGGATCTCTTAGCGTAGGTAAAGTTGTTTCTGTTGGAACCAGGGATGATTTTGATTTTGGGGGTGCTAGCGATGCTCCTTACAAAGTACATATGATGGCTATGGGAACTACTTCCGTGAATTCTGTACTTTATTTTGAATTTTCGTATAATCCGCAAAATAGTGATACGGTAGCTTGTGAAAAGGTTATAACCTCGCTTCAGTATTTGAAAGAGGCTCCTGCAGATGCGGAGAATGTTATTGATGTCATTCAATATGGAAGGCGTGATAAGCTTGCAATGAAAGATATTCTTTGTGATAGTTGCACCTTGCAGGATTCGCTTGATGCGAAGAATAATCGGCTAGCTTTTTTTGAATGTTCGTTCGAAGATGTTGAATATCGTTTTGTTTCGGATGCTTCCGCAAAATGGGATACGCTGACAACGATTGAATTTAATAGAAAAAAAGACTCTTCTTTGAAAAAATGCAAGGCTCCGGTTCTTTTAAAAAATCGCGTTTCTGTAGGTGCAAAATTATCGGATTATGAAAAGATTGACTATGTTGATTTTAAAAAGGATGGAAATCACTGGGCTCTGAATAAAAAAGAAAAATATTATTGTTCCGGTGATGATTGTTATCATTGTTCTGATAGTGATATAGATTGCGCTCGTACAAAAAGAATTTGTGGAATGCCTCGCACAAAATGTGCTTTGAAATATTTTGTGGAACATACAGATTTATATTTTTTGAACGACACGTTGTCTCGGGTTATTTATTCCTGGCGAAGACTATAGATTAGTAACCACTGACCACTGTCTACTTCCTACTTCTAACTTCCTACTTTCTACTTAATTATGAACGAATCTTACTTCTTTATCGGTGTTGCGGGCGTGGGCATGAGTGCCATCGCGCAGTATTTGGTGGGCAAGGGCGTTGCCGTGAGTGGTAGCGACCGTCAGTTCGGCGAGTTCCTGAACGGAAAAGCCGAGAAGCCGCTTGTCATGAGCCAGCTCGAAGATTGCGGAATCAAGTGCTTTGCGCAGGACGGTTCCGGCGTTGTCGAAGGTCTTACCGCCGTCGTGGTGAGCACCGCTATTGAAGATACGAATCCTGATTTGAAGCGTGCCAAGGAACTTGGCGTCCCAGTGATGCACCGCAGCGAAATGCTCGCGAAGATTTCCAAGGAAGCACGCACGATTGCCATTAGCGGCACGAGCGGAAAGTCGACGGTAACCGCGATGGTCTACCACATTCTCAACTACGCAGGACTCCAGCCGTCCGTGATGACGGGCGCAGGTCTTGTGAACTTGCAAGCGCAAGGGAAAATTGGTAACGCAGTAAGCGGTAAGGGAGAATGGCTTGTTGCCGAAGTCGATGAAAGTGATGGAACGCTTGTCCGCTATGAACCGGAAATCGGCGTCATTCTGAACATCGATAAGGACCATAAGGAAATTGAAGAACTCGAACAGATTTTCCTCAAGTTCAGCCAGAACGTCTTGAGCGCAGGTCACATTCTGATTGTGAACGATGCGCACCCGCTCGCAAAGAAGTTTAGCGCCGGTCGAGAATTTGACTTTGGCTATGAAAGCTATGTGAGCGTTCAGGGAATTGACTTTAGGGCGGTCGGAACGCATATACAATTCCGCGTGCGTCACGAGAATGAACTCGTGAAGTTCGAAATCCCGCTGCCGGGCAAGCACAATATGGAAAATGCCTTGGCCGCGACTGCCGCTGCGCTCCGCGCGGGTGTCTCGCTCCACACATGCGCCGATGCGCTTGCAACATTTCCGGGCGTGTTCCGCCGTCACCAAATTCTCGGAACTTTCAACGGCATCACGCTTGTCGATGACTTCGCTCACAATCCGGCGAAAATTGCCGCAAGCATCAAGAGCGCCCAGGACTTTACCGAGGGCCGCGTGATTGCTTGGTTCCAGCCGCATGGTTTTGGCCCGACGCGATTCTTGCGCAAGGACCTTGTTGAATTTATTGCAAAAACACTTCGTCCGATGGACCCTGATTTTGATCGCAAGAACGATGTGATGTTCTTCAGTGAAATCTATTACGCTGGCGGAACGGTCACGCG
>CAMJNF010000235.1 GCA_946407235.1 uncultured Fibrobacter sp. | reverse complement strand
CCAGAAGGCTCTTTTGAACCACCGGCCTAGCCGGTGGTTTTCGATTATACAAAAAAAAGAACCGCCGAAGCGGTTCCCATAAATAGTTTGGATTTGATTCTAGATTAGAACCAGCGCCAGGTCACACCGACAAGAATCACGTTCTTGTGCTGAGAATCCTCGTCCAAATCCTTGTCGTAAGCGATATCGTAGCTCACCTGGAATTCGAACAACGGAGAGAGTGACACAGCAAGGAGATTTTCCCACTTGCCATCGATCTGGTCAAAACCCTTGAAGTTCACGAATGCCCAAAGACGGCTCTTGAACGTAACGATGTCCGAGATAGCGTACTTGAATTCCGTGATGCTTTCAAGGCCCGGTTCGTCCTTGAACTTTTCAATCTTTTTTGTATCCTTGTCGTCAGCGTAAGCGTAGGTATCAGAAGCGTCCGCAGTAATAGTCATGCGGTTTGCAAAAGCAAGACGCGTAGAGAAATTGTCGTTCGGGAAGTAACCGATACCAGCCATCTGCGTTACATAGCCCGGAGCCATGAAGTGAGAGACGGTCGTCTTGATTTCGTTGCCATCATCGTCCGTGGCATAGTCATAGCCTCTCGTGAACTGGGATTCGAAACGAGCTCCGAGGTACGGCTTGATTTTGTCGGAAACGTTGAAGTCAGCCATTGTTTCGAAGAAAATCTGATCCGAAGACTTGCGCTTGCCAAGGCCTTCCGTCCAGGTATAGCCAAGAGCGAGATTCAGCTTGTTGCGCCAGTCAACAACGCTCCAGTGGTTCTTAAGGTCTGCATCATAGCTGAAAAGCCATGTGTAGGAGGAAGTACCATCTTCAAACTTCCAGTTGTTGAACTGCATGCGGGTGAACTTTACAGCAGCGACCACATCTGCGTTCATGTTTTCCGGGAGCCACTTTTCGAACATACCGCCATCAGCGAAAGCAGCCGATGCAGAAACGAGAGCAGCGCATCCAATTGCGAATAGTGTTTTTTTCATATTCCATCCTTGTTTATGGTCCTTCTTTCCCATAGACCTTTTTGATAAATTCAAAGATAATATATTTTTAAGAAAAAAACGGAATCAATAGATTTTTTGATTACTATTATTACAAACATGTTATTAAAGCAACTTTTTTTAGCCGTAATCGTCTTTTGGGGCACTGGAATTGCATTGGCTAGCGGAAATGCACCTGAAAACGTACCCCAAAGCACCCCAGCCATAACGAAACAATCGCCCTGGCAGTTCGAGGTAGGCATATCGGCAGGAAGACCCACACCGATAATGCTTAACGCTGGCATCGGTTACGAGAACATATTTTTCAGGGTAATGGGTGGAGGATTCCACCTGGACGCAGACAAATACTGGGTCGGGTTTCGTGGAAGTTTGGCGTGGAAATTTTTCCGCGAATTGCCTTTTTCGCTAGACTTAGGTATCGGAAGCGGCTACTCTTTTGCAAAAGCACCAAACCAAATAAACAAGGCACTGAACAGAGCCAACGGCAAGCGTTTTGTGCGTTCGTACAACTTCAAAGAATCGCTCGACATTTCAGCAGAAGTCCGCGCCAATATTTATGGAGTGTTTACGCAAATCGGGATTCCGGTTCATTACTTTATGAAACACGACGAACCGACAGTAATATGGCAAATCGGATACGCGTACGATTTCTGAATTAGGAATTAGGATTTCGGAATTCGGAATATTTATCCCAAACGATTATTTGTCAATCGTCTAGTCTTCAACGCAACGGACAGAAAGTCTGAAATACTTAAGGACAGTGCTCAGACGCGCTTCATCCTTGCGGTAGTACAGGACCATGGCAGGTGCAACGCTGTTACTATTCCACATAGAAATCATTGACAAACTCCAGAAGTGTGCATAGACGTCCTCGTATTGGTACGTTCCATCGCCAACCCTATAGCCAGCAGGCAATGCCGAGAACGCATAATCGTCCGTTCCACCGCCATCATTAAACCAGCCACTTGTCGATTTGAGCTTTACGCCAGCAATAGAGGAATCGCCAACTGCGGTAAATAAAGTTTCGAACTCAGTCGTTTTAGGCAAATGCCAACCGGTTGGGCAAGCGGAATCCACAGCGTCATACCATGAGTAAAGGCGACCATACTTTTCACAGTATTTCGTTGAATCATTATAGCAACTGCTGTATTCTGTTTCAAAGTTCAGATTTTCAGCCATCCATGTTTGACGACCAATCGTTACTGTTTTGTAGGTTTGACCATCGCGAGAATCAGTCATTTCCCCCATACGTCCAGTAAACGAAGATGTTTTTGTACTAGAACTCGATTTTGCAGAACTGCTACTTTTTACAGAACTGCTGCTAGACGTTTTTTTCGAAGTTGTCGAAGAAGAAGATTTAACAATGCTAGACGACGATTCTTCCAAAGGCGGTTCAACAGAGTTGCTATTATCGCCGCAGGCGGCGAGGAAAAGCGAAATACAAACAGAAGCACCAAGAACAAATTTATTCATATTACGAATATAAAAAATCCCGGCTCGGATGAGTCGGGATAAAGGCGACCCCGGCACAGCGGCCGGGGTGACATTATCAAACAAATTACTTCTTGAGGCTCGGAACGCCACCGAAGTCGACGTTCGTCTTCTTGCCGAGCAAGAGAGCGCGAGTCTTGAGCGGGAGGCCGTAGCAGCGGATGAAGCCAGTAGCGTCCTTCTGGTCGTACATGTCAACGTCCGTGAAGCCACCGAGGCCCATGTCGTACAAGCTGTACGGGCTCTTGATGCCAGCCGGGATGATGTTGCCCTTGTAAAGCTTGAGGGTCACATCACCCGTCACAACCTTGTTGACTTCGTTGAAGAAGGCGTCCATAGCCTGGCGGAGCGGAGTGAACCACTGG
>CAMJNF010000234.1 GCA_946407235.1 uncultured Fibrobacter sp. | reverse complement strand
CCACGGAAGATGTCGCCCGTGGAGAGGTGCTTGAGAGCGGTCGTAGCGGCGAGCTTTGCGCCCACAGTGCCCTTGCCAGAACCCGGAGCACCGAAGATAAGAACAGCAGAAATCTGAGACATTTATAACCTCATAGGTTGATTGTTAAAATTCCGAGGCAAATATAGAATTTAGAACTTAGAACTTAGAGCTTAGAACTTAGAAAAAGACGCTTTTCAGCTATGGGGTATGGACTCGGTCGCCTACGGCTCCCTCTGAGATATGGGCAATTGTAACAAGAAATGCCCAAAGCCCAGAGGCACAATGTGCCGACCTCAGAGCGAGTTTACGAGCGTGCTCACAGCCCAACGCCTTACGACTTGATCTTTTCGCACTTGAAGGAGAGCTTGCCGTTTTCGACGCCTACAGAAATCGTGGAGAAGTCTGTCATCGTCCCGAGCAAAAGCCCTTCGGCGATTTCGTCTTCCACAAGATTCTGAATAGAACGACGGATCGGGCGCGCACCAAGGGACGAATCGTAATTGTGATTTACGATAAATTCCTTTGCTTCCTGACTCATTTCCAAGAGGATTCCACGATCGGAAAGGTTCTTCTGCAAGAATCCCATCTGGATATCCACAACAGAAACGAGATCATGCTTAGAAAGCGCACGGAACACAATCTGTTCATCCACACGGTTCAAGAATTCCGGCGAGAATACGCGCTTGACTTCTTCGCGAATAGCGGTTTCCATGCGTTCGTAATCATCCGTCTCACCCATCTTGGTAAAGCCCATGCCACTGCTATGGCGAACTTCACGGGCACCGGCGTTACTCGTCATGATGATAATCGTATTCTTGAAATTGATCTTGCGGCCATAGCTATCCGTCAAAATGCCATCGTCCAAAATCTGGAGGAGCAAGTTGTAAATGTCCGGATGAGCCTTTTCGATTTCATCCAAAAGCACAACTGAATACGGATGCTTGCGCACCTTTTCGCTGAGCTGGCCGCCGCCATCTTCAAAGCCCACATATCCCGGAGGCGCACCAATCAAGCGGCTCACGCTATGCTTTTCCATATATTCGCTCATGTCGATACGCACAAGCGAATCTTCGCTACCGAAAAGTTCCTTGCAAAGCACCTTCGCCAGTTCCGTCTTGCCAACACCCGTCGGACCAAGGAACAAGAAACTGCCCATCGGGCGCTTGTTGTTGCGAATACCAGCACGGCTACGGCGTATGGACTTCACAATTGCATCGACAGCCTGATCCTGACCAATCACGCGCTGTTTGATTTCATCACCGAGATGGATGAGCTTTTGCGCTTCTTCGCCACCGAGCCTGCGGACCGGGATTCCCGTCATCTTGCTGATAACATCACGGATAACGTTATCATCGACAATCGGTGTTTCCGTATTTTCATTTTGCAATTGCTTTTTACGTTCTGCAATGCTGTTCTGCAAATCTTCTTCGCGAGCGCGGTATTCCGCAGCAGAGGCGTAATCCTGATTAGCAACCGCTTCTTCTTTTTTCTGGAGGCATTCACCAAGTTCGTCTTCCATGTCCTGCAAGTCTTGCGGAATCTTGATGGAATTCAAACGAACTCTCGCGCCCGCTTCGTCAAGCACGTCAATTGCCTTGTCCGGCAAGAATCGTTCGCTGATATAACGTTCACTCAGTTCTACAGCTGCACGAACCGCATCCGGCGTGTAATGAACATTATGATGTTGTTCATACTTCGGACGAAGACCCTCCAAAATTTGAATGGAATCTTCAACCGTCGGCGGGTTCACCACAATCGTCTGGAAACGGCGTTCGAGTGCGGCATCCTTTTCGATATACTTGCGGTATTCATCAAACGTTGTGGCACCAATGCACTGGAGTTCGCCGCGAGCAAGAGCGGGCTTAAAGATGTTCGATGCATCGAGGCTACCTTCGGAGCCGCCTGCACCCACAATCGTATGGAGTTCATCGATAAAGAGAATCACGGAATTGCCCACGCGCTGGAGTTCCATGATGAGCCCCTTCACGCGTTCTTCGAACTGGCCACGATACTTTGTACCTGCAACCATTGCGGCCACATCAAGCGTCACAACGCGCTTGTTCGCCAAGAGATCCGGAATTTTGCGTTGCACAATCTTGAGTGCCAAGCCTTCGATAATGGCAGTCTTACCCACGCCCGGTTCACCGATGAGCGCCGGGTTATTCTTTTTGCGACGGCAAAGAATCTGAATCAAGCGTTCAATTTCAGCTTCACGGCCGATAATCGGATCGAGCTTGCCTGCGCGAGCCATCGCCGTTAAATCACGGCCGAAATGTTCGAGAATCGGAGTCTTGGAGCGCGATGGAGAAGCTTGACGCGTTTGCGTATAACGTTCACGCGGTTCATCTTCTGGCTGACTATCATCCAACGGTTGGCCATCAGCTTGACGTTTGATTTGCATCAGCATTTCTTGGTAATTTTCAAACGTCACATTGTACGTCGAAAGCGTTGCCGCGGCCGGAGAATCAGTCTGCTGCAAAATCGCAAGCATCAGGTGTTCAGGGCCAATGAACTGGACACCCTCTTCTTTGGCAATCTTCGCGGCATTGTAAAGCACCGCCTTGCATTGCCCTGTGAACGTCAAAAGACCGCCGTGAGCATCGCCACCGACAGTCATGAGCCCACCATTTGTGCTCAACGCGCGCTGAATCGTTTCGCTCAATTCCGTGAGGTTGACCTTAAGCGCTTTCAAAGTTTCGGAGGCAACACCAGAATCCTCGCGAACAAGGCCAAACAAAAGGTGTTCTACCGTAACGCAGTCGCTCCCTAAATTGCGGGCAGCAATACGTGCCGCCTGCAGCGCTGCTTTTGCCTTAGCTGAAAAAATACCGTTAATATCTGCCA
>CAMJNF010000233.1 GCA_946407235.1 uncultured Fibrobacter sp. | reverse complement strand
CCGCTCCGGCAGGCCACAAGGCTGTGCTCGCTCTCGACCCGGGTTTCCGTACGGGCTGCAAGGTCGCTGTGCTCGACAAGAATGGCAAGTTCCTCGATCATGGCATTATCAAGCCGCATGAACCGCACAACGACAAGGCCGGTGCTGCAGTTTATCTGATGCAGCTTATCGACAAGTATCAGATTGACCTTATCGCTATCGGTAATGGTACGGCTAGCCGCGAAACGGACGCTTTCTGTGGTGAAATGGCTCTCAAGTTCAAGGGCAAGGTTCCGCCTCGCGTAATTGTTTCTGAAGCTGGTGCTTCTGTCTACAGCGCAAGCATGATCGCTATTGCCGAATTCCCGAAGGAAGACGTGACTACTCGTGGTGCTATTTCTATTGGCCGCCGCTTGCAGGACCCGCTCGCAGAACTTGTCAAGGTCGATCCGCAGTCTATTGGCGTGGGTCAGTACCAGCACGACGTGAACCAGCGCGAACTCAAGAAGCGTTTGGACGAAGTCGTGGAAAGCTGCGTGAACATGGTCGGCGTGGACGTGAACAGCGCTTCTGCTCCGCTCCTCTCTCACGTGGCAGGCCTCAGCAACACGCTCTCTGAAGCTATCGTGAAGTACCGCGAAGAAAACGGCGCTTATGCAAGCCGTGAAGATTTGAAGAAGGTCAAGGGCTTTGGCCCGAAGGCTTTCGAACAGGCCGCAGGCTTTATGCGTATTCCGGGTGCCGAAAACCCGCTGGACGATTCCGCTGTGCATCCTGAAAACTATGCTCTCGTCGAAAAGATGGCTGAAAAGGTCGGCGTTCCGGTCAAGGAAATGGTCGGCAATGCTGAAGCCGTGAAGGGCATCAAGCTCGACGAATTCTTGAGCGACGAAGTGGGTCGTGCTACTTTGGAAGATATCGTGAAGGAACTCCAGAAGCCGAGCCGCGACCCGCGTAAGGAATTCCGTTATGCGAAATTCGATGACCGCATCAAGACCATCAACGACCTCGTGACGGGCAGCTGGATGGAAGGTGTCGTGACCAACGTTGCTAACTTCGGTGCTTTCGTGGACATCGGCGTGCATCAGGATGGTCTCGTTCACATTTCTGAAATCAGCGACAAGTATGTGACGGATGCTAAGGACGTGCTTACTGTCGGTGACGTGGTGAAGGTTCGCGTGGTTGCAGTTGACGCAAACCAGAAGCGCATCAGCCTTTCCATGAAGCAGGAACAGACCGACGGTGTTGCCGGTGCTGGCGTGAGCGGTCCTCGCGGTCAGCGCGTGGGCGGTCCGCGTGGCGTTGGTCATCGTGACGACCGTGGTGCTCGCCCGCAGGGTGGTATCCAGGGTCATGCAACGATTGCCGACCTCAAGAACAAGATTGCCGGTAAGGAACGCCCGGGTTTTGCTCCGAAGAAGGCTAACGCCGCTCAGCCGCAAAAACTGAACGCCCTCCTCAAGTCGATGAAGAAAGGCTTCTAAGATTTGACAGCGCAGACGTGCTTGCACGTCTGCATTGGCAAATCGCCGAGCCTTGCACAACGAAGTTGTGCAACGGTTTCTAGCCGAGTGTCGCGGCAACCGGGCTTGCTCGAGTTGCCATGACCGAGGCGTTCCGTTTGTGCTCAAATAGAGCACAAAGGATTCTAGTGTCATGCCCGCCGCCGAGCGGGCATCCCCCTTTTCAAAAAAAAACACTCGATTTTGATCGAGTGTTTTTTTTCAACCTATAAAACGTTTATTTGCCGTTGAAAAACATTTTCAGCATATCTCTAATCGGTTTCTTCAAAAGAGAATTTGGTTGTCGGCTTATCCAGACGATATAGGCGCTTCTTCCCGTAATAAGGTACGAGTTTACAAGATCCCTGTTGCTGTTGTATATGTTGAAATTGACTTTGATACGGTCAGGACGGAATGACCAACCGGTTGCTCTGTCTTCCCAATGCAAAATCTGCGGAATGAACACGTAGTCGTTGTTCTGCAAGTCCTCTTCGCGAATATCTTCAATTTTGACTGTCGTTGGAATGACCGAAATTTGTTTGCTATAGCTTTCCATTTCTTTGGCCAAGGCCTTGGTGACATCGTCTCCAGAAGTGAGGTATTCTTCGTCTCCGTATTGCCCATTTTCTGGTGTGACAATCAAAATGCGTGTTTGAGGTTGCATCGCCACTTGCGGACGCAAGAAGTCTCCTTGGTACGATGCCGTACAACCGCTCATCAGAAAAGCCACGGAAAGGGCAAATAATACCGCAATAAATTTTTTCATAAGTTGTCCTATATTGATTTTGTTTAAAATGCCAATATATAAAATTACGGAAGCAAAAAAAATGCAGAAAAATCGTTTACGTGAAATTTTGTTTATAACTAATAAGATCTTTTTTGCATAAAAAAATACCCCGTCGCGAGGACGGGGCGTCTACAATCACGAGTTGCTCGAATTACGAGAACTTGATGACGCCGGCCGGGCAGCTTTCTGCAGCGTCCTTGATTTCGTTTTCGTAAGCAGCGAAATCAACGCCTTCCTTCACGACCATCTTTTCCGGAACGGAGAAGACAGCGTCGCATGTTGCTTCGCAAGCGCCGCAGGAAACGCATTCGTCGCTAGATTCGTCGAGCCAAACTTTTGTAATTGCCATAGAATACCTCTTATTGGTTGAGTTTGGTCAAAAGATATAAAAAAATACGCTTGGAGAGTGAAAAGATTCAAAAAAATTGCACTTTAAAACCTAAACCCTAATCCCTAACCCCTAATTCCTTTTTCTACATTTGCGATGAATTTTTCGGGCTGATCCGGGCAATGGTGCCTGCATTTTGCGCGAAAATTAAGAGGACATCGTTAACGATGAAAAAAGTGGTTGTAAAAATTGGTGGCAGCTTGGCAATCGACGAAGCC
>CAMJNF010000232.1 GCA_946407235.1 uncultured Fibrobacter sp. | reverse complement strand
GAATATAGGGCAAGTTCACAGTATTTCTTGGAGCCGGGTAGATTCGCATTTTTCTGGACATCGACGATAGACACGCGAAACAACAATTGCGCTACAATGATTCATTTCGGCAACGGTTCCGAAGGAATGGTAAGCGTCTGTTCGGACGACGAAAATGACGGTTTATCCGTCCGTTGCGTGAAAGATTAAAAACAAGTGACACATTTCAAGACCATTGGTGTTATATTAAGAGATTCAGCAGAAACATCAATGGAGAAGAAATGACCATAGTTTTGAACACACTGGAAGACAGCTTTTCGGAACAGATTAACGAATTATTGGCGTGGAAAGACGACGAAATAGATATCATCAACACCGCTGATTTGAAAATTATGCACTGCATGGGCTGCAACCAGTGTTGGCTTAAAACGCCAGGGGTTTGCGCCATCAAGGACGATTACGAAATCGTCCTAAAAAAATTGGCAGCAACCGACAACCTCTGGATTGCTGCAGATACGAAATTTGGATTTATCGACTATCGCGGCAAACAAGTTTTAGACCGCATTGTGCCCATGCTGAACATGTACATCGAATTTCGCGATGGTTGGGAACGCCACCAGTTGCGCTACCATGCATTAAACTTCGGCGTCATTTACAAGGGCAATGGCAATCAGAAACTACTCGAAGAATGGAGTACACGAGTCGCAAGGAATATGGCGGGTCGTTCGCTCGGCGTAATCGCTTTGGACGTGCACCAAGCGGAATCCAAGCCATTCAATGCAAACGGGAACATCGTCGAAAATGCGTCGGGAACGGCACCGGATACAGCGGCAACGCTCCCCGAACACGTCCTCATTCTCAACGGAAGTCCGCGCGTCAAAAAGAACAGCAACACGAACAAGATTATCCAAGCTTTTGCCGAAGGGCTCGAAGAAGCGGGAATCACGCACAAGCTTTATTCGCTATCGAACCATGCAGAATGGGATGAAGCTCGTGAAGCGTTCATGACAAGCAACAATATCATCATCGCGTTGCCGCTCTTTGTGGAATGCTTACCGAGCTTGCTGCTTGAATTCTTGAGCACGCTCCCCACGGAACGCAAACAACCAGCAAAACTTTCGTTCATTCTACATAGCGGCTTTGACGAAGGCCATCAACTGCGACTTGGCGAAAAATTCCTGAAAACGCTCCCCGCACAATTGGGCTGCACCTACGGCGGAACGCTTGTCAAAGGCGGAAGCTTTATGCTCCGTGACCGCGAAAACAGCTACATCAAAAAAATGACGGATAAGATTCTAACTTCTTACACGAAAATGGGCCAGTCTTTTGCACTAAACGGAAACTTTTTCACAACCGAAGCTCAGAAATTTACGGGTCCCGAACAGAATCCTTGGATAGCTCGATTGCTATTCAATCTCATTTTCAAGCGCATTGTCAAAAAGAATTTCGAGCGAATCGCACAAGAATGGGGCTGCACCCGCCCGCTTAATGATAAACCGTATTTAGCACAACAAAGGTGATCCCGGAATAAATCCGGGATGACAACTCAAGATGAGAACTCAAAAGAGAAACTTATTATGAATAGCTACATTGCCTGCTGCGGACTCGACTGCGAAAAGTGCGAAGCCCGTCTTGCCACCATCAACAACGACAACATACTACGCGAAAAAGTCGCAAAAGAATGGTCAGAACTCAACAAAGTGGAAATCACTCCGCAAATGATCAACTGTACCGGTTGCCGCATCGAAGGGCCCAAAACGCCGTTCTGCCAATCGCTCTGCCCTATCCGCAGATGCGCACAAGGCAATGGCTTTGCCACCTGCGGTGAATGCAACAAAGTCGAGCATTGCGAAACACTCAGCATGATTACAAGCCACAACAATCAAGCGCTCAACAACTTGAAATCAAAATAATTGGAATTTAAAATGAAGACAATCGGACTTATCGGTGGAATGAGCTGGGAAAGCTCCATCACCTATTACGAGATTCTGAACAAAGAAATCGCAAAAGCGCTCGGCGGATTCCACAGTGCCAAAATCATGATGTACAATGTGGACTTTGCCGAACTCGAAGCAAACATGTCCAGCGGAAACTGGGACGGAAACGCTAGGATTCTTGCAGATGCAGCAAAGCGCCTCGAAATCGCCGGTGCCGACTTTATCGTCATCGCGACCAATACCATGCACAAACTCGTCCCGCAAATCCAAAAAGAAATTCACATCCCGATTCTCCACATTGCCGATGCGACCGCCAACAGTATCAAACGAGACAATATCAAGAAAGTCGCCCTCCTCGGCACCAAATTCACGATGACGCAAGACTTTATAAAGAACCGCCTCCTAGAAGCAGGCCTAGAAGTCATGACACCCGACGCGCAAGACATCGAACTCGTAAACGATGTCATTTTCAACGAGCTCTGCCTCGGGAAAATTCTCGATTCATCGCGCAAGGAATACCAAAGAATCATTGCGGAAATGAAAAACCGCGGCGCCGAAGGCGTGATTCTCGGTTGCACCGAAATCGGGATGCTCATCAGCGCAAAAGATAGCGTGCTCCCCACTTACGACACGACCATCATCCACGCGACCGAAGCCGCAAAAATGGCTCTGGAATAAAGCAAAATAACCCTCGCCAAAAGCGAGGGTTTCGTTTGTTTCGCATAAGCGACTTTTAATTAGCAATGCACGAGCGTGCCGAGGTCGCCTTCGATGGCAGCGCGTGTGAGGTTGCCCTTTTCCATCTTGAACACGAAGATAGGCATATTGTTTTCCATGCAGAGGGCGACGGCTGCAGTGTCCATGACCTTGAGGCCGCGGGAAATGACTTCCTTGTAAGAAATGTCGTCGAAGCGGGTGGCTGTCGGGTCCTTGACCGGGTCTGCGGTGTAGATGCCGTCGACCTTGGTGGCCTTCATGA
>CAMJNF010000231.1 GCA_946407235.1 uncultured Fibrobacter sp. | reverse complement strand
ACTTCTGCTGGTAAGAACCCATCTTGAAGAAGTAGTTCTTTTCCTTGAGCCATTCGACCGGGCGGTGGCTGATCGGGTCGCACTTGTTTTCATCGAGTTCGTCTTCGCTGAAAAAGCGTTCTTCGCCAACGGAGTACCAGCCTTCGTATTCCTTGGAGTAAATTTCGCCTTTGTCCCAGAGCTTCTGCAAGCATTCCTGTACGTAGGCCTTGTGTTCAGGCATCGTGGTGCGGATGAAGAAATCGTTGCTGATTCCCATCTTTTTCCAGAGGTCTTCGAAGCGGTGGTAGTATTCATCGACATGTTCCTGCGGAGTAACGCCACGCTTTGCGGCTGCGCGCTGCACCTTCTGGCCGTGTTCGTCTGTGCCGGTCAAGAAGAAAGTCTGGTAGCCGATAATCTTGTGGAAGCGGGTCAGGATATCTGCGAGAACAGTCGTGTAGGAATGCCCGATATGCGGGGCATCATTTACATAGTAAATCGGAGTAGTAACGTAAAAATTTTTCATGTGCGCAAATATAGAAAAATAGTGGTTAGTGGTTGGTGGTTAGTAGTTAGGGATGATTTAGTAGGGTATAGATTAGAGCTTGATTTGGATGATTTAGAAAAAAAATGATTTTAAACTTAATCCTGCTTACTAACCACTGCATACTGTCTACTAATTTGCTTATATTATTACTATAAAAACAAGAGGTATTTATGTCGTTTATTGAACTTGCTAAAACGCGTTACAGTTGCCGTGCTTTTGCGGACAAAGCGGTAGAACCCGAAAAACTTATGATGGTGCTTGAGGCTGGGCGAATTGCACCGACTGCCGTGAATGGCCAACCGGTGATTGTGAAGGTGCTTGAATCACCTGAATCTCTTAAGAAAATTCGCGGCGTTACGCGTATGGCCTACAATGCCCCCGTTGTAATTATGGTTTGCTATGACGATACTAAAGTCTATTCTCCGACAACCTACATGGATGATTTCAAGAGTGGTATCATGGACTCGAGTATTGTTGCCACTTCGATGATGATGCAGGCTACCGATCTCGGGCTTGCAACGCTTTGGGCTCGCGGATTCAGCGCTGCACACATTGAACATGAATTTGGATTCCCCGAAAATATCAAACTGGCATGTCTTTTGGACGTTGGCTATGCTGATCCTGTAAACGGTGTTCCTTCGCCGCGCCATGAATTACGCAAGCCGATGAATGAGTTTGCCGAAGAAATGTAACGAGACGCGTTGTTTCGCTTTTTGGTGGACTATGAATAAGCTAAAGTTCTTGTTGCCTTTAGTTTTTTGGGGCGTATTTTCTTGTTCAGGAAAACCACCGCAAATTGAAGGTCTTGCGAATACTTTGGCTTCGCCCCGGAGCATCGTTGTCGTTTATGAAAATGATGTGCACTGCAATATGGATGGCTATGCAAAATTTGCAGGCCTTCGTGATGCGATTGCGGATACGGCTGATGTTTTGACAGTTTCGTCCGGCGATTTTTTGCAGGGCGGTGCGATGGGGAGCTTTTCGCGTGGTGGCTATGTAGTATCCATGATGAATGCTGTCGGGTATGACGTGGTTACTCTCGGAAATCATGAACTTGATTATAAAATTCCACGTTTGATGGAACTTTCGGATTCCTTGAAATCGACAATAATCTGCGCAAATCTTGTTCAAAAAGAAACTTCGATTCCGCTGTTCAAGCCTTATGTTTTAAAGCAGGTAGGCTCCAAGAAAATTGCGTTCGTTGGCGTGTTGACTCCGCAAACCTTAGTGGGTGAGTCTTACGCATTTACGGATGAGTCGTTAAAGACTTTGTACGATATACCCACAGAGAAGATTTTCAATTTAGTGCAGGTGGCGGTGGATGATGCGCGTAAGGCGGGTGCGGATTATGTGATTTTGCTTTCGCATTTGGGACTTGTGCCGCCGGTGACATCGCTTGAAGTTATTCAAAACACTTCAGGGATTGACGCCGTGCTAGATGGACATTCTCATAGCGTTGTTGAAGAAGATTTTGTTGTAAATGCTCATGGCGATAGTGTTCTTGTGTCGCAGACGGGAACGAAATTCCAGAATGTCGGAGTGCTCGATATTGCTCGCGATGGAAAATTTCATTCTCGGTTGATTCCGATGGATAGCGTTGTTGCGGTGAACAGTAAGGCCGCTGCGGTTTACGATAGCCTGCGAGCCTTGGCTGCTGTAGATTTGCAAAAGGTTGTCTCGAATACGAAATTTGAATTGACAATCAATGGCGATGACGGAAAACGCTTGATTCGCAAAGGTGAAACGAACTTGGGCGACTTGGTGGCCGATGCCATGCGTTTTTCTGTGGGAGCGCAGATTGGAATCGAAAATGGCGGGAGTGTTCGCGTGACGATACCTGCGGGCGCAGTGAAATATCAAGACATTCTGAATGTGATGCCTTTTGGAAATGGCATGTGTTTGATTCGTGCGACTGGGCGGCAGATCAAGGAGGCTCTTGCACAAGGGGCTTCGCATTTGCCTGAAGAATTCGGCGGATTCTTGCAAGTTTCGGGACTCCGCTATACGGCTGTTGTTGAATCGAAAGACGGAGGCGAGGCAACGCAAGTGCGTATTGAAAACGTGCAGGTCGAAACGGAGAATGGCTTTGTCGCCATCGACGAAAATTCGCTCTATACGGTCGGATTGTCGTCTTATGTGGCGTATGAGGGCGGTGAAATTACAGCCTTCCGCGAAAGTGAAATCATCATGGATAAGGTGATGACCGACGATGAAGCGGTGGTGAAATTTTTGAAAAGTCTCGGTTCAGAAATCCCTGAGAATTATCGCAAACCCCAGGGAAGGATTGTGGTGAAATACGATAGGTAGGGGTATAGCCCCTTTTAATGTGGTCTGCAAATTTTTATCTTTGCCCTTGTAAAACTTAAAAAAGGATAAATCATGCGTGATCAATTCGAAAGCCCGCTTATCAAGCGTTATGCCAGCAAGGAAATGAGTTTCA
>CAMJNF010000230.1 GCA_946407235.1 uncultured Fibrobacter sp. | reverse complement strand
GCGCAATGAATATAGTAGCTTATGCTACCCTCTTATTAAACTCCTGCACGGTCCACTGACTGGTTGTACAACCGTTGCGACTTGTCGAGAACTGGTTCAACTTCGTGAGCTAGTTCTCAGCGAGTCGCGACAAACTCGAAAATGTGTCCAGTTATTTGAGACGGAAAACACTATCGCATTTCGGGAACTTGGGATTCTTGAGTGGGAATGAGCGGCTTCGCCGCAGTAGGAAGTAGACAGTAGGCAGTAAAAAGTTGGCAGGCATTACATACGAAATAGACGACAAGAATCTTGTCGAACAGATTCGTAACGACGCGATGAACGCCGCGAAGGAACTTGTGGAAAAGGCTCACCTCACGGCGGGCAATATTGTGGTTATCGGTTGCAGCACGAGTTCCACGCTCGGAAACGACATCGGTAGCCATTCCGTGCCCGAAGTCGGCAAGGCGATTCTCGAAGGGCTCTCGTCCGTATTCAATCCGCAGGGAATCTACATTGCGGCGCAGTGCTGCGAACACCTGAACCGAGCCATCATCGTCGAGCACGCGGCTGTCCCGTTTGCCGAAATCGTGAACGTGGTTCCACAGCCCAAGGCCGGGGGCTCTTTTGCCACCGCCTGCTATAACGCATTCGAGCAACCCGTCGCCATCGAACATATCAAGGCCGATGCGGGCCTCGACATTGGTGGAACGCTTATCGGCATGCACCTGAAAGAAGTCGCCGTTCCCCTGCACATGCAGCAGACGCATGTCGGCAAGGCAATCCTGATTGCGGCACGCACGCGCCCGAAATTCATCGGCGGAGAACGCGCCCACTATGACGAAAGTCTCAAGGACGGCTACCCGAAATTCTAAAAAGCGGGACAAATAAACCGAATATTCCAAATTGGAGTAAGAAAATCGTAATAAAACGGGACTTTTTTCAAGGGAAAGTCCCTTTTCCTGTTTTCTTTAGTTAAATTGACGATATAATACAGGAGAAAATGGTAGTGATGCAAGGTGGTCCCAATATGACACCTCCAAATGGAGCAAATCCCCCTCAATATGCAGGTGGGCCAGGTCCTGGTGGTTCCGCTTTTCCAAAGCCCGAAAAAGTCGACCCCATAACCGGTCTGGACCTTGTGGCGTGGTTTTTTGCTCAAACTCAAAAAGACCCTAATTTTTACCCGCTTCACAAATCGACCATTACGTTCTTTAACGTAATGAACTTCAAGACGATTAACCAGAGATTTTCTTACCCGGGCGGAAACGCCTACCTGTGCAAGTTTAGGGACGAGCTCAAGCGCATTTTTGAAGGCGAAACGGTTTTACGCGCCGGGGCAGACCACCTGGTCGTCATTAGCTTGAATCTTACCGTTGAAGATATCGTCAACCGAGTCAAAGAATTGAACCTAGTGATGGGCCACTTTGAAGGCGGACTACGCAACCAAATTAAGGCCGGTATTTACGTTGCTGACGGAACTCCGCAAAAACCCATCGTGATGATGGACAGAGCCTCTCTTGCCTGTCGCGAAATTCATGGGATGTTCAACAAAGAATATGCCGTTTTCGACGACGAACTCAACAAGAAACATGAACAGCAGCAATATGTGCTGGAGCATTTTGAAGAGGCGTTCGAAAAAGGATACTTCAAGGTTTTTTATCAGCCCGTTGTTCGAGCACTTACAGGCAAAGTCTGTGGTTACGAAGCCCTCGCCCGCTGGATAGACCCCGTGCGCGGCATCATTCCGCCATTCATTTTTATCGAAATTTTTGAAAAATTCCACCTGATTCACAGGCTGGATGCTCTTATTATCGAACAGGCTTGCAAAGACATTCGCGACGACATGGATAGCGGGTACGCCTACGAACCCGTTTCAGTAAACCTGTCACGACTGGATTTTGAACTCAGTGATATCAAAAAAATTGTTGACGATGCGGTCGCCAAGTACAACATCCCCAAAAAGTATCTGAACCTAGAAGTCACCGAAAGCGCCTTTTCGTCGCAAAATACAAACCTTGCCGAGACCATTAAAGCTTTTAGGGCCGACGGCTACGAGGTTTGGCTTGACGACTTTGGTTCAGGTTTCAGCTCATTCGGCAACCTGCAGTCCTACGATTTCGATCTATTGAAAATCGACATGAGTTTTTTGCGTACATTCGACACAAACCCAAAATCCAAGCTCATTATCGCCTCGATTGTCGACATGGCCAAGAAACTCGGCATCCATACGCTTGCCGAAGGCGTCGAAACCAAGGAACAGTATGAATACCTTAAAATGATCGGCTGCGAAATTATCCAGGGGTACTATTTTGGTAAGCCCATGCCTGTCGAAGAATATCAGAACAACAGGGAAAAGTATTGCAGATATGAAGTAAGCGAGCCATCAGAACTCAAGGAATACTACGATACGATAGGGACCGTGAACCTTTTGGACAACCGTCCCCTGATTATTAACCGCAATACGATAGTCAACTTTATGCCAACCGTCCTGTTCGAACTAATCGACGGGGAGTTCAAGTTTATTTATACAAACAAAGCCTTCTCTGACTTCATGGCATCCATCGGTGCTAGAACGCACGAGCAAATCATTAGCGAATTTATCAGCAAATTCCCTGAAGAACGCGCCATGCTGCGACAGACCATGCTTGATGCGGAGGAACTCAATGTCCCTATAGATTGCGCCATGACCATTTATTCAAGTAAATTGATTGTCGCGCTAAAGTTCCTCCAAAGAACCGGAAATAGGGCTTCGTTTGTGCTAACCTGCCGCAATTTGAGTAAATTCAAAAAGCCAAAATACGGCCATTTATAGCGAATTAGGACATTTAGCACAAAAAATTGATTTTTTTTCACTTTTTTTTCAAAAAAATCTCCTTTTTCCAAAAAAAATTTATAATATAGCGGTAAAGAATACGAAACGCCTTTATTAAGGAGAAAATATGGCTGGAAAGAAGAGCAAGAACGCTTTGGATGACGATCCAATTATTCCGAACGACGACCTCGAAATGGAAGAAGCTTCCATCTTCGAAGAAGAGG
>CAMJNF010000229.1 GCA_946407235.1 uncultured Fibrobacter sp. | reverse complement strand
CGATTTGCTTGTCGTTGCGCGGAAAACTGCGCGGCAGGTCAGCCACCTTCTCGAAGCTGCCGTAGTCGTGCATGTCGAGCGTCATGTCGCCCTGCGCGAGGAATTCGGCGAAGGCCTTGGCCGAGGAATTTTCTTCGAGCGTTGCCGTGAAGGTGGTGTCGTTCACATGGATTTTGAGTTTCACGGGAGCCTCCGTTTGGGCTTCAGGCTGTGACGAATGGCTCGCGGCATCGCTGCAGGCGACCAGAAAGAACAACGCTATAAGGACAATGTTTCGCATACACACAATATAAATAATTGTGCAAGCGATTCAAAATACTTATTTGCTATGACTCACTATGCCTTTTGCGCATAGTGAACCGCTGGCGAGAACCGAAACAAGCGTCAAAACGGCACCCACAACTAGGACAAACGAAACACTTGTGGCAATGTCGCCCATGCCGACCAGCGGAGAGACGATTCCGCCCATCAAGAAGCCCGATGCCCCGATGGCTGCGGCTGCGGTGCCTGCATTTGCGCGTTCGGCGTTCAAAGCCAATGCGTTTGCAGGGGGCTGACTCATGCCGAACATGAACGTAAGCCCCATGAAAGCGACTTGCAGAAGCGGGAGTATAGCGTGTGTCATGAGGGCGACCGCAACGGCAATTGCGAAAACGAACATTCCCGTGCCCGCAATTTTCAGGGCCTTGTATTCGTTGCCGACTTTACCCGACAATGCGCAACCGATGGCCGTGAAAACGGCATTCAGTGCAAAGCACAGGCTAAAGCCGACAGGCGAAAGGCCGTAGATTTTTTGGTAGATAAACGGCGAAGACGCGATATACCCGAACAAGATAACCATTGGGAATGTGCATACCAAGAAATACGATACGTAGGCGCGGTTCTTGAATACTTTTACATACAAGCTAAAACTTGCAAAAACGGATTTTTTGCTGCGGCGTTTTGCCGGGAGCGATTCCTGGAATTTCCCTGACATAAAGAGCAGCAATGCACCGTACAGAAGCAACACCGCGAATGTCCCCTTCCAGCTCATGAAATTCAGCAAGAATCCGCCTAGCACTGGGGCTATAATCGGAGCGACTCCGTTCACAGCGCTCACCATGGCAAGGAACTTCGTGAGGACGGGGCCACGGTAGGAATCCGCCGAAATGGAACGTGCAATCACGATACCGCCAGACGCCGCCATGCCCTGCAACAAACGAAACACGTTGAAGGTTACGATGTTCGGTGCGACAATGCAGGCGACAGTCCCGCAAACAAAAAGTAACAGACAAACTAACAACAATTTTTTGCGGCCGTACTTGTCGCTCAGCGGGCCTACAAAGAGTTGCCCCACCGAAAGCCCGAGCATGCTCATGGTGAGGCTCAGCTGTGCCATCGAGGGGCTTGCCGCAAAGTAATCGGCAAGGCTCGGGAGGGCCGGCAAGTAAAGGTCTGTCACGAAGGGGCCGAACGCCGAAAGCAAGCCCAGTAACAGCATAAGGAAAGTGAATTTCTGTTTTCCGCTCATATATTCCTCTTGGCGAAGCAGCGTAGAATCGCCATAAAAAAAGCCCGCAAAGCCATACAACTGGACTTATGCGGGACCGCTACACGTTGATTTCGCAAGCGAATTTAGGAAAAAATTTTTCCGTTGGCAAGTTCTTGACAAAGGCAAAAAAAATTTTTATTTATGGGCACGAAATTTCATTGCGTATAATGGTTCAGCGTGAAACTCAAACATCAGGGTTTTGCGCCTTTTTTATTGCGCAGAGCCCGCAACAAAAGAGGTTAAAATGGACTTTTACATGAAACTCCCGCGCGGCAAACGCGAATTCACCCTTTTTCTCGTGACGCTTTCGATTATCTCGATGAACATCATCGCGCCGCTCATCACCTGTTTCGAGATGGGCTTTAGCATGGAAAGCTGGGCGCACGTATTCCCGATTATGCCGATACTCTGGCCGTGCGTCATCGCGACGGTACTTGTCACATACAAGCCTGCAGCGTTCCTGACTTCAAGGCTCACGCAGAAAGGCGACAGCTTCCACGCAGTGATTACACTCAACATCATGTGCACGGTTTTCCTGATGTCCATCATCTTGACGATTGTGGGTACCTGGGTCGGAAACCGCGAAATTACAATGGAGCCGGTGGTAAACTTCTTTTACAAGTGGCCTCGCAACTTTGCCATTTCGCTCGCGGTAGAAATCTTGATCGCGCAGCCGATTGCACGCCGCGTGATGCTAGGCTTGCACAAGTACCGCGACGCCCGCCGAGAAGTCGCAATTTCTAACTGAGCCGTAAATAATTTTATCTATCTTTTCATTTGTGACAGGCATCGAAGAACAATTCAACGGCAAGAAACTTCTTGTCAAGAAGCTCATTCCTTTCGGGTTCACGAAGGAAGGGTCTAACTATGCGCTCGTCCGCGAAATACTTGGCGGACAGTTCCGTCTTGAAATCAGAGTGGGACGAGGCAAGAAGGTTTCCGTCAAGGTATTCGATAACGATTCCGGCGAAGAATACCTACTGTTTTCGGTGCTGTCAGTGCAGGGGGCCCTCGTGGGCCGCATCCGCAAAGAAGTTTCCGCTATTACGGATAATTTCATCAGCGAATGTTTCGAGACGCAGATTTTTAAAAGGAAATCAGCAAACGACCTGATCGGCTACGCGGAGCAAAAATACGGAGACAAGCCCGAATATCTGTGGGAACGGTTTCCGCAATTTGCCGCCATCCGCAAGCACGAAAACAAGAAATGGTATTGCCTATTGGGGACTGTCGAAAAATCAAAAGTTGGCCTCAAGGGCGACGAGATTATCGAAGTGGCGAACTTCAAGATAGTCCCGAAGGAATTGCCGGGACTCCTGAAAAAGCCCGGCTACCTCCCCGCATACCACATGAACAAGAAAAGCTGGGTAACGGTCATCCTTGACGGAACGGTGCCGCTAACCGAAATCAAGAAATTGCTGGATAAAAGCTACACGCTGGCGTGAAAAAGCGGCCCTAGTTCTAGTTTTTATTTAATATCAATCAAATCAAAATACATCAAACGTGTATGCAAAGGTTTTTC
>CAMJNF010000228.1 GCA_946407235.1 uncultured Fibrobacter sp. | reverse complement strand
CCAATGGCTTGTGCAAAAGCTTGAAGCGCTCAGGCAGCAGGTGGTTGCCATGGCTGCTAAAGAAAAAGAATACGATAAAGTTTATCGATTGAATTTACAACTTTTCCCTATGACTAAAGGGAAGGAGGAATGAGATGAGAAAAATGTATAAAGTAATTCTGGCTGGAGTGACGGCTTTTTTGGCCGCATGTTCCAATGATGCTAGCGTTGATTCGGGTATTTCCGGAGCAACGACGGAACCGAATTCTTCAAAAACGGCAAACTTGACGGAAGAGCAAAAGGCTGTTTTGGCAAAGTCGCTATACACTTTGGTGGATTCAACGAAAGTTGATTCGTTAAAAGCCCTTTTTGGTTCTGATATAACAAAGATGGATAGCCGTTATATTGAATATTTCGATATGCGTCCGTATAGTGTCATGAATAATCAAGTTTTTAGTTATCCAAGTAAAGATGGGCGTAAGGTTTGTGATGTTGTGACATATAAGCAAGAAAATGGAAAGAATCAAAAGGGAGTATTTCTTGCGATGTCGTATGATGAACACAATCATAAATGTAAATGGGAAGGTTCCAAGTATGAAGAATTAAGGTGCCTTGCAGATGATTATTTGGCTACTCACCGCTATGAAACGATTGTTGATACCAAAATTACTGATGTAGATGGTGTTCCGGTTGTTCTGAAAACGATTGGCGCAAATTCATTTAGTCAATTTTGGGGGTATGGAGTCTCCTGCGGTGAATATTTGAATGATTTTAAGCAGTCTTGCAACGCATCGAACGGTCTTTTTCTGGATTTTGGAGATGCTTGTAATATGAATTCTTTGAGTTTGGCTTGCGCTTCGTTTATTCCTGAAGGAAAAAAGCCTGATGAAATTTTGAATTCTTATACCGAAGGGTATAAAATTCAGTGCCTTGAGGATTCTATAAAGTATGCTCCTTATGATGATGAAAATTATGTCTACCATGACCCTTTTTCTGATAGTTTGTATGTAGATAGCATATCCAGGGTTGAAAATTTGATATATAAATGGAGAAATGCTCAAAAACAATCTATGTATGCTTATAGATGGCAATTCTCGATAATTGATAGTACTGTAGGGGTAGATGAGTTTGGTAATTTTATTTATCAAGAAAGAGAAGATGACGAACTAGCTCTCAAGCATCGTAATAGTTTAGGCGTCGCCTATAACACGTTGCCTGATACTAAAATTGCAGATGCATATCGCAAAGAGGGAGTTTATGTATTGCCCGATTCATTAGTTGCAGAATTCTTCCCGAATTTGGCGACTTATCCGACTGGATTAGATGGACTCAAGTGGTATCCCCCGGAAATTTTTTACATCATCGTCCTGAAAGATGTTGGGGCGAAGGGACATTTGTTGACAAATTTTGATGCAAACGGAATTTATGTGACGGATATCGTGAAAAGTGGAAATTGCCCTGAAGATACGACAGTCCACTATTCGGTGGTTTTGTTGATGGATTCTCCTGATTGGGATGTTATGAATCGCTCCATTGTTAAAACGACTTATGTAAGCGATAACTGGAATTGCGACAAGCCGGAGACTCTTGAAAAAATAGAACCTTATGGTGAATGGACGACTTCGTCTGATGTTCTGTTATATTATGAAGAATGGTTTGCTTTGTTTGAAACGGATAGATATGTAGAATTGTATGGTGGTAAAGAAAGATTTATAGAACATTTTGGTGAAGATGACTATTTAAAATTGGTAGGTAAAGACTAGCCCATTTCCAAGATATAGAACTTAACTTTCATGAGCTATTTTCTATCTTAGGGGCGTATGAATACTAAAATCTATTACACCCTTACGGACGAGTCGCCGTTCTTGGCGACTCAGTCTTTGCTTCCTATCGTATCTGCTTTCGCAAAGACCGCAGATATCGATGTTGAAACTAAGAACATCTCCTTGCCGGGCCGCATTCTGGCTGCTTTCGGCAAGGCATCTGACGACCTTGATTTCTTGGGAAAGCTCACGCTGGACCCGAGCGCAAACATCATCAAGCTCCCGAACATTTCTGCTTCGGTACCGCAGCTCAAGGCCGCCATCGCCGAACTCCAGAAGAACGGTTTCGATGTGCCCGACTACCCGGACGCTCCGGCGAACGATGAAGAGAAGGCAATCCGTGCCAAGTACGACAAGGTGAAGGGTTCCGCCGTGAACCCGGTGCTTCGCCAGGGCAACTCCGACCGTCGCGCCCCTAAGGCAGTGAAGAATTTCGCCCGCAACAACCCGCACAGCAACGGCAACTGGAACACTTCCGTAAAGACGCATGTGGCAAGCATGCAGGCCGACGACTTTTACGGCAACGAAAAGTCTATCACGATGGCTGATGCCGATACGTTCAAGATTGAATTTGTCGATGAAGCTGGTGCTGTGACGGAACTCCGTGCCGCAAAGCCGCTCCTCAAGGGCGAAATCATCGATGCGACCGTCATGCGCATGGCTTCTCTCGAAAAGTTCATCGCTAATGCGATGGCTGAAGCCAAGGCCAAGGGCCTCCTCTTCTCCGTGCACCTCAAGGCCACGATGATGAAGGTCTCTGACCCGGTGCTGTTCGGTGCATTTGTCCGCGTGTTCTTCAAGGACGTGTTCACGAAGTACGCAGACCTCTTCAAGGAACTCGGAATCGATGCCAACAATGGTCTCGGTGACTTGTTCAAGCGCCTCGAAGGCAATGCCAAGGAAGCCGAAGTCAAGGCTGCTATCGACGCCGCACTCGCCGCAGGCCCGGACCTCGCCATGGTCGATTCTGCCAAGGGCGTTACGAATTTGCATGTGCCGAGCGACGTGATTATTGACGCTTCGATGCCGGCAATGATCCGCAATTCCGGCTGCATGTGGAACAAGGATGGCAAGCTGCAAGAAGTTGTCGCCTGCATTCCGGACCGCTGCTACGCTGGTATCTACGACGAAACGATTGAATTCTGTAAGCAGAACGGCGCATTCGACCCGAAGACGATGGGTACCGTGCCGAACGTGGGCCTTATGGCTCAGGGCGCCGAAGAATACGGCAGCCACGACAAAACGTTTGTCGCTAAGGGCAAGGGCGTCATTCGCGCTGTGAACAGCAAGGGCGAAG
>CAMJNF010000227.1 GCA_946407235.1 uncultured Fibrobacter sp. | reverse complement strand
GAAGTCCCGCATAATTTAAAAAGCGTAATAGGTAAATGCAATATAAAACCTTGTTCAAAAAACAAAAAAAATGAGTTTTGTGGACTAGTGATAGACACGGGGTAAATGGTGCTATAGAACAAAACTATAGCAATGACGTAAATCATAATTTTTTGAACAAAACGGGTTGAAAAAATATTGAAAAGGGTTGACTTTAATTCTACAATTGACCCTACCTAGCGTTTCAGTAGGTAATGAAATACCTAAGGAGACAAAAATGTCAAAGAAATTACGTCAAATTGCTATTTACGGTAAAGGCGGCATCGGTAAATCTACTACGACCCAGAACTTGACCGCAGGCCTTGTAGAACAAGGTAAGCATGTGCTCGTTGTCGGTTGCGACCCCAAGGCGGACTCTACTCGACTCTTGCTCGGCGGCCTCCACCAGAAAACCGTGCTCGATACCATTCGCGACAACAAGACCGAGATTCAACTTTCTGACCTCGAAAAAGTCGGCTTCAAGGGCGTTCGCTGCGTGGAATCCGGTGGCCCGGAACCGGGCGTGGGCTGTGCTGGCCGCGGTATCATTACTTCTATTAGCATGCTCGAACAGCTGGGCGCATACACCGAAGATCTCGATTACGTGTTCTACGACGTGCTCGGTGACGTTGTGTGCGGTGGCTTCGCCATGCCGATTCGTGAAGGCAAGGCCAAGGAAATTTACATCGTCGCTTCTGGCGAAATGATGGCCCTCTACGCTGCAAATAACATTTGTAAGGGTATCGCAAAGTATGCCGAACGCGGCGAAGTGCGCCTCGGCGGTATCATCTGCAACAGCCGTAACGTCGATAACGAACTTGACTTGCTCCGCGCATTCACCAAGGAACTCAACACGCAGCTCATTCAGTACGTGCCGCGCAACAACATCGTGCAGCAGGCCGAAATCCGCAAGAAGACCGTGATTGACTTCGAACCGAATTGCAGCCAAGCTAACGTCTATCGCGAACTCGCTAAGAACATTGACGAAAACGAACTCTTCACTATCCCGACTCCGATGACGCAGGACCGCTTGGAACAAATTCTCATTGACTACGGCATGATGGAAAAAGACTATTCTATTTAAAACTTTTTAATTGCCAACTATCTCAAAGTGAAAAATCTTACCCAACCGGGTAGGATTTTTTTGCAAATTTTTTTACAAAAAATAGTAGGCCAAATCTCCGAAAAAAGCGTGTTAAGAATATGGAAGGCTCAAAAGCTTCTAAAAAACGTAACACTATATTGACGGATATAAAATTATATCCTAAATTCAAAGTAGATATAAATGCTGACATTGCTTAAATAATATGCATAAAAGAGACATCGAAAGCGCTGAACTCGTGAGGGGCGGAATTTTGCTAACGGCAAAGGATGGGCGTACAGCCCTTTTGAGATTCCGTGACTCGGAACGACTTCGTTCTGCTAGTGCGGAACAACGTGCCGCTTTCAGATTGTCTTTTGGTGGCTTGCGCTGGGATGAAATAGACGAAGATTTATCTTACGATAGCATTTTTGAACCGCAAGCACATCCGTTGCGTGGCTCGGCGAAATTTAAATCGCTTAATATGTCCGAAGTTGCAAGACGGCTAGGAATACAGCAGTCATTGATGGCTGCATATATGAACGGCTCCAAAAAGCCGTCTGCGGAACGGGAAAAACTTATTCGCGAAGAAATCCGTAAAATCGGGCGAGAGCTTTTGGAAATTTGATTCCTCTCACTTGTCAATTATCGCGCTGGCGACAACTCCGTTGTTCGCGTACAGCACTAGCACTTGTCCCGGTGCAGATGCAAATTGCGGCTCGTCAAACTGCACGCGGATTTTGCCAGCGGCAGTGTCCAAAGCAGTAATTCTAGCTGTTGCACCTTTATGCCCAAGGCGAATGTGCGCTGTGAGCGGTTCCTTCAAAAGCGGGGATGTTTCCGAAACCATCAAGTTCAAGTCAACGGCTGAAACTTCGGTGCAGCTCAAAGCGCTTCGCGGTCCGAGAATTACCTGATTGTGGTGCGCGTCAATCGCCACAACATAAAGCGGTTCCGCTTGCCCGCCGATATTAAGACCCTTGCGTTGCCCGATCGTGTAATGCACAATACCCTTGTGCTTTCCGAGAACCTTGCCGTTTACATCAACAAAATCTCCAGGAACGTTGTCGCTTTCGTCGAACAGTACCGAGTAATCGCCGCATTCAATAAAGTCTTGGCTTTCGCGTTTTGTCGCAAAATCATCCCAGCCGATTTCTTTGGCGAGTGCTTTTACTTCGGCCTTCTGCATTCCACCTAGCGGAAAAATCACTGTTGAAAGTTGTTCCGCCGTGAGCCGCGACAAAAAGTACGTCTGATCCTTGTGCTCGTCAAGCGCTTCGTACAAGAACGGAACATCTGGATTTATAAAGTCGAGTCGCGCATAATGCCCTGTCGCAAAATAATCGAATTCAATTCCCATTTTGCGGGCTGCATGCAACAGCGCTCCGAACTTGATGTTCTGATTGCAGCGTACGCATGGATTCGGTGTTCGGCCGGCACGGTATTCCGCACGGAAATAGTCGAGAACCCGGTGCTTGTATTCTTCAGCAACTGGAACAACGTAATGCGGAATTCCAAGGCGTTCGGCGACAAGTTTTGCTTCTTCGATATTCTTGTCTTCGCTCGGACCGTAGCAGCCCTCGCGACCTTCGACCGCGGGCATTTTCACGGAGCCGTCCCAAGTCGCCATCGTCATGCCGACAACTTCGTAACCTTGCTTTTTCAGTAAATACGCCGAAAGGGCGGAATCTACACCGCCCGACAATCCAACAGCGACACGTTTGTTAGTCATTAGTTCTTAGTTGTTGGTTGTTGAAGTTTAACATCATGGCGGAAATGACCCGCCATCTACCTACCATGACGCGCAAAACGCTAGATAGGCGAATGGAACCTTCTAGCGTTTGCATTCAATAAGCTTTTGTTGATCGAATGGTTTCTACCGCGTAGCGAATGGAACCACGAAGCACATACCAAACTTTTTTAGACGGTTACTAGCCACTTCCTACCGTCAACTTCCTACTGCCTACTAAATTTAGTCAGCGAAGAGCGGAGTGGAGAGGTAACGGTCGCCGCTATCCGGGAGGAGTGCGA
>CAMJNF010000226.1 GCA_946407235.1 uncultured Fibrobacter sp. | reverse complement strand
AATATGCAAAAATCGGCCAAGAACGGCACTCTACAGTTATCAATGGACTTAAACGATATTGCGATTTTTTGTCGTAACGGGAACGCTATAATTTACCAAAAGTGGTACTTTTAGGGTAGATTTGGTAAAGTATAAGTTTGCGTTTGAGCTTTTTGACGCTACTTCATCATCAGGTCTATGACGAGGGCTATGGCCATGCCGATGCTGCAGACGCTAATGAAGCGCTGGATGAACTTGTTACCCTTCTTGCGCTGCGTGAAACTGCCGAGGTAGCCGCCAAGCCAGGCGCCCGCGGCCATGATGATGGCTATGGGCCAGTCGATTTTACCAGCCATGCCGAGCGCGATTGTGCTTACAAGCAAAAATACGTTGGTGAGCGCGTTCTTGAGGGCGTTCACGTGAATCGGGTCAAGCCCGGTGTATCGCGTGATCCCGAAAATTTGTACGAACCCGACGCCGACTTGCACGATGCAACCGTAAATGGCGATGCCGAAGAATCCGAGAGCCCCTTTAAGCGTGAGCTTTTCGGGTGGGGCTGCGGGAGGCTTGCCGAGGATGTCTTTACGCAAGTTGCTCATGACGACCACAAGGCAGATGACGACGGCGAGAATGGCCTGGAAGAGTTTGTCCCCAATGCGAACCAAGAAGCATGCGCCGACGAGGGCTCCGAAAAATGTAGGCAGGAGCAATTGCAAAAAGATTTTTTTGTTTAGGTAGCCGTGCCGTGCAAGGTTGAACGCACTGCTGAAATTCCCGATGATAAGTCCGATGCGGTTCGTGCCGTTTGCGACAGTCGCTGGGAGCCCGAGAAAAATCATGATGGGGAGGCTAAGCGTGGAACCGCCGCCTGCGATGCTGTTGATGAGGCTTACGACTGCCCCCAGAATAAAGAATGCCGGGTACTGGGCGTAACTCCACCAGTCTGTCACTTGGCGAGTTCCTTCTCGATGAACTTTTTGTTGTTTTCGACTTTTTCGCGCTGCGTAGTCTCGGGGAATTCGGTGAGGCACTTGTCAAGCGGTGCCATGGCGTCGTTCAGCAATTTCTTTTTCTTCACTTCGTCGGTTTGCTTTTGCGACTTGGCGAAGAGCTGCGATGTCGTTTTGCGTTGCTTGTTGCAGTAAGCGTCGGCAAGGACGATATATTTTTCGGTTGCTTCTTTGCGGAGCTTGCTGGATTTGAGCTTGTTCAAAAGGTCCTTTGCCTTTTCGAATTTTTCTGTGGCGATAAGTGTGTCGGCTTTAGCGAGTGCTGCCGCGGGGTCATTCTTTTCCCACATTTTGGCGGTCTCGGAATCGGTTGCCTTTTCTAGCTCATCGACATGGGCAAGGAACGCTTGTACGTGGAGCGTGTCTTCGAAATCACGGTAACGCATGCGGAACTCTTCGGTCTGCTTGCGGGCTTCGGCAAATTGCGCCTTTTCGTCGGCGAGTGTTTTGATTCCGTCAAATTCCTTTTGCGCTTTTTTTAGCGTGTTCGTATAAGCAATCTTCTTTTGATCTTTGGCCCAGTTGGCTAGAGAATCCCCCGGAGCAAGTTGCGAAATCAGGCTGTCGGCGGTTTCGGCGACCATGCTGTATGAGGCCTGCACACGGTTCATGTTCTGAATCTGGAGTGCCATGGATTCGAATTCTTTTGCCTTTTCCTCGCGACGTTTACCGAAATCGGAACGCAACGTATCCGAATAAGCCTGCCATTCTTTCCACATCGGTTCCATCGCTGAAAAACTGTTCAGGATGACAGAAGCAGAATCGGTTTGTCCCGCTCTGCTGAGTGTATCGGCGTAGTTGAATACGTAATTGGCGAGCGCCGGGAATGCCTTGTACGGATCCATCGTCGTTTCGAGCGTGCAATGCGAAAAATGCGTCTTGTCGCAAGGCGGCAACATCATCATGACCGTATCGACTCTAGTTTGTACGAGAATTGTCGGCGTCTGGTCGGGAGTTGTCAAGTGAAACTGGTCGAGAATCTGTGTAGCGCTGTCGCCAGTGACGACCTGCATTTCGGAGCTTGTGCCGATTTGCGTTTCTGCAGAATGAACGGTGTCTTGCCCGATGATTTTTGAGAAAGTGGGCTGCGTTTGATCTGCGGGGCTAATGTCCGGGGACGGGCACTGTTGGGTTCCGATACATGCGGTAAGTGAAAATGCTGCGGTGAATGTTGCTGCCTGAACGAAAACCTTTGATTTAAACATGAATCGCTCCGGAAAAAGTTCTCTGATTACAATGGCAAAGATAATAATTTTTCGGACGCGCCATCCTTAACTTGTCGCTATACTAATTGGCGAATGCCAATGATTTTTCTCCATTGCGTAGCTAAAATAGAAATGTTCATTTGGAATGTTAGAATTGTAGAATGGCGTTGAAGCCGCCGCTTGCATTCATTAAATTTATGGTAGGAGCAATCATGAGTTGAGAGGCGCTATTTTTCGTTTTGTGATAATTCAATTCGTTTTGTAAATCATCGCGATTATTGGCATGTTTTTTTTGTCCGCTGCCGCTGCTGCTTATGTTGTATATAAGAATGGGAAGTCCAATAAGTGTACATAAAACACCTGTAAGTATCAGTGCGGCTCCGCCTGCGCCTATGGCCATAGCTTCTCCAAATTGCTCTGTGTTGCTTTTTGATTTGTCTGTGTGAACGTCTGCTGTTGCCACTGCAACAAAACAAATAAGTCCTGTGATGGTAAGGCCGCCACCAATAAGTGTGCCAGCAACGCTTACTCCATCGCTTGACCCGGCATATGTTTGAGCTAATAACTTGTTGTAAGCCACAGTGCTGTCGGCTTCTATGAAAGAAGAGCTTGTGTCGGTGTTCGTTTTGTACCATGGTGGTATTGGTTGTGCAAATGTGTTGCCAATTAGCGAACAAACCAGTAAAAGGACGAAAATAATATTTTTGCAATTAGTCATATACTTTTCTCCTTACTCCTTTTAAATATATGCTAATGCAAAGAAAATGTTGTGTTTTTTAGAAAAAAAGAGACGGTTGCTTTCGCGGACGTGATAAAGTTCGCGTAGTCATTGTGATGGCATCGATTGTTATGCAAAAAAAGACCCCGACCTTGGGGGCCGAGGCTAAAATCTGCAATCTCGCTCTTAATCCGCGTCAGCTTCGATAGGCACGAATGCGTTCTTGCTGTTGAAGTT
>CAMJNF010000225.1 GCA_946407235.1 uncultured Fibrobacter sp. | reverse complement strand
GGATATTGTATTTTTTCATTGTTTATCTCCAAAATTTTTGTGTGAATCGGCACAATCACCTTGGAAGACCGCCTTGAAAACATTCGTCTTCCAAGGCACTAAACAATGAACCAATATTTACTAGATAACATCCAGCCTCTGATAAAAGTGATGCCTTAAATATACATAGTTTTGCCGTGTTTAGGAATTTTTTACGAGGAATTTTTTCGGAATAATCTAAATTTCAATGTCAGTATATTGAGGAATTTTGGAATATGAAAAATATTTACGCTAAGTATCTTGTAGCGGGCCTTTTTGTTGGCCTTTGCGCGTTTACTGGTTGTGGCGATGATACGCCCGCTGCATTCCCTGTCGCTCCGAATACGGGGGCTGTATCTTCGTCGAGTGTGGATCAGCCGCAAAGCCAACCTGGCGAAATCCAGTCTTCTTCTAGCGTAAGTGTTTCTTCAAGTGAATCGTCTCCGTTGATTCCAAGCAGCTCGTCGAGCTCGGCAGATGCAATTCTGTTGTCGAGTTCTGCGGTAGCCCCCAATGGCCCGTTTACTTTTGTGACGACTCCGGGTACACTTGCTTTGACTCCGGATGTGGACGGCTTCTATGACATGGGCGATGTCTATAAGGCAGTGCCCAAGACGAGCAAGATTGCTTTTGTGATTCGCCATTCCAAGCGCGAAAAGAACAATTTGGGCACGGAATCGTCGCTGACTCCGATTGGCATCCAGATGGCTCAGACGCTTGGCACAAAGCTTGCTAGTGATGAATCGTTCTATTATTCTTCGACGAACTTCTTGCGTACCCGTGCGACTTGCGAAAATATTGCCGCAGGTCGTGGTGAGACCGGTATCGAAGTCGTTACATGGGATGGCATCAATGGTGGCTATTTCTTGACGGTGCCTAGTGATTCTTTGGATGCTCTTGTCTCGAACAAGGGCGGTAACCCGAAGTTCATCGCTCAATATTCTTATGGTGCACCTTATTCTTATGCCGCTGCTATTGGAGCAGTTCTTTCGACTTATTTCTATGATTTGTTCGAACGTGGAACCCAGTTCCTGAGCGAAGTCATTGTGGCGAACATGCCGAACTGGAAACGCGTGAGCATCCTTGTGAGCCATGACATGCTGGTTGAACCGCTTATCGCTTTTGTCTCGAACAGAACAATCAACTTGAAGGTCTATGAATCGCCGTTCCGCTGGGTCAATTACCTGTCGGGTATTGCTGTGATTGTTGACGAAGCCGGTGCCGTAACAGCCCTCCCGGTTCGTGGCGATGAAGTCGGCTGGATGATTCCTAGAGACGAAGTGGACGAATCTGCTCAATGAGAGTCGCGCTCCTCGGTTCTACGGGTCTTGTTGGAAAAAATGTCGCTCAGCTGTTAGCCCAGTTGGACGAGGTTGATAGCGTTTATTGCCCGGTGCGTTCGGTCCCAGACTTGAATGCGCTGGGCATTTTTAATGGCGTATCGAAGTTTAATTTTGATGCCGTCGATTTTGATGCGTTGTTTGCTGCGCGCCCTGAAGAGCAGTGGGCGTCTAGCGTTTGCAAAAATTTTACCGGTTGCGATGCCGTGATTTGCTGCCTAGGAACGACGCTCAAGCAGGCGGGGAGTAAGGCCGCTCAGGAAAAAATCGATTTGCGTTTGCCGCTGACACTTGCTGCCCTTGCGAAACGCCAAGGCGTCAAGCATTTCCTTTGCATCAGTGCGATGGGCGCGAATTCCCATTCTCCGTTCTTCTACAATCGTTTGAAAGGTCAACTCGAAGAAGGCCTCACGATGATGGGCTTTGAATCGCTCACGCTTGTGCGTCCGTCGCTGCTCTTGGGCAAACACAAGGACAAACGCTTTGGCGAAGAGCTGATGCAAAAAATTTTCGGAGCGCATCTTGAATTTTTGCCGGCGCATTTCCGCCCGGTGCGTGCAGAAACCGTTGCCGCGCATCTCGTCGCGAACTTGCTCAAGCCTCCCGTAGACCACATTTGCGCAACCGATTGCATAAAAGGTAAACGCATTATCTATAACCGCCAACTTCGAGAATTGTAATGCAGACAAGAATTGTAATGCGACTGTCCCCGGAACAGTCATCCTCGGAGCGAAGCGTAGGGGATCCATCAAGTTTCTTTTTATTTTTTATTAAAAAACAATAAGGAGATTCACATGACATTAGTTGTCTTTATCCTTTATCTGTTAATGATGCTTGGTATCGGGGCGTACTTCTCCCGCAAGGCGAACAGCCTGAACGCCTATTACCTCGGTAACCGCGGCATGAACAAGTGGGTGGTCGCCATGTCCGCCCAGGCTTCAGACATGAGCGGCTGGATGCTGATGGGCCTTCCGGGCGCCGTGTTCGTGAGCGGTTTTTCTGAAGCTTGGATCGGTATCGGCCTTGTAATCGGCACGTACTTCAACTGGAAAATCGTCGGTCGCAGACTCCGCAAGTACAGCCATTTCTGCGGCGACTCCATTACTCTCCCGGACTTTTTCTCGAACCGTTTCCGCGACAATAAAGGCATCATCCGCGTGATTGCCTCGATTTTCATTCTCGCGTTCTTCTTATTCTACACGGTCTCGGGCTTTGTCGCCTGCGCAAAACTCTTTGGCACGATTTTCGGTATGGATTACACCACGGGCCTTATCCTCGGTGCAGTCGTGGTGGTGAGCTACACGTTCATGGGCGGCTTCTTTGCCGTTTGCTGGACTGACTTTATCCAGGCTTCGATGATGCTTATCGCCGTTCTCGTGATTCCGCTGATGATCATGAGCGGCTCGGGTGGTTTTGCTTCGACGATTGACGCCGTGAATGCCCAGAATCCGTACTTGATGAGCCTTTTCACGAATGCAACGACGGGCAAGTCCATTGGCCTTATCGCACTCATTTCTAGCCTCTCGTGGGGCCTTGGCTACTTTGGCATGCCGCACATCCTCGTGCGCTTTATGTCCATCAAGAACGCCGAAGAAATCAAGGATTCCCGCCGCATCGCTATGACTTGGGTGATTATCTGCCTTGCCGCAGTTGTGATGATTGCACTCCTCGGCCGCTATTACGTGACGGCTCACGGCATCACCGTTGATGATCCGGAACGCATCTTCATGATTCTCTGCCAGGCGCTTTGCCATCCGGCGATTGCCGCCATCCTCATGGCCGCCATTCTCGCTGC
>CAMJNF010000224.1 GCA_946407235.1 uncultured Fibrobacter sp. | reverse complement strand
ACCCTGTATGGGACATTTACGGAACGAAAGTGATTGCAGCCTGTAGATACGGGAACTAGATTCAGACAATTAGATTTAAACAGCAAGCGCGGCCGTGAGGCCGCGTTTTTTATAGTTCGATACCCGTGTCGCGTTGAGCGATTGTTTCGCAGGCCGACTTGAAAGCTTCGGGGGTGGCGAGGATTGTCACGGATTGTTTGGCACGGGTTAGGCCCGTATAAAGAATCTGACGGTTCAAAAGCGGATGCCCCATGCGAGTTGGCAAGAACATCAGCACATGATCGTATTCGGAGCCTTGGGCCTTATGAATAGTCGAGGCGTACGCCAGCTCAAAAACATCCTTCGGGAACAGGTATGTCGGATAAAAGACAAAGTCGTTGCCCTTCTTGAACATCACATAGCTTTCGCCGAACTTGTCGTAACAAAGAACGCACATGTCGCCGTTATAAAGCCGGAATGTTTTCTGGTTCTTGACCAGCATGAGCATTTTGCAAATCTTTTTGCCGCGATACTTTTCAAAAGTCTGTTTTTCTACGAACTGCTCTATACACTGGTTGATTGAATCGGTCCCGATAACGCCCTGCCTTTCTGCCGAAAGGATTTTCGAATGCGTGCAGATATCCCAGACTTTTTGACGTAACCGAGATTCCGCATCTTGCGGAGAACATTCTTTCTTCGGGTCGATTTGACTTGCCAAGGTCGCAAAGTCAAGCATGTATTGTTCAAACCATTTTTTAAGCAGGCTATCGATTTCAGCACGGCTGATTTCCGGCGCGGCCGCCAGCAACTGCACGGCATTTTGCGCATTGCCTGGATTCCACGAAGAAATCGGCTTGAAAGCAAAACGGCTTTCCACATTTTCGAGCGAGGCCAATTGACCAATTTCAGAATTCTTGTTGAACCTTCTAGAAACGGTCAACTTTACAGTCGAATTGATTTTTACGCCAAGCAAATCGCCGAGCACGGCGCCCGCATCGACAGGCGGCAACTGGTCGGCATCGCCCAGCAAGAAAATCTTGGCATTTCGCGGAATCGCTTTCAAGAACGCACCGAAAAGCGTGATATCGACCATACTCGATTCATCCATCACAAAGACCGCGTTTTCAGGAAACGGATTGTCTTCGTCGTGGAAGAATTTATTTTCGTTCGGCAAGTAACCCAGCAAGCGGTGAATCGTATAAGTTTCTGCCTTCGCAATCTTGTCGTATACCGCAAAATTATTTTCAAGTTCCTCGGAGCAAATCAAATTCATGGAACTCACGATGCTTTCTTTCATGCGGTCTGCCGCCTTGCCACTCGGAGCCGCCAGATAAAGCGGATGTTCCAAAAGTTCCGGATGCGTGCAATAAAGTTCTCGCAGCAAGAAGAAAATGACCGTCGTCTTGCCGGTGCCCGGGCCGCCCGTAATAATCAGGTTTTCATAAACGCCGCGAAGAATCGCTTCGGCCTGAGCCCCTTCGAGACGCACCGGATTTCCGGCGCTATCCTTTGTGAATGCGGCAACGCGGTCGATGCACCTTGCGATATCGCTATTATCGAAAGAATGGGTGACAAACAATTCACGCACCCTCTTTTCGACGACAAGTTTGGAATAGAAATATTTTGACGGATAAAGATAATTATCCTTCAGCGTAAAAGGCTTTTTAAAGAATGACCCTTCAGAATCGCCGCCACCAACGACGCCTTCGTAGCCGCCGTCATTCATTTTCGCGACCGCATTCTGGAGCGACTCCATATAAGCGGGATTGCAAGGGACGGCAAAGCTTTCGAGTGTGTTTAAAAGTCGCGATTCCAACCTATCCAATTCAAGCGGGATTCGCGTATCGCCACGGCCCTGTCTGCAAAGGAGTAACGCGAGCAAGTCTATCAAATGCGAATCGGCGTCGGGGCAAAATTCGGGAATTGCATCGAGCAACCTCTTTTGCAAAAGAGTTACCGCGCCACATTCGACTAACGCATTCATCAAATTTTCGTTATTCTTGTCCATGGCTAGATAATCCCGTTATAAAGATTGCTCAGTTCTTCGTAAGATTCAAACGTACTCGACATGATGCCTGACGATTGCCCTTCGGCACAGCCTCTAAAGAACACGTAATAGATACCGCCGAAATACTTTTCGAAAATTTGCTGTTCCGTCAAGTCCGCATAAAAGCCCTTGAGCCAACGAATCAGCACATAAGAATAGAGAATCTGCTGGACATCATAATGCCTGAGCACCATGTGTTCCTTCATCGATTCATTTCCGTAATCGGCAAGTACGTCTGATTTCCAGTCGAGAATGCAGTAGCGACCATCCCGCACAAACAGAAGGTCAATAAAGCCTTTGCAGTAGCGATCCAGAAGTTCAGTTCCCTTCACGCCATCTAGCGCCATGTGGAAAGGCAATTCACTCCGGCGATTAGCGAAGGAGACTTCTTTAAGATTGAACACATCGTTTTTCTTTTGCGATCCTTCTACAACTTCCAAATTGCCATTCAGCGTATGCCACACCATTTCGATGGTGCGCGTTACCCATCCCGGATGATGTTCGATATCTAGGTTTTCTTCGGTAAAGGAATTCTGCACCAGCGTCAAAAGCGGAAGATATTCCTGCGCTTCAGCAAGCGTCAACTTGCCCACTTCTTCAAAATCCACCAGTTCAAAAATCTTGTGGATAGCATTACCGAGTTCTGCGCCGCGGGGGTAATTGTCCGCCACCGGTTGCGGGACGCCATCTTGTTTTGAGGGCGTATTGTCGACTTCGTCTTTTTGCAGACGGCCTTCATCTGTTTCTTGTTCCTGCGTGCCGTGGGCAATCTGCGAATACGAGGTAGAATGCGGGAACTTGTGCCAGACTTCGAAAGATTTGAGAACCTGCGCCGTAGATTCCACGCTCGCTGCCGAGACTGCATCGCCGTTTTCTTGCATCGTTTCGAGAATCGACTGCATGGTCTTTTTGCGGTCGGCAAAATGCTCGTCCTGGAGATAATCGAAGAACGCCTTATTCTCTTTTTTAGCGCAAAAGCCCGCAAGAATATCAACATACCAATCCATGGCCTTGCAGCGGGCGCGCATTTTTCCGTTCTTGTCCATCTTTTCTTTCGGGAACCACGGCAAAATCATGAGGTACGACGCTCTGGTGAACGCGACATAGAAAAGTCTGCGCCATTCTTCTTCGGTCTCATGCTGGCAAATATCTTT
>CAMJNF010000223.1 GCA_946407235.1 uncultured Fibrobacter sp. | reverse complement strand
CTTACGCCCGTGCCGCTCTCCGTATGAAGGCTAACGGCCAGACCGGTTGCAAGACTGTTCTCGACGTTCCGCCTGCATACCTCAGCACTCTGAGCGACGAAGATCTCCGCGCTCATTGCCTGTAAAGCGACCGCTCGCGCTAGATTCAGAATATCAAGTTCAGGGCTGGCGCTCGCTCCCACCTTCGACGACTCGTTGATACGAGTCGCTTACGGTTCACAATGACACGGTGACCCCGGAACAGTGTCCGGGGTGACATAGTGAAAAATGCCTCGGGTAAATCCCGAGGCTTTTCTGTTTTGCCTAAAACCTGATTCCTGAAACTTATCCCCTAATCCCTACTTCAGCTTTTCTTTCAGAGCGGAAATTTCTTCTGTTGTCAATCCGAATGTTTCCAGGTATTTTTCCGTAGCGGTTGCCCAGTCGATATTGTCGGTATCGGGGATGTTGACTCCTTCGGCGTGATAGACTGCCTTTAGATTCCTTAGAACGACGGCTTTGAAAAAATCCACCTGTTGTTCGTTCAATGCTATTTGCTTGCTTTCGACGACATTGTAGTAGTTACTGAATGTCTTTGCGTAATCGGCCTGGATTTCTTCGGTTGTTGCTCCCATCAGCGCTTCCAGGATGGCGATGGTAAAGCCGGTGCGGTCCATGCCGTAGGTGCAGTGTACCAAGTACGGCCCTTCGTGTTCGATCATGTAGCGGAAACCTTGGGCAAGTCCCTGCTCGAAGGGCTTTGAGAAGAATTCTACAGGCAGTGCCAGAAAGATGGCGTTCTGCGATGCGTAATAGGAACTGTCGAAGTCCTTGAAGGATTTGGCGCTATTCTCCGAGTCAGCGAGGTTTATAAATGTGGCTACTTTCGCTTCTTTTGCGAGGGAATCTGCTTTGAGATTACGTCCGAGGCAATTGTCGATGGGGCTGGAGGAACGGTAAAGCTTGTTTTTGCCCATGCCCGTGGTGCGGACTTCCCTGAAGTTTGCGAATTCTTCAACGGAAAGATTAGGGTAGTTTTCGGTGTAGTAGTCCATGTATTGTACATTGAGCATTTCGAGGCCGAACTTAAAGCCTCCCTTTTCCTTCATGGACACGGTAACTTCTATGGGTGTCTTTACGTCGTTGATGCCAAGGACTTCTGACAGATACCCGTTATGCATGGTCAAATGTAGTTTGTCTGAACCGTTTGTTGCCGAAAGCACGAACCATGCGATGGGGACGTCTCCAGAGGCTTCCGCTACCGGCATTTCAAGGGTGTCGTAGCCGTTTATCGCCACTGTCACGATGTCGCCGAGTTCGAATTTGGTCAAGAAGGAATCTGATGGAAAGTCCAGATAAAGTTTGCCGGAATAGAGCTCACCCGATTCGTCTCCCCAAATGTAGGTGTGTAGTACGTTCTCCTCGTCAAAACCTGAAATGAGTTTTGTTGTACCCTCAGTAATGGAATCGGAGGTTTGGATAGAATCTATTTCCGTTGTACCGGACTTTGAAGATCCCTCTAGGGGTGTCTTGTTTTTTTCAAAACCTTCTATACCAAACGGCGGATTGGGTTCGGTGCAGGCTAGGTAGAACGGCGCACAGAACAGTAGTGCTGCAAGGATTGTCCTATTCTTTATTCTTTGGAACATAGGCGCACTCCTGTTGTTTCCTAAAATGTCGAGCTAGTCGTGGATCGAGTTCTTGAAGCTCTCGATGAGGCGTGCAAAGCTCGGGTCGGTTTTCATTTCTTTTTCGATGCTCTTGATGGCGTGAACGACTGTGGAATGGTCTTTGCCGCCAAAGCGTGAACCGATGCTCTGCAAGCTGATGGGGGAGAGCTGGCGCATAAGGTACATGGCGACTTGGCGTGCCTTCGAGATTTCCTTGGTGCCGCGGCCCGGTTCGATGAGCTTTGTTTCGGGAACTTCGTAGTGCTGCGATACGGCATGGAGCACGGCGTCAAGGCTTACGCGGCGGCGGAGTGTCGGTGCGATTTCGGTGACGACTTTCTGTGCGATGTTCATGTCGATGTCGTGGCTCATGAGGCTCGACTGGAGCGTGAGCTTGATGATCGCGCTTTCGAGGCAACGCACGTTGCTTGCAATATTTTCAGCAAGGTAACGGATCACTTCGTCGCTGATTTCGAGGTGGCGTTCTTCGGCCTTCTTGTGAAGAATGGCCTCGCGCGTTTCGACGTCAGGCGGCTGGATATCGACCGTTAAGCCCCAAGAGAAGCGGCTCACGAGGCGGTCGGAGAGGTTCTTGACTTCGGCGGCCGGAGCGTCAGACGTAAGCACGATCTGCTTGCCTGCCTGATGGAGCGCGTTAAAGATCAAGAAAAATTCGTTTTGCGTTTCGTACTTGCCTGTCCAGTTCTGGATGTCGTCAATCAAGAGAATGTCCACTTCGTTGCGGTAGAAGTCGGACATTTCCGTGATGCGTTTTTCTTGCAGGCACTTCATGTACTGCTGCGAGAAATCTTCGGACGTGAGGTAAATTACGCGCTTGGTCGGGTCTTCTTCGAGAATGTAGTTCCCGATAGACTGGAGCAAGTGCGTTTTGCCAAGACCGGATGAACCGTAAATAAATAGCGGGTTGTATTGCGTTCCGTCCGGATTCCTTGCAACGGCGAGAGCGGCGTTGAATGCGAGTTGAGCCTTGTCGCCAGGGACGAAGTTTTCAAAGCGGAAACTGCCAGAAAGCGGAACGCTTGGCTTGATAAATTCGCGGAAAGAATTTTCGGAAGAACTTGCTTGTGGCTGGTAGACGTCTTGCGGTTGGAATTCAAATTCGACTGGAGCTTCATCGTGAGAGACGTCCTTCCAGGCGAGGCGAATCAGGTCCTTGTATGCGGAATAGACTTTGACATCAAGTCCGGGAGGCACTGCGATAACAGCGTGTCCAGGGGTTTGGCTTACAAGTTTGGTCTGTGCAAAATATGTCTTGAATACCGTATCCGACAGCATCCCATGGAGGTAGTTCAAGCATCTTTCCCATTCAACCTGCATTCTTCAATCCTCATCCGATAGTTCGAATTTATCAACAACTAGGCGTAATAATTTAGCTAATTCTAAGGAATGTTGATAGATTGGAATGGAAATAAACCTAAAATTTTTCTTACCTAGATGTAAATGAAAATTTACGTTATGTTTTTTGCTTGGGGTGAGAGCGGGGGAATCCTTTAAATTTTGCAAAATTTCTATTATTTGCTACGATGGATTTGAATAC
>CAMJNF010000222.1 GCA_946407235.1 uncultured Fibrobacter sp. | reverse complement strand
TAGGGCAGGGCCCGCATATGAAGAACCACCGGCTTTGCCGGTGGGTTCCTTTTTTTGAGAGCGAATGCTGTATTATTAATCGAAAATGTGAATAAATTGTTTACTTTTGGCATTGATAATATTTGATAAACTTTTTGTAAAATTATGTTGAAATGTTAAAACAAACTCTTGAAAATAAATTATTAAATGTTTATCTTGTCTAAGTCCTTATTTTTTTTAGAAGGAGATGACTATGAAAAAATCAACTTTGTCGGCTGCTATTTTGGCTATGACAATGATGGGCTGCTCGGAAACTGGCGTGGATAATTCCATGACGGCAACGACAAGCGATGCCCAAAAAGAAAAAATAATTGAGATGTTCAAAAATGTGCCGGATGAAATTCCGGAAATGCCTGATTCGGATGCGCCTTTGGTATTGCAGAAAAGTGGTGCACAGTGGTCTGGAACGGTTACTGACGATAGCGGAATTTATCGTTTGAATGTTTATGCTGAAGTTGAACCCTACCTAAAGAACCTCAGAGTACACTATCGGGGGGAGACTTATTCCCTGTTAATGAAAAAAATCCATGATAACCCGATCATATGGAATCCCTATTATGGACCTGATACAAAAACCCATTTCTTCTCGGTTTGCGTTCGGGGATGCTCTGCGGATGGTACTTGTGAGAAACATGCATTTGCGGTGAAAATTGGAGATGCGTATACCGCTCATGTATCACGCCAGTGCCCCGATTATTTTTCGTGGCCTGGTACCGATATAGGGATTGTTGCTATGTCGTCTGTTACTTTTAATGGAGGCGATATTTCGTTAACGGTTACTGCTCGTAAAAATTTGAGCAATGATGTCGCGAAAGAGGTCGTGAAAAAATATATGTTTCATGAAGTTGTGAAATGTTTTCAGAATCACTTGTGTTCGCTATAGCATTGAACATAAAAATAGATTGTCGAAATGGTCGAGGCTTTTGTCCTCGATTTTTTTTTGCATTTCCGGGTCTTTTGCTTTTTTCTGTAAGTTCTAAAATTTGCCATCTGCAGCAAAGCCTCCCTTTACTATATTTCTTTTGTAAATTGGAGAATTTCATGAAACGTTCTATCGTGATTACAGGCGGGGCGGGCTTTATCGGAAGTCATGTCGTTCGTCTCTTTGTCAACAAGTATCCTGAATACAAGATTATCAATCTCGATAAGCTGACTTATGCGGGCAACCTTGCGAACCTCAAGGACATCGAAGATAAGCCGAACTACAAGTTCGTGAAGATGGACATTTGCGACTTTGACGCTTTCTACAAGCTCATGCAAGATGAAAAAGTCGATGGTATCATCCATCTCGCCGCAGAAAGCCATGTGGATCGCTCCATCAAGGATCCGTTCACTTTTGCCCGCACGAACGTCATGGGCACGCTTACGCTCTTGCAGGCCGCCAAACTTTACTGGGAAAGCCTCCCCGAAAAGTACGAAGGCAAGCGTTTCTACCACATCTCGACGGACGAAGTTTATGGCGCCCTCAAGATGAATCATCCGGAAGGCATCACGCCTCCGTTTACGACCACGGCTTCTAGCTCGGAACATCATTTGGCTTACGGTGACGACTTCTTCTACGAAACGACGAAGTACACGCCGCATTCTCCGTATTCCGCTTCGAAGGCCGGTTCTGACCACTTCGTGCGCGCATTCCACGATACCTACGGCATGCCGACGATTGTCACGAACTGCTCTAACAACTACGGTCCGTACCAGTTCCCCGAAAAGCTCATTCCGCTTTTCATCAACAACATCCGCCACAAGAAGCCGCTCCCGGTTTACGGTAAGGGCGAAAACGTTCGCGACTGGCTCTTTGTCGAAGACCACGCCCGCGCGATAGACGTGATTTTCCATAATGGGAAGATTGCTGAGACCTACAACATCGGCGGCTTCAACGAATGGAAGAACATCGACATCATCAAGGTTGTCATCAAGACTGTCGATAAGCTCCTCGGTCGCGCCGAAGGCGAAGACATGAACCTCATCACTTACGTAACGGACCGCTTGGGCCATGATGCCCGCTACGCAATCGACTCCACCAAGCTCCAGAAGGAACTCGGCTGGGAACCGTCCTTGCAGTTCGAGGAAGGCATCGAGAAGACGGTGCGCTGGTACCTCGACAATCAGGAATGGCTCGACAACATCACGAGCGGCGACTACGAGAAGTATTACGAAAAAATGTACGGAGATAGAACTTAGAGTAACGTCATTGCGAGCGAAGCGTGGCAATCTTTCTAAGATCTGCCAACTAAGTTCTACCAACTGGAGATTTTTATGGGTAAATTCAAATTCATCAATACAGAAATCGAAGGTGTGAAAATCATTGAACCGACTGTGTTCGGTGATGCACGCGGTTATTTCATGGAAACCTACAGCAAGCGTGATTTTGCTGAAGGTGGCATCGATGTGGAATTCGTGCAAGATAACGAATCTCGTTCCCGCAAGGGCGTGCTCCGCGGTCTCCATTTCCAGAAGCAGAATCCGCAGGGAAAGCTTGTCCGCGTGATTGAAGGCGAAGTCTTTGACGTGGCTGTGGACCTCCGCAAGAACAGCAAGACGTTTGGCAAGTGGGTCGGCGTGACTCTCTCTGCCGAAAACAAGAAGCAGTTCTACATTCCGGAAGGTTTTGCTCATGGCTTTGTCGTGCTTAGCGAAACAGCTGCATTTGTGTATAAATGCACTCGCTTTTATGCTCCGAACGACGAAGGTGGCCTTTTCTGGAACGATCCGGAAATTGGTATCAAGTGGCCGGTAGGCGAGGGTTTCGAACCGCTCCTTTCCGAAAAGGATACCAAGAATCCGCTCCTCAAGGATTTGAATTTCGCGTTTGACTTGTAGAGCCTTCGGCGCAGTTACTAGTAACTCGAAACTTTAAACTTGATTTTTAATTTGCTATTTTCTGAATACTATGAAAAACATACTTGTTGTTTGCACTGGGAACATTTGTCGCAGCCCAACAGGGGAGTACCTTTTGAAAAAGGAACTCGGGCCTGATTTCAATGTGATGAGTGCGGGTCTCGGTGCGTTGGTCGATAATCCCGCTCACGAAATTTCTCAAAAAATCGCTTTGCAACATGGCATTGACATGAGCGCTCACAGGGCTCGCCAGATCAATTTGGACATTCTCAAGTGGGCCGATTTGATTCTTGTGATGGAAAATGGCCACAAGAGGGAACTTTTGCACAAATATCCTTGGCTTGAAGGG
>CAMJNF010000221.1 GCA_946407235.1 uncultured Fibrobacter sp. | reverse complement strand
GCCTACACCAAGGACGGCGGCCTCGCTGTTCTGTACGGTAACCTCGCTGTCGACGGCTGCATCGTGAAGACTGCAGGCGTGGACGAATCCATCTGGAAGTTCACCGGCCCCGCCATCGTGTTCGAAAGCCAGGAAGAAGCTGTCGAAGGCATCCTCGGCAACAAGGTGAAGGCTGGCGACGTCGTCGTCATCCGCTACGAAGGCCCGAAGGGTGGCCCCGGCATGCAGGAAATGCTCTACCCGACCTCTTACCTCAAGAGCCGTCACCTCGGCAAGTCCTGCGCCCTCCTCACCGACGGACGCTTCTCCGGCGGTACGAGCGGCCTCTCCATCGGCCACGCTTCTCCGGAAGCCGCCAACAAGGGTAACATCGGCCTCGTGCACACGGGCGACGTCATCGAAATCGACATCCCGAACCGCACCATCAACGTGGAACTCACCGACGCCGAACTCGCCGAACGCCGCAAGGAGATGGAATCTCGCGGTGCCAAGGCTTGGAAACCGGAACACCGCGACCGCGTGGTGTCCAAGGCACTCCAGGCATACGCCGCCATGGCTTCTAGCGCCGACAAGGGTGCTGTCAGAGACTTGAGCCTCATTGGCGTCAAGTAAGCCATGCGTTAATGTTCTTTCAGTGAGCTGGAGTCGCCGATATTAATCGGCGATGGAAGCGAGAGGCGGCGAGGTATCGCAGTGTAAATTGCAATCGAGCCGCCGGTCGTCACAGGCGTAAAGTAAGTACTTGTCATGCCCGCGAAAGCGGGCATCTCCCTTTCATTCGTACATAAAACAGGAGATCCCCGCTCGGAGGCGGGGATGACAAAGCTCGGTCAAGCCGGGAATGACATCATTTGCAGCTTCTGCTGCAACACTCTATACAAAAAAAACGGCACCGCGCAGGTGCCGTTTTTTTAACATCCATACTAAAAATTCGCAATCAGATTTTAGACAACCGTCAAAATATCTGAAAATCCCGTCACCTCAAAAATTTCCTTAATTTCATCGCAAGCATTTTTGATGAGCATCTTGCCTTGCTTATTCATAATCTTCTGCGCAGAAAGCAGTACACGCAATCCAGCCGAAGAAATGTAAGTGAGCTTAGCAAAATCAAATTCCAAATCCGTAACACCTTCCAACTTGCCCTGAATCTCAGATTCAAGCAAAGGCGCTGTCATTGTATCCAAGCGACCTTCCAAAGCAAAAGACGTATTGGATCCATCCACATTTTTTTCGATCTTCATTATAAGCCTCTCTTTATATTATTATAATCTATATAAATTAACCCAGTTTTTTTACAACAGTTAAAATATTTTTCTGACCATCGCGTTTGTATTCAACGCCATCCATAATTTTTTTCACGAGAAATATTCCAAGCCCGCCAATATCACGTTCTTCGGCCGAGAGAGTCACATCTGGATCAGCCTTTTTCAGCGGATCGTATTCCACGCCCTCGTCAATGAACGTTAGCTTTGCCGTCAAAACATCTGCATTCACATTCAGGATCAACTTCATATTCGAAGACCCCGAATAACGGACAACATTGCTAAACAATTCATCAATCGCAACGCCTATTTGCATAATAGCCTTAGGCGAAGGATTTAGCGGTTCCAAGGAACTTTCAACAAACTCTGTGAGAGTCCTAACATTTTCAAATTTCGAATCTACGACGATTTCTTTAACCCAATTCTGCATATTACCAGCCCAAAGTTTCGTAAATCATACAATAATTATACATTTATCTCGCATCTTTTGTCAATATTTCTACATCGCGCCCCCCAAAAACTGCATAAAAACAAACAATTGTATATTTGAGGGGTATGATCAACACGACTTTATGCTACATCGAGCAAGACAACAAGTATTTGCTACTCCACCGCATCAAGAAAAAAAATGACATCAACAAGGACAAGTGGATCGGCATCGGTGGCAAGTTCGAAGAATGGGAATCTCCCGAAGACTGCATCCACCGTGAAGCACTCGAAGAAACAGGCCTTACGCTGATCCGCCCCAAATACCGCGGCATCGTGACGTTTATCAGCGATGGCATGGACCAAACGGAATTCATGCACCTGTTCACAGCAACAGAATTTTCCGGATCGCTCAAGGAATGCGATGAAGGCGAACTGGAATGGGTAGATAAACAGAAAGTAAAGGAACTCCCCCACTGGGACGGCGACCTGATCTTCTTGGCCCTCCTCGAACGCGGCGAACCCTTCTTTTCATTAAAGCTGACCTACAAAGGGAGCACGCTCACCGAAGCCTTGCTCAACGAAAATCGGGTAACTTTGAACCAGTTTCTGTAAAAAAACGAATTATCCGTATTTTTTTTCGTAAAAAAATGGATGGGGGCTTCACAAAGCTCTTTAAATTATGCATATTTAAGATACTCCAAACCAACCCCAGACTCGGCAAGATGCGTTACAAAACGATATTGCCGAGTCGCTTTTTTTTACCACTTGGCAAGGGCGTTCGAAACAATCAAGTCCTGAAGTTTTTCGACAGCTCGCGTCTGACCATGGCGGTCCTCGGTTTCATTAGCTTGTACATCATAGACGCCGTCTGCCGATAAAGACTTGCTTTCGTATATGATTCTTTCTTTTACGTTGTCGTAAAACTTCACTTCAACGCGGATGGTAACGCGGTACGTTTCCACATCGCTATTGCTATTGTAGTTTTCCGGTTTATTTGAATAACTTAACAGCGTAATTTCAAAATCGGCATTAGCATCGCCATTTACCAAGCGCACACCGCCGGCATTACGTTTAAACATATCGACAACGGCGGTATGAATGTTATTTGCAAGCACCGGGTCAAGAGTCTTGTCATCGACCTCATGAATGTTGACAGTCTTAATATGGCTCGGCAAAGTCGATGCCGTAAAGCTATAGCAGCCGGACAAAAGCGCGGCCATCAATACAGTAACAAAAATACTGAGCAAACGAGAAACATGCTTACAGAAACACATAGTGTAAATTTATAAAAAGACAATCCTCAGCACAGAGGCAGGGATTGTAATAGAGTGAAAAAAGGTTATTCCCAAACGATGTTTTTGATTCTGAGAGCCCCGAGTAACAAGAGAGAAAAGGCACTCCTTGCGGGAGTGCCTTTAAAGTCTGAATTTTGTCAAATTCTAGAGAGAGGTTTTAAACGTCCTAGAGCCGACCTTCACGATATACACGCCCTTAGCTCCAGTATAGACCTTCTGCGATTTTTCGAGAGCGCGAGTGCTACCAACGATATT
>CAMJNF010000220.1 GCA_946407235.1 uncultured Fibrobacter sp. | reverse complement strand
AACATTGGAACGCTTGTGCCGCAAGCTATTCGAGCAAGGCGTGCTCCCCTACTACTTGCATCAACTCGACCACGCGAAAGGTGTTGCCCATTTCGAGATCAGTGATGAACGCGCCCGCGAACTCATCGCGCAAATACGCACAAAACTCCCCGGCTACCTCGTACCGAAACTCGTTCGAGAAATCGCCGGCGAAAAGAGCAAAACGCCGGTGTAGATTAGACGAAAGAACGCCGCAAGCGGCTACAGACGAGAGACGAAAGAGAGCAGCTTTGCCGCAGTGGTTAGTGGTTAGTAAACAGTGGTTAGGGAATTCGTAGTGAGTATGCGATTGTTTAGAACCAATATCCAACGCCGAGCTGGACTTTGTTGAACAGGTAATACGAGCCGACAATACTTTCGTCGATATATCCGTCCTTCTCAACAGTTTCTTTTCCAGACTCGTTATCCGTTCGGCTACTTCCCCAAGAAATGGTGTAACTGCCACAAGTTTTATCTACTGTCACAACATCGGTCAGTTGGAACGACAAACGCGCATCGACAAAGAGACCAAAAGAAAATTCGTGTCCGACACCAACAGATAAGCCCGCTCCAAAAGTACGGTCTTCATGACATTTGTCAGCACGATGTTCTTTAGGGATGTAAAACTCGCTTTTCCTCATGAGCAAAAAATCAAAAACAGGACCGAGTTCAAAATAGATGATATCCCGAACATGCGCCTGGGCAAGCACCGGAATTTCTAGACTCAAAAGATAGTCCTTGTTCTTTCCTGACCAATTTCCGCCACTTTCGCAATCACAATCGAATCCCATTTGCATGTAATCCGAAGCAAAATAACGATAGTCGATCCCAATCTCCGAATGCAGATAAAGCCACGGCAAGAATTTGTATCGAGCATCAAACGAAAGCGATGCGCCATACCCAACCCCATCCGCATAAACGCCCCAAGGCGCATCGGTAACCTCGACAATTCTGTTTACACCAGCGTGAACACCCAAACGAAGCGGCATTTTCGCAACAGCACCAGCCGCAGGTTCCGCAGCACCTGCAAGCATCGGCAAGCAAGCCAACAAAGTGACCGCCAATTGGCCTATTCTTTTTTTCAACATATTTTCCTCCTAACACAGATAATTGTTACTTTCTTTCGCGACCTAGAATGCCATTGATGCAATCCTCGAATTCAGTGTCATTACGCTTTCTAATCTCGTACGCTCCCGATTCCATTTCTTTTAGATAGGGAGCATTTTCTTCACGGCACTGTTCTTGCGTAATATTTGGAATTTCACGGTTATATGCATTGCAAACAACATTACCCGATGTCAATGTTACGGACACACTATCCTTTATTCTCGCATAATTCAATTTCAAATCAAAAGAGTGTCCCTCATAAGTAAACTTCATACTCCTATTCGTTTTTTCTTGAACTGTAATTCCATAATCTTCAGCTAAAGATTCAACATTCCGACCACCATAGAACGGAGTTTCAATCTGAATAGAATTTTGACTGTCCAAGAACATGAATAATTCTTCGACAAAAACGGATTTCATGTAATCATAGTCCGCGAGCTCTGCAATATAGAACTCCGTTTTTCCATTATCTATTTTTACAAAATCCTCATCGGCATCATTCAGGCAACCCATTTCACCTTTAGCATCAATCAGTCTGCACGGCAAAATTTTCCAGATTCCATCAAGCTTTCCAGACGATCCTCCAACAAGGAATATCGTCTCTGTCGATTCAAAACCGCCATTACCATCTGCATAGAGTACCGCCGGCCGTGTAAGCGCCAAAGTATCGCCGCGGAAGCCATAGGCAAACGTATTTGAATTACCATAATAGAAATCAGGATCATACATAAATGATTCGCCTTTCTTGAGGCATCCACCCACTTGTTCATCAACAAACGTTAACGAGTCTTGAGTTTCATTAACAAGAGCTTTACCGGAATACACCATACGAGCCGATGCAAAACCAGCCAGCACATCAACATTTCCAGAGTCCGCACTTGTAGATGTCTTTATCTCGCTTTCAAGAATCCCCTTGACGCATTTTTCAAATTCAGAACGATTGTCCTTTTTATATTGCGACGCATGCGCATCTGAATCCGAATTTTCTGCGTTAAATTCCATATAAGGCGCATTTTCTTCGCGGCATAATTCAGGCGGGACGTTTTTCTTCCTGCTGTAATTGCCAACGCATGTCGTTCCATTAGACGAGAGCGTCACCGCCATACTATCGCTATAGCGGACAAAGTCTAATTTCAAGTCAAACGTGCGACCTTCATGCGTAAACTTCATGCTCTTATTCGTTTTTTCTTGAACAGTAATCCCATATTTCTCTGGGCTATTGTTATTAGTACGTGAATAGAAAACATCTTCGAATACAATGGAGCTTTTATTGCTCAAGAACCTGAATATCTGACCTACAAAATCCGAGTTCATATAATCATAGTTTGGCACATCACCAGCACGGAATTCTACGTTGTCTCCATCTATTTTAATAAACTTTTCATAAGCATCGTTATTACAGTAATGAACTCCATCAAGATAAAAGCACGGTTGCGAACGCCAAGTGCCATCCAACACGCCGGAGGTTCCGCCAACGAACTGAACCGTCTCAAGCTCTTTTGTATTTTTATCTTCGTAAATAGAAGAAAGCTGCAAAGTATCATTACGGAAGTTATAGGCCAAGCGACTTGTGTCTGCAGAATAATAGTCTGGATCATAGTAAATCGTTCCATTACGCTTCAAGCAGCCCCCGAAAACTTCAGTTACAAATGTTACAGAATCCTTGGATTCATCAACAAGAGCCTTGCCCATTCCCGTCACACGAGCAGAGGCAAAGGCAGTCTGAACATCAATGAATCTGCCTTCATCATTCGAAGATGTATTTCCATCTTCGGTAAAGCCGGAACACCCAGTCAACAACGCTGAGCTTGCGAGAATCGCAGAGAACGCGAAAACCGTTGCGCAAGCAAAGTTCATGGCAAGTAAATCTTGCATCAGATTATTCTTTTTCATTTTTTTCTCCAACTTGTTTACTCAATGGAAAGAGCTGTAAATTCATTCGATAAACGCGGTCGTAACTTTTTACGTTCGACACAATTTCAGCCACCCTTTTGCGGAAGGCATCAAGTTCTGCAGCTAGGCGCTCGTAAGCTTCGCGGTCAAGCCCCATCGTCATTCCGGAGATGTGGCGGTAATCGCGCGAATAACGTTCCAGAGAATCAGCCGCCAAATGCGCATACTGCTTTTGCATATTGACGACCGTCGCCGA
>CAMJNF010000219.1 GCA_946407235.1 uncultured Fibrobacter sp. | reverse complement strand
CGGAGGCCACGATGTAAATTTCCTTGGCCTTGCCTTCACGAATCGGCATGGCGAAACCACCGCACACCACGTCACCGAGCACGTCATAGAAAACGTAATCGAGATCTTCGGTGTAAGCGCCGAGCTGTTCGAGCATGCTGATGGAAGTGATGATGCCGCGGCCTGCGCAGCCCACGCCCGGTTCCGGGCCACCGGATTCCACGCAGCGCACGCCCTTGAAGCCGACCTTTTCGAGGTCTGAGAGCTGGATTTCGGTCTTGTTGTCGCGAATGGTATCGAGCACAGTTTTCTGGTGGAGGCCACCGAGCAAGAGTCGAGTAGAGTCCGCCTTGGGGTCGCAACCGACAACAAGAACGTGTTTACCTTGTTCTACAAGGCCTGCGGTCAAATTCTGAGTCGTAGTAGATTTACCGATGCCGCCTTTACCATAAATAGCGATTTGACGTAAACGTTTTGCCATAAAAAAGCCTCCTTAAGAGTCTGATTCCTACAAAAATGCTAGGTTTGGCGGAATTTTAGAATTAATATCAACCCTTTCCAATATTTTTTCAACCCATTTCGACCAAAAAAATTTTTTTTCGGCTCAGCTATAGCTTAGCCTTATCGCACAATTTATTCCGTTCCTATCGCAAGTCAAAAGACAAGGAACTATTACATTTAAGAACGAATTAATCTAGATAGCGGATCGAATACGCCATGACGGAATCATTTGTTCGCCATGACGGCAACATTTGTTTTCCACGATGTTCGAATCACCCTTTGACGGAACTCAGTGCTGGCAGCACAAAAAAATACAGTTCCAAAAGACTTGCAGCCATTTACATAGTTAAAATCTATATCAAGTACTAGAAATATAATATTAGACAATAGCATCAATTCCTTCTATATTATGTGCCGGCGTGAAAAGCCTACAACAGCAAAGTTTTGCAACGGAGACTCGCCATGTCAGAAGATTTTGAACGAAATTTAGACTTTGATACCGTTATCGAGCGTCGCCACACGAATTCCATCAAATACGACTTCGCGGTAGAGCAACGTGCTGTAAAGCCGGGTGAAGATCCTTACAGTCTTCTCCCGCTTTGGGTCGCTGACATGGATTTCAAGACATCTTCGTTTATACAAGACGAGTTGATTCGAGTTGCCGAATATGGGATTTTCGGTTATAGCGAGCCGAAAGACGATTACTACGAAACCGTCAAAAACTTTTATCGCCGCCGCCACAATTATAACATCGAAGACCGCAAATGGATTATTAAGGTTCCTGGAGTGATGTTTGCGCTCGGTATGGCCATCAAAGCATTTTCGAATGAAGGCGATTCCATACTCATCCAGCAGCCGGTCTACATGCACTTTGCCGATGTCATCATCAATAACAATCGCAAAGTCGAGAGCAATAATCTTGTCTATGGCGAAGATGGTCGCTATCACATCGACTTTGTGGATTTCGAAAAGAGAATCATCGAAAACAACGTCAAACTCTTTTTGCTTTGCAGCCCTCACAATCCCGTTTGCCGCGTCTGGACTCGCGAAGAACTTACACGCCTCGGAGAGATTTGCCTCAAGCACAACGTCATTGTCGTAAGCGATGAAATCCATAGCGATTTCGTCTTTGAAGGAACGCACACCGTATTCGGTTCGATAAGCGAAGAACTTGCGGACAATTCCATCATCGTCACCGCCCCGACAAAAACATTCAATTTGGCAGGCATCCAAATCGCGCACGCCTTCATAAAAAATCCGTCAATCCGCCGCGCATTCCGCAAGCAAATTTTTGCCTCCGGCTATAGCCAAGTCAGCATCCAAGGAATCGTCTCAGCGCAGGCCGCCTACAGCAAAGGTGAAGTCTGGCTCGATACGCTCCTCAAATACATCAAAGGAAATATTGATTTCACAAACAAATTCATTAAAGAAAATTTAAAGGGAGTCAAGCTCGTACCAATGGAAGCAACCTACCTCGCATGGATTGACTTCAACGGGACAGGGCTTTCACCAGACAAGATCCAAGACCGCATCCGAAACAAGGCTCGACTGTGGCTCAACAACGGGATTCTTTTCGGGAATACCGGAGAAGGATTCCAGCGGCTGAACCTTGCTTGTCCACGAAGTACCTTGGCCGAGGCTCTCAATAGGCTAAAAGCTGCGTTCAATTCATAGGGACGCACAACGAGAAGCCCTCAGGAAGCCTAGAATCCACCTGAGGGTTTCTTCTATTTTTAATATTCCTATAATACATATAGGATAGGAAAGAAAAAATTTTTATATTTTCGCCTAGTCGCAAGAGGGGGCAGCCCCACTCAAGGCGGGATTCACAACTTCACATTAAATTTAGGGATTATAAATAACCATGACATTACAACAATTACGCTACGCCATCGGAATCTCTAAAGTCGGTTCCTTCAACAAGGCTGCCGAGTCTTTATTCATTTCCCAGCCTTCATTGACGACGGCCATCCACGATCTCGAAGATGAAATCGGCATCACGATTTTCAACCGCACGAGTCGCGGTGTGACGCTCACGCCCGAAGGCGAAGAATTCATCGCCCGCGCAAACGAGCTCTATAACCACTACACTTCCGTTCTCGAACGCTACAGCAAGGAAGAACAGAAGAAGAAGCGCTTCGCCGTTTCGACGCAGCACTACTCTTTCGCCGTCAAGTCCTTCGTGAACATGGTGAAAAAATTCAACATCGACGACTACGAATTCGCCCTCCGCGAAACAAAGACGAAAGAAGTCATCGACGACGTGACAAGCCTTCGCAGCGAAATCGGCATCATCTACTTGAGCGACTTTAACCGCAAATACATCACGTACCTGCTGAGAGAACATGATCTCGTTTTCCAGAAGTTGATTGACTGCAATGCTTACGCCTACATGTGGAAGAACAACCCGCTCGCGAAAAAGCCCTACGTCAACCTCGAAGACCTTTCGGAATACCCGTGCCTTTCTTTTGAACAGGGCGAAAGCGGCAACTACTATTTCGCCGAAGAAATTTTAAGTACAAACGAATATCACAGAACCATCAAAGCCAATGACCGCGCCACCATGCTGAACTTGATGGTGGGTCTCAATGGTTACACGCTCTGTTCCGGTATCATTAGCGAAGAAATCAATGGTTCCGATTATGTGGCCGTGCCCTTCAAGGACGCCAAGGGAGAAAATGACCGCAAGATGGAAATCGGCTACATCACAAAGAAGAACTTCATGCTCAGCACGATCTGCCGCATTTACATCCGCGAGATGGAAGAATACCTAAGCGCTTACACTTCTGAACATC
>CAMJNF010000218.1 GCA_946407235.1 uncultured Fibrobacter sp. | reverse complement strand
CTACAAAGGACGTGGGTAAGCCCAAGGTGCAGTCCGCCAAGGAAACGATGGAAGCGATGAACCCGGATGTCAAGGTGATTACGTACCACACGTTCGTCACTAGCGAAAACATCATGGACCTCATCAAGGATTACGATTTCATCATCGATGGAACCGATAATTTCCCGGCTAAGTTCCTCATCAACGATGCATGCGTCATGGCCAAAAAGCCGTTCTCTCACGCGGGCATTATCCGCTTCCAGGGACAGCTCATGACATACGTTCCGGGCCAGGGCCCGTGCTACCGCTGTGTTTTCAAGGAACCCCCTCCGAAAGATGCCGTGCCGACTTGCAAGCAGGCAGGCGTGATCGGCGCTATGGGCGGTGTTATCGGTAGCCTCCAGGCGATGGAAGCCGTCAAGTACATTCTCGGTGTCGGCAATTTGCTCACGGGCTACTTGCTCACCTATAATGCGCTCACGATGGAATTCCGCAAGATCAAGCTCCCGACGAACACGAAGGATTGCGCAGTCTGCGGTGACCATCCGACGATTGACCATCTGATCGACTACGAACAAGCTGTGTGCGACTTGAAGCACTAAGCGAGTCGGAAGTAGGAAGTAGACGGTAGGAAGTGTCATGCCCGATTTAATCGGGCATCTCCCTTTCAACACAAGAAGGAGATTCCCACCTAAAGGTGGCCATGCGCACTATGGAACAAAGTTCCAAGTGCTGTCCGCCCGGTCGGAGCCGGGAATGACAAACAAAGCGAATGTTGCGACAAAACGCTTGAGTTTTGGCATAGCTGAGCCGCAAAATCAAGCCACGAAGTGGAATGACAAGCAACAAAAAAAGGAATTTCAATGATAACATTACCAAAAGCTGAATATCAAAAAATCCTGGAGCATGCCCAGAAGAACCTCCCCGAAGAGGCTTGCGGGCTGATTGCCGGGAAAATTGAGGGGAACGACAAGCACATTGAAAAGGTTTACTTGCTCACGAATATCGACCATTCCAATGAGCACTTTTCGCTTGACCCCAAGGAACACTTAGCCGCCATCAAGGACATGCGCCAAAATGGCCTATCCCCACTTGGCAATTGGCATTCTCACCCTGAATCCCCGTCGCGCCCGTCGCAAGAAGACAAGCGCCTCGCTTTCGACAGCAAGGCTAGCTACTTGATTCTTTCGCTGATGGACCGCGCAAATCCGGTGCTCAATTCGTTCCACATCGAAGGCGACAACGCCACGAACGAAGGCTTGGTGATTGAGTAATTAAAAAGCGCTCCGCTCAATAGCGAAGGCGCTCTTTTGAATCTCCGTACAATGGTGTCCCCGGGATCCTTGTGAAATTCCGATTCCGGGGGCACTTCTCTTTAGGAGAAAATTTTGACAACCAAATTTAGTAAAATAGTTTCAGAACAAATGGTTTTAGCCGCAAAAAAAGCATATCCGAACGAATGCTGCGGCATTTTGGTTGGAAAAAAATCTGAAAAGGGCGAAATCGAAATCACAGAAATTCGCGAAGCTTCCAACCAGTTTCATGGACAAAAATCGGTCCATTTTCAAATAAACCCACTATTCGTCTACCACTTGGAGCAAGAAATCGAAGCCAGCGGTCTTGAGATTGTCGGCGTTTACCATTCACACCCCGACTGCCCCGCCGTACTCTCCAAAGAAGACGAAAATTACATGGTTCCTGGCCTCGAATATGTCATCATGTCCGTAAAAAACGGCGAAGTCGTGGACGTGAAAAGCTATCAGCGGGATTTGCAATGAGTTATAGTCTAACGTTTCAAAACGAGTTTGGCTATAAATAAAATCAATATCTCAGCATAAAAATTAAGTATTGGACAAACGGATTTTTACGTTCTATATTTCGGTTTGAAAAATCCTACAGGTATTGTGGGAAAATTTGTACGGAAACAACACTTTTTAGGGGACCTCTACTTGAGCGGCCCAATGTACGGAGAAAAAAAGTGAAAATATACATATCTGCAACACTCAGGAATTTCTTTGGGAAAAACTCCCAAGTAGAAGCCCCTGCCGATACGGTCAGAAAGGCTCTCGCATTTTTAACGACGACTTACCCAGAAGGAGAAAAGGTTCTTTACGACGACAATAAAAAGATCAGGGACTTCATCCAGATTTACGTTAACAACAAGAAATTGACCGTCGAAACGATTTGGGACACCGCTCTTCCAGAAGATACCGAAATTCTGCTTTTGCCCGCCATCGCTGGCGGTGCTCCGACCGACGCTCCCGTAGAGAGCCTGATTTCGGACGAAAGACGCAAGGCTGTTTCGTTTGATGATTCTGAAATCGAGCGTTTTGGCAAGCACCTGATGCTCCGCGATATCGGCGTCAAAGGCCAAAAGCGCATCAAGGCCGCAAAAGTGGTCGTCGTAGGCGCGGGAGCCCTCGGTTCTCCGGTTATCCAATACCTCGCCGCTGCAGGCGTTGGCACCATCAAGGTCATCGATTTTGACGAAGTCTCGCTTGAAAATTTGCAGAGCCAAGTTATTCACGGCACACGCGATGTCAAGCGTCCGAAAGTCGCCTCCGCAAAGGACAAAGTAAAAAACATCAACAAGACAATCGTCTTCGAAGCCGTCAAGGAACAGCTCGACGCCTCAAACATCGAAGCTGAAATTGAAGGCTACGATTTGGTCGTCGATTGCACAGACAATTACAAGGCTCGCTACTTGATCAACGATGCATGCGCACTGCACGGCATTCCGGTTGTATTCGGCGCGATTTACCAGTTCGAAGGCCAAGTCGGCGTTTTCAATCTGGATGGCGGTCCATGCTTGCGTTGCCAATACCCGTCTCCTCCGCCGGCAGGGCTCATCCCCTCTTGCGCAGAAGGTGGCGCCATCAGCCCGCTCCCGGGCATCATCGGTAGCATCCAAGCGAATGAAGCGCTCAAGCTCATCTTGGGAATCGGCGAACACCTGAACGGCAAAATTCTCCATGTCGATAGCTTGTACTTGTCATCGAGAATTCTCAAAGTCGAACGCAATTGCCATTGCCCGATTTGCGGGAACAACCCGACAATCACGAGCGTTGAAGAAATCGACTACGAAGAACTTTGCGGATTGAAGACCACAAACGAAACGCCTGTAGAAGGATTCACGCCCGAAGAACTTGCCAAGCGCATCGACAACGGCGATGACATGACCATCGTGGATGTCCGCGAACCGCACGAACGCGCAATTCTGCGCTTCCCGAACGCCATCGTGATTCCGATTGGACAGCTGGTCCGCAGGCAAAAGGAGCTCGACCCGAACAAGGATACAATCTTCGTCTGCAAGC
>CAMJNF010000217.1 GCA_946407235.1 uncultured Fibrobacter sp. | reverse complement strand
TTCAGTATGTGCCGCGCAACAACATCGTGCAGCAGGCCGAAATCCGCAAGAAGACTGTGATCGACTTCGAACCGAATTGCAGCCAGGCTAACGTCTATCGTGAACTCGCGAAGAATATCGACGAAAACGAGCTCTTTACCATCCCGACGCCGATGACGCAGGATCGCTTGGAACAAATTCTCATCGACTACGGCATGATGGAAAAAGACTACTCCATTTAAAACTTTTTAATTGCCAACTATCTCAAAGTGAAAAATCTTACCCAATCGGGTAGGATTTTTTTTGCAAATTTAAAAAAAATAGTGGGCCAAATCTCCGAAAAAAGCGTGTTAAAAATATAGAAGTCTCAAAAACTTCAAAAAAAGGTAACACCATATTGACGGATATAAAATTATATCCTAAATTCAAAGGAGATTAAATGCCGACATTGCTTAAATAATATGCACAAAAGGGACATTGAAAGCACTGAACTCGTAAGGGGCGGAATTTTGCTAACAGCAAAGGATGGGCGTACAGCCCTTTTGAAATTCCGTGATTCGGAACGACTTCGTTCTGCTAGTGCAGAACAGCGGGCTGCTTTCAGATTGTCTTTTGGGGGCTTGCGCTGGGATGAAATAGACGAAGATCTCTCTTACGATAGCATTTTTGAACCGCAAGCACATCCGTTGCGTGGCTCGGCGAAATTTAAATCGCTTAATATGTCCGAAGTTGCAAGACGGCTAGGAATACAGCAGTCATTGATGGCTGCATATATGAACGGCTCCAAAAAGCCGTCTGCGGAACGGGAAAAACTTATTCGCGAAGAAATCCGTAAAATCGGGCGAGAGCTTTTGGAAATTTGATTCCTCTCACTTGTCAATTATCGCGCTGGCGACAACTCCGTTGTTCGCGTACAGCACTAGCACTTGTCCCGGTGCAGATGCAAATTGCGGCTCGTCAAACTGCACGCGGATTTTGCCAGCGGCAGTGTCCAAAGCAGTAATTCTAGCTGTTGCACCTTTATGCCCAAGGCGAATGTGCGCTGTGAGCGGTTCCTTCAAAAGCGGGGATGTTTCCGAAACCATCAAGTTCAAGTCAACGGCTGAAACTTCGGTGCAGCTCAAAGCGCTTCGCGGTCCGAGAATTACCTGATTGTGGTGCGCGTCAATCGCCACAACATAAAGCGGTTCCGCTTGCCCGCCGATATTAAGACCCTTGCGTTGCCCGATCGTGTAATGCACAATACCCTTGTGCTTTCCGAGAACCTTGCCGTTTACATCAACAAAATCTCCAGGAACGTTGTCGCTTTCGTCGAACAGTACCGAGTAATCGCCGCATTCAATAAAGTCTTGGCTTTCGCGTTTTGTCGCAAAATCATCCCAGCCGATTTCTTTGGCGAGTGCTTTTACTTCGGCCTTCTGCATTCCACCTAGCGGAAAAATCACTGTTGAAAGTTGTTCCGCCGTGAGCCGCGACAAAAAGTACGTCTGATCCTTGTGCTCGTCAAGCGCTTCGTACAAGAACGGAACATCTGGATTTATAAAGTCGAGTCGCGCATAATGCCCTGTCGCAAAATAATCGAATTCAATTCCCATTTTGCGGGCTGCATGCAACAGCGCTCCGAACTTGATGTTCTGATTGCAGCGTACGCATGGATTCGGTGTTCGGCCGGCACGGTATTCCGCACGGAAATAGTCGAGAACCCGGTGCTTGTATTCTTCAGCAACTGGAACAACGTAATGCGGAATTCCAAGGCGTTCGGCGACAAGTTTTGCTTCTTCGATATTCTTGTCTTCGCTCGGACCGTAGCAGCCCTCGCGACCTTCGACCGCGGGCATTTTCACGGAGCCGTCCCAAGTCGCCATCGTCATGCCGACAACTTCGTAACCTTGCTTTTTCAGTAAATACGCCGAAAGGGCGGAATCCACACCGCCCGACAATCCAACAGCGACACGCTTTTTTTCAGACATTTTTGCAACCTTTAAACACAAACAAACGCTAGGGAGGCGAATGGAACCTTCTAGCGTTTTTCACTCAATAATGAATCATCTCAATGTTTTTTTTTCGGTTTCTACTGCGAGGCGAATGGAACCGCGAAGCACTTACCGAACAAATTTTATCTAACCACTGTTTACTAACCACTAATCACTTAATCAGCGAAGAGCGGAGTGGAGAGGTAACGGTCGCCGCTATCCGGGAGGAGTGCGACAATCGTCTTGCCCTTGTTTTCCGGACGCTTTGCAAGTTCGACTGCGGCGTGGAGGGCTGCACCAGAAGAGATACCGACGAGGATACCTTCAGCCTTGGCAATTGCCTTGCCGGCGGCGAATGCGTCTTCGTTCTTGACCGGGAGCACTTCATCATAGACGGAGGTGTTCAAAGTATCCGGAACAAAGCCTGCGCCAATACCCTGGATCTTGTGCGGACCAGCTGTGCCCTTGGAAAGCACCGGAGAAGATTCCGGTTCAACTGCGACAACCTTCACATTCGGATTTTGGGACTTGAGGTATTCACCGACACCCGTGACCGTTCCACCAGTACCTACGCCTGCGACAAAAATGTCAACCTTGCCATCCGTGTCTTCCCAAATTTCCGGACCCGTTGTTGCCTTGTGGGCGGCCGGGTTTGCCGGGTTCACGAACTGACCCGGGATAAAGCTGTTCGGAATTTCATTGGAAAGTTCCGTTGCACGAGCGATAGCGCCCTTCATGCCCTTAGCGCCTTCAGTGAGAACAATTTCTGCACCGTAAGCCTTGATGAGCTGGCGACGTTCGATACTCATGGTTTCCGGCATCACGATGATGATGCGGTAGCCGCGAGCAGCTGCGACGGAAGCGAGACCGATACCTGTGTTACCAGAAGTCGGTTCGATAATCACGGAACCCGGCTTAAGCTTGCCTGAAGCTTCGGCATCGTCGATCATTGCCTTAGCAATACGATCCTTGACAGATCCAGCCGGGTTGAAATATTCAAGCTTTGCCACGATCTTAGCCTGGAGATTGTTTTCCTTTTCGATGTGGGAAAGTTCAAGAAGCGGGGTATGACCGATAAGTTGGTCAGCAGATGCGTAAATTTTTGACATGGTAGAATCCTTTTATTTAGTTAAAAGTTAGAAGTAGGAAGTAGGAAGATTTTTGCTTGCGGTGAAGTTTATCTTGCTATAACTTCCTACCGTCTACTTCCTACTGTCTACTGTTATTGTTAAATCTGATCCAGTGCCTGTGCGAGGTCGTTGATGATATCTTCGTAGTGTTCCGTACCGATGGAGAGACGGATCGTTGCCGGAGAGATGCCTGCTGCGGCGAGTTCTTCCGGAGTGAGTTCCGAGTGGGTCGTGGTGTACGGGTGAACAACGAGGCTCTTCACGTCGGCGACGTTTGCGAGCAGGCTGAAAATCTTGAGGCTGTCGATGAACTTGAAGGCTTCTGCCTGGCC
>CAMJNF010000216.1 GCA_946407235.1 uncultured Fibrobacter sp. | reverse complement strand
TGCAATCGTTCTTCTTGTACATGAAACCCGCCGCACTCGGCGTGTTCTTCTTGCACATTTTCGAGACTCCCGAGCAGACCGAATTCTACGATGTCACCCGCAAGCTCGAAGTGGGCTTAAGCGAAAAATTCACCGAAGCCGAAGTCCTCATGGAATCGCTCTATCACACAGAGCGCCCTGTATTCTTCGCATACGACGAGCTCACCCAACAAGGGGCCGGATTCATCAAACGCAAGCTTTTGGAACGCCGTTTCGACTACGAAGAGAAAAAGCACTTTGTACGCCATCACGCCTATGATGCACTCAACAAGGACTACACCGCCCTCATTCTGAATGCTGGGCTAGATGCAGACTTTGACGCAAGTTGGCTCCCGAAATGCAACGAGACCCGCTCCGAGCGCATAAAGGACTTTATCTGGGAAAAAGGTTTCCAGCTCGTCGGATTCCCCGCGAAACGGCTACTCGATAAATTGAAGAAGGAGATTCCCGCTCAAGGCGGGAATGACAAGCTTCGAGGATAGGCGCAAGTAATAAAACAGGTATATGGAATGAGATTTTTTGGTTTAAAAGCGATTGGTTTTGCGGCTTTTGGAACATTGTTATTGATGACGGGTTGCGGTTCTGACGGGAACCCATCAAGTGGAACTGGCAACAACTCCGGCGGCGGACAGGACACGCCTATTTCTCTTCTCGATACTTTGACTGTTCCTAGTGCAGCGAACTTGCCTGCATGTGACGCGAACCGTGAAGGTCGCGCTTTCTTTGTTCAGAACGAAAACGTGCCACGACTTTGCGTCAAAGGCTCATGGCGCAGCACCGCGGACACTACAGATTTTAGCATTACCTGCAGCGACGGATTTTTGCACGCCGTCGATAAAATTGCAAATCAGCCTAATCTCGATGTAGATACAGTTCGATTCAACGGATTACAGCGAGATTCAATCTTAGGAATCGTACAGAACGGGCCTTTTGTTTTCGGAACTTCTGTTATACTGAACGAAGCGAACGAAATGAATTTTTACAGGGCTGACGGAATTGGTCATTCTGCAAGTAATTGTGTGCAAACAAACGATGGCCATTACACGTTAGAAAACGTCAGCATCAATTCGAACTACGTGAAAATTTCTGCAACAGGATTTTACAGAAACATGGTAAGCGGCGGCACTTCCGCAAGTCCCGTGACGCTGTCGGCATTGACCAAAGTCGCAAGCTCTTCCGGGAACGCTGACACAGCACCGATTCGCATTCGCAATTCCGTCAACGTGAATATTTTGACGCAATTGGAAATCCCGCGCATTGAGCAGTTGGCAATGAACCATATCGACTTTGCCGAAGCCAAGGCGCAGGCGGAACGCGAAATTTTTGCGGCATTCGGGATTGACACGGTCCAATTCTATTCGCAGCCATACTTCACCGATGGTCGCACCGACAAGCCCGTTGCCGAAGATTTGGACATGTTCGGCAATAGCGAGTACAGCGCAGCGCTGTTTGCCATCTCCGCCATGATTCAAGGCGAGCGCAGCGAAAACGACATGATGAATCTCGCGAACAATCTCGCCGAAGACATCAAGGGCGATGGAGTTTGGAACGACCCGAACTGGAAAATCAAAATCGCGGATTGGATCGTGGGTCTCGACACGCTGTGGAAATACAACGACATCCGCAACAAAGTTTCTGCATGGGGAGTCGCAGCCATTCCGAATTTCGAGCGTTACATGCGTGCATTTATCCCCATTGCATATGGTTTCGAGTCTTGCACCGACGCAAATGCTGGTAAACTCACCTACGTCAATCAAGGGCAAAGCGCACTCTTCGCTAACGATTACGAGCACGCCGACCATTCGACCGTCCGATTCATTTGCGACGTGAATTCCAAGGAATGGCGCATTGCACAGCCCATCGAAAAGGACACCGCAGGATTTGGCCCCGGCACATACGACAAAGAAATTCGCGAAGGCCGCGTCAGTCACGACACCTATTATATCTTTGACAGTGGCGCATGGCGCGTTGCCACCCCGCAAGAAGCCGACGGATTCACCGACATCGCCGAAATCTACGCAAACCTCAAGCCCAACGAAAAAGCCGTGTTCATCATCCGCCACAGTGAACGCACCGATGACACGGGCCCGAACGGCCACTTGACTAGCAACGGAAAAACATACGCCCGCAATCTCGGCACGCGCCTCGCCGCCGTTGCCAAAGAAGATTTTTATTACGGTTACTCGGGCTACACGCGCACACAAGAAACTTGCGAAGAAATCGCCATCGGAAAAGGCCAAACAGGTTACACGCTCGAAATTCTCCCCTACATGGACGGCGCTTGGTACGTCAAGGATGATGACAAAGCAAGCCGCTACACGGATTCCGATGGCGGTGGTTGGGTTGTTTATTCCAAATACGCCTTTACAGGTGCCTACGAAGACGCATTCTACGATTTAAAAACGCGCAGCGAAGAACTCCTCAAGAACAATATCCTCGCCAACCTCTCGACCATGAAACGCGTCAATTTCATGTGCACTCACGATTACTTGGTGGTTCCGCTCCTCGCCTACACCACCAACGGCCACGCCAACGTCCGCTACTACGAGAAATGGCGCTGGGTCAATTACCTCTCGGGCGTTGCGATGATTATCTCCGCTGATGGTTCCGTGCGTTACGTCCCTGTGAAGGGATTAGAATCAGGGACGATGTAAAGCTTTGGATCCTTCCCATCTACGATGGTCAGGATGACGGTGTAAAAGACGACCCCGGAATAAATCCGGGGTGACAGTGTAAAAGGCTTTGTCAGGTTGACCGTGCGAATTACTTCACTATTTCGGCGTCCTTGACGTTCTTGCCTTTGAGCTTGGAAGAAGTCTTCGGAGTCGTGCCGTTAATCGGCGGGAACTTGCTATAAATGTACTTGTACTGAGCGATGCTCCAGATGTTACCAATAATCCAGTAGAGCACAAGACCAGACGGCATCACGGCACTGAACAGGAGCATCATCGCGGGCATCATCCATACCATCATCTTCTGCTGTTCCGGAGCCATACCAGCGTTAGAACTCATTGTCACCTTGGTCTGGAAATAAGTTGTCGCGACCATGAGCCACGGGAGAATGGCAAGGCCAGATGGCATGATAATAGGAATGCTAATACCACTCCAGACAACATCACTACGGCTGAGGTCCGAAATCCAGAGGAATGCGGGAGCGCCACGGAGTTCGATTGCACGGCCAAGCACAAAGAAGAGGCCCATGAAAATCGGCATCTGGATGAGCATCGGGAGGCAGCCACCCGTGCAGCTAGCGAGCGGATTGATGTTGTTCTTGCTGTAGAGTTCCATCATCGCAGCCTGCTTCTTCTGCGGATCGGTACGGTACTTGAGGTTGATTTCGTCAAGCTGCGGCTTGAGAGCGGCCATGCCACGAGTAGACTTGATTTGCTTTACGGTAAACGGGGTCGTAATACCACGAACGATGAGCGTCACGAGAATAATTGCCACGCCGTAGTTCGGGATGATGCGATAGAACATGTTCAAGAGCTTGAGCAACATCTTGCAAATCCAGACGAACCAAACGTCTGCACCGCACCAGCTCCAGCCACTC
>CAMJNF010000215.1 GCA_946407235.1 uncultured Fibrobacter sp. | reverse complement strand
GACCGTGTTATCACTGGCGAAATGGTCTTTGATGCCACACGCGATTGCGACGGCATTACGCTCAATTTGCCCTATGACTTGCTGACGGAAATTTCTCCGGCGAAGTTTGCCATGTGCATCCAGCAATGGCGTGAATGGATGATTGAATCCGTGATTCGCGAAATGCCTAAGAGCGTCAAGAAATTGCTCGAAGCCAAGCGCACCGCGATTGATGATGAATTCTTTGCGGCGCTTGATAACTTCCCGCATAAAGCCCCGCTTTTGTTGCTTTACGAAGTGCTTTCGAATACAAAGGAAATCCGCTCTGGTGCAAACGGCACAAGCATTGACGTGCCTACGGTGAATCCGGACAAAGAAAATCATTTGCGTTTGCATTTGGTCGTTTCTAAGCCTGGATTCCCGGAACCTTATAAACTCGAAATTTCTCCTGAATGGGGTTCTTATCGCATGTTCCTTGCGGTGCGCCCTGCGATTGTGACTTTTGGAATCGACTTTCCGCTTGAAGAAATGCGCTTTGGCTGGCGCTTGGGCGAGTCGGCTTTGATGGGCGCGGATGAATCGCACTTTTGGCAATCTTTCCGCAAGCGTGTGGAAGGCGCGCGTCCCGAAACCGAAGAAAAAACGCAACTCATTGCCGATCGTTTGAACCTGCTCGAAATGGGCGGTGTCTTTGCGGATAATTTTGAAACCGCTCTCAAGATTTGGGTTGCAAAATCACTTGCTGCCGATAGCCTTGATGCGACTCGTTGTGTCCGCTTTACAGGGCTTGAATTTTCGCGTGGCAAAAAAATTCGCGATTTCCAGAGCCTTGCCTCAAATACTCGTAGCGAAGATGAAGAAATCCGTCTCTCGCTTGTGCGAGCCACTTACGAATCAGGCCTTATCAGTGCCGAAACGTTTGTTAAATGCTGGAATCAGCTTAAAGATTTTAGCGTGAACATGCGCAATGGGTGCGGCAAGTCGACCATAAAAAATAAAATAATAATCGCAATTCACTCTATATACCAAAAAGATATTACTTTATTCAAACGTCTTTGCGCAGTCTCGGAACTTTTCGGTGCTGATCTCGATTCCGCCGAATCTTGTATGGCTGACGGATCTCGCAATGCGTCCCGCAATTCTACCGCATCCCGCGACTCCAGCGCATCTCGCGAAAACACGGAACTTTCGGCGAACACGCTTCGCGAATATTTCCGCCCGTACCTCAAGGCGCGTTACCTCAAGGATCACGAACTAAAAAATGCCCGTGAACTTCTTGGAAAAATCGATCGCACGCCGATGGATGACGATAGCTACGCCGATCTTTATCTACAGGCGAAGGCTTTGCTTGAGGATTTTGAAATATTGAAGTACAAACGAAAGGGGGGGGATGTCGAAGATGTTGTGGAAGAAGACGCTTTAGCGAGGTTGAAAGGGCGTTTTGGACGTCTTTAATTACTCCCGTGGCCCCGAATTTTCTAAATTTGTTGCAATGAAATCGGTTATTCGTATATTATTTGCTTTCTGTTTGGTGCTTTTGGCCGCCTGTAAGTCGGACGATCCGGTCATTGTGACTGTGGGGGATTCCAAGTTGCATCAATCGGAAATCTATACGTATGCCCCTGATTGGGATTCTTGGGGCGATAACGAACGCATCCTCTTTTTGCAACACTGGATTGACGAAGAGCTTGTTTACCAGCAGGCTGTGAAAAACGGTGCGCTGAAAGATTCTGCGTTGATTCGAATGCTTGAACGCACGAAACGCAAGATTGTTGCCGATTATTACATGCAGACCTTCCTCGATACGATGATGGTGAGCGATGGTGAAAAAATCGACTTTTACCACAAGAATACGAACTTGTACCTGAACGGAAAAACGACGGTGTCGGGTGCAATTCTTTCATTTGCCGATTGGAAGTCTGCTGTTATTTATTACAAGGAATTCAAGAATACCAAGTTTGAATCGATTCCGCCTAACCACCGCTTGGTGAAACGTATGAGGGAATTTGATGGCGTCGATAAGACTCCGGACCCGTGTATGCTTCCGTCAATTCACAAGGTGGCTGTTGGCCGCATTACTCCAATGAAGGTTTGCGATGGAGCTGCAAAGATTGCCGTTATCACGAACCGTCTTGATTCTGCTGATGCGCGTCCGTTAGACGAAGTGATTGAGGATGTCTCTATGCAGGCATGGATGGAACACCAGAACATGGTTGTGAAGCGCCTCAAGGACGAATGGAAAACGGGAATTCCCATAATTACGAAGATGAATGTTCTTAGCGAAAAGGAAAAATAATGATCAATAATCGAATTGCCTCTTTAGTTTTTGCCCTGTGTACCGCCTGCTTTGCCGAATCCGTGTTGATGGAAGGCATTACGGCTGTTGTCGATGGCAAGCCGATTATGCGTTCGGAGTTTATGAACAACCTTTACAGGTTCCAGGATACGCCCGAAGCCGCGAATATGACGGAACAGCAACAGAAAGAAGCTGTACTGGACCGCATGATAGAAGAAAAGGTTTTGCTCAGCCGCATTGACCGCGATTCGATTGTGATTACGGAATCCGAAGTGGACCAGCGTGTGACTTCGCATCTCCAGTCTATCGCTGCAAGCCAGAAAATTGACATGGCGACTCTTGAAAAGGCTGTGAGGGCCCAGCTTGGTCTTTCGATGATCCAGTATCGTGAACAGCTCGGCAAACAAATTCGTAGTCACATGGAAATGTCCCGAGTACGTCAGCTCCACGTGGGTACGATCCACCCGACCAAAAAAGAAGTGGATGCATTCTATAAGGATTACAAGGATTCTCTGCCGCGTCAGTTTAACTGCGTTTTGTTGAGCCACATTCAAATTCCGGTAAAGCCGGATTCCATGATTGTCGATTCCGTGAAACGTGTCGCCGAATCGTTGATTGACAGCTTGAACCTTGGTATCAAATTTGAACTTTTGGCCCAGCGCCATTCGCAGGATAGTACTGCCGCAAAGGGGGGCGACCTCGGCTACTTTAAACGTGGCCTTTTGGACCCTGCTTTTGAAAAGGCTATTGAACGCTTGAAAAACGGTCACTATGCATCGACTCCGGTCAAGACCGATTTGGGTTGGCATATTGCCCGCGTGCTTGGCCGTAAAGAAGATGGTGTCCGTTCTGCACAAATTCTCTTGCGCACGATTCCGACGGCAAAGGACACTGCTGCTGTTATCCAGCTCGCCGATTCTCTCCGCAAGACGATTAAGACAAAAGAAGAATTTGCAAATGCCGCCAAGAAGTATAGTGAAGACAAGTCCAGCAATTTCCAGGGCGGTTTGCTCGGCTGGTTCCAGCGTAACGAAATGGAACCCGCTTACGTAGATCCGGTCGCGAACTTGAATGTCGGTGAAATTTCTGAGCCGGTTATCATTGATGGCGCTTATCACTTGTTCCGTTTGGATGATTCTCGCCAGGTGCGCGAACTCACGCTCGAAGAAGATTACGGCAAAATCGAACTCATGGCCGCTACGCATTTGGAAAATGAAAAGCTCCAGAAGCTCATCCAGAAGTGGCGCAAGGAAGTTCTCGTCGAAATCAGAATGACGGAATAATATGATCCATTTTACCCACGTCACGAAATCTTACGAAGCCAACTGGAAGGCGTTGAACAACGTCACCTTCCGTA
>CAMJNF010000214.1 GCA_946407235.1 uncultured Fibrobacter sp. | reverse complement strand
TTTGCAAACGGCTCTTCCATCGGAACCTTGAACGTAAGCTTCTTGTTCGTGCGCGGATGGATGAGTTCAATTTTCACGGCCTGCAAAAGCTGCGCCGGAGCAATTTCAAGAACCTTCTCGGCCACGGGCTTCATCAGAGGCGGCACGCGATTCAAGCTTTCATCACGACCATCATAAAGCGGATCACCCACGACCGGATGGCCCGTGTAGCGGCTATGCACGCGAATCTGGTGCGTACGTCCCGATTCCAATTGCAATTCCAACAGCGTTGCAATCGCAAAGAACTGTTTGGCCACATAATGCGTACGGCTTTCCTTACCGCCCTTCACCACCGCCATCTTGAGGCGGTTCTTTGGGTTACGTCCAATCGGAGCGTCAATCGTTCCTTCGAGGTCACGCGGGCAACCCCACACAAGTGCATTATACGTGCGGTGGAGCGTACGCGTTTCGAGCTGGTGCGCCAAATGCCTATGGGCCGCATCGTTTTTCGCGACCACCATAAGCCCCGGCGTATCCTTGTCCAAGCGATGAACAATACCCGGACGAAGCGGACCGTTCACGGTCGAAAGATTTTCTTTAAAATGGTGCAAAAGTGCTGCGGCAAGTGTACCCTTGCTCACGCCATTACCCGGATGCACCACCAAATTACGTGGCTTGTTGATGACCACGATATCATCGTCTTCGTACACGATGTTCAGCGGAATATCTTCGGGTTCAAGCGTCGAAGATTCCTTCTCGATCATCTTTTCAACGACAACCGCCATCCCTGTTTCAACGCGGAAGTTCTTGGATACTTTGCCACCGCCGACCTTGACTTCGCCCGCTTCAATCAGCTTCTGCACGTCTGTGCGGGAGACATTTTCCATAACGCCGACAAGAAACTTGTCGATACGTTCACCATTATGCTTTTCTTCTACGATGTAATTCATGGGTAGGGATTAGGGGTTAGGTTATAGGGGTTAGGGATTGGTGGTTAGTGGTTAGGACGGCTTCGCCGCAGTTGGTAGAACTTAGACCGCTACGCTCTTAGACCTTAGAGAAAAGAGCAATGTTCTAAGTTCTAAGTTCTAAGTTCTAAGTTCTAAGTTCTGATTCTTTTTCTTCTTTTATCTGCTTATGCAACTTACGCAAGATCACGGGAGACAATATCACGAGCGCAACGCCGACAGTCACGAATGAATCCGCTACGTTAAACGTCGGGAAACGATTCATGATAAAATCAGGAAAATCGCAGTCGATAAAATCCACAACCTGCTGCATACGCATGCGATCAATAAAGTTCCCGACAGCACCGCCGAGAATCATCACCACGCCCAAGCGGCTCAAGTAATCGCGTTTATCAATGGACCTGTAAAACCACGCAAGCGCAAAAGCAGCGACAATCGAAATCAGCAAAAAGAAAAGCCACGGCGGCAAGAACGGCAACAAGTCTTGCGGACGGCTACTGAACGCAGCACCCTTGTTGTACACAAGCTGGAAACGCACAAGTTCACCAATCACAGGAATTTTCTCGTACGTAAAATTTCCCGCGTCATCGGTAAAACGCGAAACCGCCCACAGCTTCGTCAGCTGGTCAGAAACAATGCTAAAAATAATCACTGCCACATGAAATGGCCACTTGTTATAAAACTTCATATTACCTTGCATAAAATTCCTTTTTATAGATTGCTTCGCCCCTGCGGGACTCGCAATGACGATGCCGATGCTTTAGACCCTAGTAAATAGAAACTTATCTAAGTTCTAAGTTCTAAATTCTTAATCCTCGCGTACGCTTCATCAATCCACTTGTCCGAATAGAAGTGCATCGAAGTTTCTTTCACGATTCGCTTCACGGTATCGCGCGTGATTTTCACCTTTTTGTCCGAAGAGAACACCGACACGCCATTCCCGATAAGGCTCAAGTTCTCGGCCGCCATAAAGAGCGGCCAAAGGCAGAAGAGCCTCGTTCGCATCTTGATGTTCGGGATGAGTTTCGTGTAAGCAATCGCATCGTCCAAATGATGCCAAGCCTTTTCGACAAGTTCCGCAAGAACGGCACCGCACTTTTGAGCGTCAGCCCCCGCAGCAAAAAGCTCGCTCGGGTGCGCAAAGTCGTGACGCTTGCAAATCTCTTCGGGGATAAAGCAAACACGACGTTCAGAATCCTCGACGCAGTCTTTCACGATGTTCGTGACCTGCAAAGCAAGCCCAAAACTCACGTCCAGCTTCGAAAGTTCAGCTTCGCGTTCATCATTGATAAAGCACGTGTCTGCCGAGAAAAGCTTCGTCAGGAGCTTACCGACAATGCCAGCCACATAGTAGCAGTATTCGTCGAGTTCGCCCACGTTCGCAAGCGTGAACCAGCCTGCCGAAAGCGCAGCCTCCTGACGGAGCGCAAACTTCGCCATGCCACCGCACATTTCAATCACCACATCGCAAACCGGTTTCTGGTAGTTCTTGGGGAGCGACTTCAAAAGCGGCACCACAACTTCGGACTTCGAGCAAAGATCCTTGTTCGGGTCTTCGGAGCCATGCCAAGATTCCGGGAGCGCAGCTACGAAGGTACGGATTTTTTCGGTCTCGAGTTCGCCCGTTTTGAACACATCGGCAAACAGCGCAAGCACGCGGTCCTTTTCGGTCGCCTTCATGTCCGGGTCATCTTCGACCGTATCGGCAATGCGCAAATAAAGGTACGCAAGCAAAATACTGCGGTGCAACTTGCCACGCAAAACCTGGATGTTCAGCGCAAACGTACGCGACACAAGCTGCAAGATATCTTCGGCATATCTCCATGCCGCCTTGCCTTCGAGCACCTTTTCGCCCACATCTAAAGAATCCAATTTATCAATCATACTTGCTCTTTCTAGTGATTAGTGGTTAGGATTGCAATTAAAATGTTCTTTTTACATTCCTGTTTACTAACCACTGCATACTAACCACTTAAAACATTCCTGTTTACAATCCACTGTCTACTTCCTACCAATCACTCATCCAACTTCACTGGATCCCCTCCCACGCTACGCTTGGTCGAGGATGACGCAATTTATTCCATTCCTAATTCCGATTTCCTACTGCCTACTAAGTTCTAAGCTCTAAGTTCTGCCAACTAATACACCTCAAACATTTCCGGAGGGACCTTCTTCGACTTCGCCATCGCCTTCACGTATTTCCAAAAGCATCGATGATCTTCGGCATTGCGGAGCTTATGCGCAAAACTTAAACCCGCCCGGTCCCGCACATTTTCATCCGACATCGTAATCCCTTTGCGCTGGATTTCGTAATTGACCCAGCGGTATTCCAAGTAAAACGCTGACTGGAACAAATCCGTGAGACGAGCCTCCGTCCGACGCATCATAAAACGTGCAAAAGGAACAAAAATAAGCATGGTCAAAAATCCATAATTTGCATACACCCCTAGTCCAAACCGTTTCAAGGACCACACCGCTACAGCGGCCGTCACCACCGAAACAACAAGCGTGAAAAAGATGTCGCAAAAATGCAGAAGGCTCACGAGACCGGGATGCCGTACATAGTTACTCAAAACGTATGCCCATTTTTCGCCCCGATTCATCTGTTTTTTCATAAAAACGACGTACGAAACGTTCCTAAACCAAAAATGAAGGCCGACCCAAAGGAAAACCGGCAACCAAAATAAATTTTCAAAGAGCGTATTC
>CAMJNF010000213.1 GCA_946407235.1 uncultured Fibrobacter sp. | reverse complement strand
CTGTTCCTGTTGATTTCATCGGCCGAGGGCAAAATCGGCTTACGATTCACTTTCTTTAAACGCTGATGGTTGCCACCGCACACGCAAACCGGCAAGTTTTCCGGGCAAATGCACGCCTTTTCAAATTCAGCCGCCGTTTCCTTGACACAACGGTCTTCCACGGAGTGGTAGCTCATCACGACCAAACGACCGCCCACCTTGAGGCAGTCTACCGCAGCGCGGATGCTATCTTCAATCTGCTTGAGTTCGCCGTTCACTTCCATGCGAATAGCCTGGAACACGCGGGCCAAAAGGCTATTGGCGTCACGGCGCTTATCCGGGAACACGGCTTCGACAACAGCCTTGATATCACTCGGGAGCACATCGCGGCCCTCAGTGGCAATTTCTCCCACTTTTTCCTTGATGCGGGTCGCAAGCTTGAACGCACGATCCATATCGGCATTTTTGCGGAGCGCAGCCGCAAAATCATCTTCGCTTACTGTGCGGAGCCATTCCTGTGCGGACACGTTTTCGCGACGGTCCATGCGGAGGTCTAGCGGATTATCGCCTACAAACGTAAAACCACGGCTAGAGTCATCTACCTGATGGCTGCTGATGCCGAGATCGTAAAGGACGCCATCGAGTGTATTCGGCGCAATTTCGTTTCCGAGTTCGCTAAACGGAACCGGATGGACAATAAACTTCGGCGCAACGCCAGCAAGACGCTTCGTTGCAAACTGGACCGCTTCATCATCGCGGTCAAACGCATGGAGCGTACCCTCGGGACCAAGCTTTTGGGCAATAGCGTAAGAATGGCCGCCACCGCCAAGCGTGCAGTCCGAATAGGTGCCGTCCGGCTTGATATTCAAGCCATCAAGACATTCCTTGAGCATCACCGGATCGTGATAGAATTCTCTCCCTTGAACCCCTGCGACCGCGGCTTCCGAAATTTCATTGACATGTACTGACTTGCGGAGATTCTTATCTGCCATTATCCCCCTCCGTCAAGCCTTCACCATAGAACGCGGCATCGAAAGCCTCGATTGCTTCATTTGTCTGCAATCCATACTTTTCGTTGTAACGTTCAGGATTCCATAATTCGAGAGTTTTACCGCTGGCCTGGACATAAAGAACTTCGTCTTTAAGGCCGGCATACTCCAGCAAAATCTTGGGGAGTAAAATGCGATTCTGGCCATCCATTTCCACAACCGTGGGGCAGAGGCCTCTCCGAACTAAATCGGCTTGACGGCGGTCGGACCTAGCATCCAAGTCCGCCATGAATTTCTCAAACTCCGGTAGGACGAACAACCGGAGGGTGCGGTCCGGGCCACGGGTGACCACGAACTCATTCCCTTCGGACGCCAAAAGCTGACGACGGAATTCCCTAGGGAAGGAGGTCCTTCCCTTTCCATCGATCGCCGTTTGGGCTTGTCCTATGAAAGAAGTGAAATTCATATTTGACACATTTTACCACAACACTTATCACACGTGGTAAATATACCCACTTTCAACCACCATGGCAACAAAAAACAGGGGTCGAGCTTAAAAAAAACATACTTTTCGTACTTTTTGAGAAAAATTTTACACAGATTTTTGCTCATTTGAGCAATTTTCAAAAACAAGCAGATAATATTTGCGTAAGAAATTTGTTAGAAGTAATATTAGTTGGCAAAACTTAGCTCGCTACGCTCTTAGAACTTAGATAGCACATCTTCGTCACTCAGAGGATAAGCTCTTATTCTATATTCTAAGCTCTAAGATCTACCAACTGCCAACTAAGCCCCAAGTTTCATATATCCGCTTTCAGCGTCAGGATGACGAAACGCTATTTTTCCAGCAATCAATTCCTAATTCCTCATTCCGAATTCCTAATTTTAACCCATGCTTCTCCGTATTCCTGATTTTTACGATTCGTTCCACTGCATCGCAGGCAAATGCACCGACACTTGTTGCGTTGGCTGGGAAATCGACATCGATGAAACAAGCGCCAAACGCTACGCCAAAGTCAAAGGCGCATTCGGAGAAAAGCTCCGCGAAAACATCGAAGACGGTCATTTCAAATTGAGTCCTGGCGATCGTTGCCCATTTTTAAGGCAGGACGGGCTTTGTGACATGATTTGTCATCTTGGCGAAGACAGTCTTTGCGACATCTGCCGCGAGCACCCGCGATTTGTCGAAGTCTACGGCGACATCATGGAAAAAGGAATCGGGCTCTGTTGCGAAGAGGGCGTACGAATTTTGCTCGAATGCAAAGGCACAGCCACCTCGCCCATTGCATTTGTCGAGCGCGAAATCGATGACAAACCAGACGACATTCCCGACGACGCTATCGAAGCCCGCGATGCTATACTCGAGGAACGTAATCATTTATTCAAAATCCTTGCAGATTACAGCAAGCCTCTTAACGAACGTTTAATCGAACTACTCAACTTTGCCGTTGAAACAAGCGGCTTCGAAGATTTAGAACAAAGTTTTAAAAACAATCCAGCAAAATCAACGGACAGCGCGAGCCATACGAAAATTTCGAACAACATCCTCCGGTCGTGGATCGAGGTCTTATCCAAAGGCGAAAGCTACGGTCCCGCATGGGACAACGCTTACAAAGAGTTGGTACATAGCGAGAGTTCAATCGGTAAAAGTGTCGGACTCTTCAACGATAACGATGGCGAAAAGATCATCGCCTACTTGCTGTTCCGCTACTACGCGAAAAGCCTGTTCGATGGCAACAGCCTTACCAAGGTCGAGTTCGCTATTTACTTCTGGATTATAGTGCAAAAACTCGGCACCTTTTTAACCAAAATCGACGCCATAAAATTACTGAGCAAGCAAACGGAATATTCCGAAGAAATCATGGGCATTTTGGAACAAGAATTCATGGAAAATCCGCTTTTTTCACCGGAGAATTTCAAGAGAATCTTGATGGAATAGCGCTGCCGCGCAGGAAACTCTTTTTTTTACATTTTTTTTGCCTTTTTTTGACGAAAATCACAATTAACCTCCGTATTTTTTGGTATTTTACAACTGTTTAAATAGGATTCCCAGGGATTAACCCAAAGTCTTTAGGAGTATGTGCATGTTTAGTCGTATTTTCACCTTGATTGCTTTTGCCGCAGCCCTGAGTTTTGCGCAGTTTGCACCGGACCCGCAAGTTGCCGATATCAAATTAATGATGGATTCCAAGACCGAACAGCCCATGAAGATGGACTTTTCCAAGCATCTTTCGGGCATCAGCGATCCGGGTATCATGTTTAGCCATTTCGCTAACCGCCCGTTGCTCATCTACTATTTCAGCCCCAAGTGCCCGCACTGCCAAAAGCACTTCCCCGAAATTCAGAACCTTATCAAGGAATATGAATCCAAGGGGCTCACGGGTATCGCAATCGGCCTGAACGGCGGCATCAAGAAGAACGACATCCGTCTCTTCATTGACCAGTACCACGCCGTCATTCCGGTATTCCAGGATACGGACAGCGAATTCGGACCTGCTTACGGCACCGGCTACATTCCGGTGGTCTACCTGGTGCAGAAGGACGGAACGTTCTACCGCTACGAAACTTTGAACGAAGCGAACATGAACCACCTCCGTGCAACGCTCAACAAAATTTTGAAGAAGCAATAATAAACTTGTCATTCCCCTAACGGGGCTTGACTGCTGCGGGTATCAAATGCGAGTTCACAAG
>CAMJNF010000212.1 GCA_946407235.1 uncultured Fibrobacter sp. | reverse complement strand
GCAACAAGGTTGTGTTCAACGAATTTGCCGACGTGGATACCCGCTACCGCCAGCGTTACATCGACATGGCCCTGAACGACGACGTGAAGGACGTGTTCATCAAGCGCTTCAAGATTCTGCAGGCTATCCGCGAATACCTGATCGAGAAGGGCTTTATCGAGGTCGAGACCCCGACGCTCCAGCCGATTTACGGTGGCGCGAACGCCCGTCCGTTCACCACGCACCACAACGCCTGCGACATGACGCTCTACCTGCGCGTGGCTCCGGAACTTTACCTGAAGCGCTGCATCGTGGGCGGCATGGAAAAGGTGTTCGAATTCTCCAAGAACTTCCGTAACGAAGGCATGGACCGCACCCATAGCCCGGAATTCACCGGCCTCGAATTCTACGAAGCCTACGCCGACTACAACGACATGATGGTGCACTTCGAAAACATCTACGAACGCGCCTGTATTGCTGCGAACGGCACCACCAAGATTGACTACCAGGGCAAGGAAATCGACTTCAAGGCTCCGTGGCCCCGCTACAGCATGATCGAAGCCATCGAAAAGTTCGGCGGCCTCAAGGTCAATGAAATGAGCGACGACGAAATCAAGGCCAAGATGGAAGAACTCGGCGGTCATCTCGACGGCGAATTCTCTCGCGGTCGTGGCATCCTCGAACTCTTCGAACTCACTGTTGAAGACAAGCTCATCCAGCCGACGTTCATCAAGGACATGCCGACTGAAAGTACTCCGCTTTGCAAGAAGCACCGCACCATCGAAGGTCTTATCGAACAGTTCGAACCGTATGCAAACGGCTGGGAACTTGGTAACGCTTATACCGAACTTAACGACCCGATCCGTCAGCGCGAACTTTTGGAAGACCAGGTGCGCCGCGGCCGTGGTGGCGAAGGTGAAACGCACCCGATGGACGAAAACTTCATGCATGCCATCGAATCCGGCTTGCCGCCTACCGGTGGTGTGGGCTTCGGCATCGACCGCATGGTTATGCTTCTCACGAATCAGCAGACCATCCGCGATGTGCAGCTCTTCCCGTTGATGAAGCCGGAAGTGTAAGGCGGAGCCTTACGGCTCGCAGTAGACAGTAGACGGTAGGAAGTAGACAGTAAATTGCAGGAGCAAGATTATGACTCAGGGATATCGAGATCTCGTTGTTTGGCAACAAGCAATGGATGTTGCTGTTGAAACCTATCGTCTAACAAGTTCTTTTCCAAAAGAAGAAATGTTTGGCTTGACGTCTCAAATGCGTCGTGCAGCTGTCTCTATTGCAAGTAATATTGCGGAAGGTGAAGGTCGTAAATCAAAAAATGAGTTTTCTCATTTTCTTGGAATTGCTCTTGGTTCAAAATCTGAATTGGAAACGCAGCTCATATTAAGTGAACGGGTCAATTTATTAAAAGAAACAGATACTGAACCGATAAAAAAATCCCTTGATGATATTGGTAAAATGCTAACGGCTCTAAGGAGAAAAATCGGAAGTCAGAAAAATGTAGAGTAGGTCTTCCTACTTCCTACTTCCTACTTCCTACTTCCTATGAACAAACTCGAACTTCTCATTGCATGGCGTTACTTGGGGGCTCAACGGAAGAGTCTCTTTGTTTCGCTTATTGGTATTTTCAGTATGCTCGGTGTTTCCATTGGCGTGTTTGCGCTGGTGGTGGCGCTTGCGGCGGTCAACGGTTTCGAAGAAGAGGTCACGGCCCAGATGATTGGGAAGGATGCTCACTTTGAACTGATGGCGTACAATGGCAATCCGATTGGTCCGTACGATAGCCTCACGCAGGAGGTGCAAAAGCGCGTGCCTGACGTTGTTGCTTCGTCGCCGTTTATCGTCTACAAGGTGGGCATCAGCTCCAAGAAGGTGAACGATGGCATTGTCATTTACGGCATTGATCCGGCGACGGCGAAGGGCGTGACGGACATCCACAAGTACATCAAGTGGGGAGAATACTCGGTCGACAGTCTTGAAGACATGGGTGGCAAACGCCGTCCGGGTGTTATTCTCGGGACTGGGCTTGCAGCGCGTTTGCGCGTTGTCGTTGGTGACAAACTCGTGTTGCAGACGTTCCAGAGTCCGGACGAGGCGATGTCTGCGGGTGGCCCGAAGATGATGATGTGCGTGGTGAGCGGCATCTTTGAGACGGGCACTTACGAGTACGATGGAAACCTTGCGTATGTCGGCATCTCGGATTTGCAGAAGTTGCTTGGCATGGGGAACACCGTGACCGGTATCCAGTTCCGCATCAAGGATCACTGGAAAGCGGGCGAGGCGGTCGATAGCATGGCGACTTGGCTCTCTTATCCGTACTACGGGATGGATTGGAAGTCCAAGAACATCACGCTTCTCAAGTGGATGAATTATGAAAAGTTCATTGTGGCGGCGGTGATTTGCCTGATTATCTTGGTCGCGGCGTTCAACATCATCAGTTCGCTCATCATGGTGGTGATTGACAAGACTAAGGAAATCGGCATCTTGCGCAGTATGGGCTTTAGCAAGGCTGGCGTGATGCGCGTGTTTATGCTGATGGGAAGTTTCATTGGCGTGGGCGGAACTGTTGTGGGCGGCTCGATTGGGCTTATCTTGTGCAAACTGCAAGAGGCTTATCACTTCGTCAAGCTTCCGGGCGATGTGTACGTGATTCCGTATTTCCCGATTTCAGTGCATGCAATTGACGTGATTTTGATTTTTGTGATTGGTATTGTTTTGTGCGTGTCTGCAACGCTTTTGCCGGCATGGAAAGCAAGCCGCTTGGATCCTGTGGGGGCGATTAGACATGAATAATTTTTTAGTAGACGGTAGACAGTAGGAAGTAGACGGTTTTGCTATGTTCTATGCTGTTTTGTCATTAATTATTAGACCATTTTATGTCAAAAGGATTTAATATTTTGTTTTTTATTTTAAGCATCACTTCCTACTTCCTACTTCCTACTTCCTACTATGTCTAGTTTACTTCAAACCATCAATCTTCGTCGTGTCTTCTCCGAGACGGGTGAATCTCTTGAGATTCTCAAGGGCGTGAATTTTTCGATGGAAGCGGGGGAACTTGTGGCGCTCACGGGTTCTTCGGGATCCGGCAAATCGACGTTCCTGAATTTGGTCGGAATGCTCGACACGCCGACTTCGGGCGAGATTTTGTTCAAGGGCAAACCGCTTAGCAAGTTCAATAGCGAGGAACGCGATATGTACCACCGTTCTCATGTGGGATTTGTGTTTCAGTTCCATCATTTGCTCACGGAGTTTACGGCGCTTGAAAACGTTTGCGTGCCGGGTCGCATTCTCGGGACTCCCGAAAAGGAATGCCGCGAACGGGCGGAAATGCTTTTGGAAACGGTCGGCCTCAAGGAACGCCTCAAGCACTTGCCGCGTGAACTTTCGGGTGGTGAACGCCAGCGAATTGCGATCGCACGTGCGCTCATGAACAACCCGTCTCTCGTGTTTGCGGATGAACCGAGCGGTAACCTGGACGAAGCGAATTCGGCGAAATTGAACGAACTCTTTGGCGAACTCAACGAAAAGTTCCATCAGGCGTTCTTGATTGTGACGCACGATGAAAAGCTTGCTAGTTTTGCAAAACGCCGAGTCGTCATGCACGGCGGAGTGATTCAATAGTGAGTGGCTAGTAAACAGTGGCTAGTAAACAGGATTAGTTAGGCGGCCTTCCTACCGCCTACATCCTACTAACCACTAATCACTATAGATAAGTAACTATCTTTTGAGCGTGATAAGAGAATGAATAGGAGATTCCCGCTCAGCGGCGGGAATGACAAAAGCAAATATGGCAGATATTAACGGTATTTTTTCAGCTAAGGCAAAAGCAGCGCTGCAGGCGGC
>CAMJNF010000211.1 GCA_946407235.1 uncultured Fibrobacter sp. | reverse complement strand
CGCATTTCGGCGCCGTTCTGCACAGTCGTCAAAGCGTGATAGTCCGCGATGAAATAGACCGTGTCGTAAGTCTTTGTAAGTTCAAGAGCCGGGCGGATAGCGCCCACATAGTTGCCGAGATGGGGTGTGCCCGTCGGCTTGATACCGGTAAGAGAAATCTTTTTCATGGCGTGCAATTTAGGAAATTTTAATGTCCTTTACAGACTACAACAGACCTTTTTCGCATGCCAAAACCCACGAAATCCCAATTTTGTGGCCAAACTTAATTAATTTATCTAAAATTCCATGTAAAAAACAAACGAAATTGCACTCTCCTTACGTAAAAAAATGCCAAAAATCGACCTTTTGTAATCTATCAGCACCTTTACATCCCATTTTAAGCACAAAACCGCCGTCTTTACGGGAAATCGCAATAATCGGAAAACACATTTAATTTCTTTTAATTACATTTCCTTGTCAAATGATAAAAGACGAGAAATACATATTGGTAGATAGCGAAGAATCGCTGGCAAATTTGCTTGCAGATTTGGAGCAATACGACATGGCCGCAGTCGATACCGAAGCGGATTCCATGTACCATTACACGGCTCGTCTCTGTCTCATCCAGATTACCATTGGCGACCACCATTATATTGTGGACCCGCTTTGTGGGCTGGACCTTGCACCGCTGTTCAAGGCACGTGCAATGCAGACGCTGATTTTCCATGGTGCCGATTACGACCTCAGACTTTTGTGGCAGACTTACGGTTTTTCGCCAAAGAGCATTTTCGATACAATGCTTGCCGCCAAGATTTTAGGGGAACAGCACCTCGGGCTTGCCGATTTGGTCAAGGAATATTTTGGCGACGAGCTTAAAAAGGAAAACCAGAGAGCCGACTGGACAATTCGACCGCTTTCGCTGGACATGTGCGAATACGCCATCCACGATACGTTCTATCTTCATGAACTTTGCGCTATTTTAGCTGAAAAACTGCAACAAGCCGGACGCATGTGCTGGCTTACGGAACAATGCAACGCACTCATCGAGCATGCAAAGGCTCCAAATGTTCCCAAAAAAGATCCGTGGCGCATTACAGGTTCTAGCATTTACGGGCCATGCGCATTGAACATTCTCAAGTATTTGTGGGAATGGCGCGAAAAACAAGCCGAAGAACTTGACCGTCCGCCTTATAAGGTAATGCAAGCGGAACTCATGCTTGCCATTGTGAATGCTCAAAATTCGCATTTCCCGGAAGTCGACGAAACTTATCTGCCTAAACTTCCACGCAATTTCAAGGGCGATCGTCTCGATTCATTCCTCAACATGCTACGCACCGCCGTTGCAGTTCCTGAATGCGATTGGCCGAAACGGCTTCCCAAAGCACCTCCACCGCCGGTTATCCCCCATTCGGACCTGCTCAACGCCCTCAAGACCTGGCGCGATGAAAAGGCCGAGGATCTGAAAATCGATGCCGCCCTCCTTGCAAACAAGTCACAGTTAATTTGGCTTGCAGCACCAGGAAACATCCCGTGGGAAAAGCGCTACGAAGAAGCCCACTTGATGCATTGGCAACAAAATATCTGGAACGAAATTCTGCGTGACAAATTGCCCACGGCAAAGCGCATTGGTGACGAAGAATAACCAAAGGTTGTAAATGGCAGCGTCCATAGTAATCGTAATCTTAGTGTTGCTGATTTTCGGCAGCAGTCCTATTGTCGAGATGATTTTGAAAATGCGCCGCATGAAAAAGGGCGACGACATCATCAAGGAACCGTGGCAGGAAATCCACGACATTCCGGGCTACCACGATGCAAGGAACATCGCCGCTTTTTACCCCATGAAGGGCGAACCGAACATTTTACCAATCCTTGAGGAACTGACCATCGAAGGCCGTCTCCTTCTCCCCCGGTGCGAGGGCGAAGGAATCATGCACTTTTACAAAATAAGTAACCTCAAGAAAGACCTGGTCAAGGGTCACTTTGGTATCATGGAACCCCGCGAAGGCCTCGAAAAATTCGAGGGCGACATTCCCGTGTTCTTAGTTCCTGGCGTGAAATTCAACTGGGACGGAAGTAGACAAGGACACGGCAAGGGGTATTACGACAGATTCCTAGCAAAGTATCCAAACGCATTTAAAGCAGGCATCATGACTCCGGCGCAGCTTTCGAAAGAACCGCTGGAGCAAAAAGAAACCGACGTGAAGATGCACACGGTTATCGCCTGCCGAGAAAGATACTAGCACGCAACAAGACGCGCGTATTCTAAATTTTTAATGGTGATGCCCGCATCCTTCGACTGACGCACAGGACAGGCTCTGGCGGGCATGACATTGGCGACTCCGGAATAAATCCGGAGTGACATGCCAGGATGACAAAGCAAAAGAAAAGTTTTTAACAAATCACGGAGATTCAGAAAATGAGTTTCAACAATGACGACAGCCGTCGCGGTTTTGGAAACGATCGCAAGCGCCACTTTGGTCGCACAGCACGCCCCACGTTCGATGAGGCAAAGTTCAACCGTGAACATCCGGACGACGAACCGGCAAGCACCCCTGAACGTCGCAGCTTTGGCGAACGCGCTCCAGAACGCCGTGGTGGCATCGGAAGTCAGGCCCATCTCCGTCGCGACCGCGAGAATTTCGCCAACCGCCCGAGCCGTTTCGAAGAACGCCCAGAACACCGCAGCTTAAAAGATCGCCCTACATTTGACGATCGTCGTGATTTCAACGGCGAACGCCGTTTCGAGGATCGCCCCGCTTTCGACAACCGACGCGCCACTCAGGACAACGTTGTCCCGGCCGTTGGCGACGCCGATGCCGCACCGCAGGTCGCCGTCGGCGGCATCAAGGAAGTCGAAGAACTACTGAACAAGAGCCCGCTCCAGGTTCATCGCGTGCTCTTCATGCACAAGTCCGGGAACCCGAAGCTCTATGAACTCCAAAAACTCGCAAAGCGCGCCCACGTGCACGTACAGCAGGTCGATTCCAAGATTCTCGATAGCTACGCCCGCCCGAACCACGGTGTCGTGGCCCTCATGAACGAGAAGGAACTCCTCAACTGGATGGATGTCCGCGAAGAATTCTTCAAGGCCCGTGATACCGGCGAAAAGAAACTTATCGCTGTTGCAACCAACATCGAAGACCCGCGCAACCTCGGTGCTTGCATCCGTAGCTCGCTTGCCCTGGGTGTCGATATCCTGCTTCTCCCCGCGAAAGGAATGTGCGGCATTACCCCGAGCGTTGCCCGCACTTCCGCTGGTGCCCTCGAAAAGCTCCGCATCTGCCGCCCGGATAATCTCGAAGGCGCCATCGGCGAACTCAAAATGGCCGGTTACCAGATTCTCGGACTCGATGCCGATACAGAGACGAACCTCGCCGGTTTCGACTTTGCCGACCATGTTGTTCTTGCCGTCGGCGGCGAAGATGTGGGCCTCCCCCCGTTCATCAAAAAGCAGTGCGATGCCGTTCTCCGCATCCCGATGAAACCCGAAGCCCATTCATATAATGCGTCCGTTGCGCTCTCCCTCGGTCTTTACGAATATGCACGATTGAGAATAAAAGCATAATTGCTGTTTTTATTCAAAAAACGCCAATTTCCGTTGAGAATTATCGTTGTAAAGTTGTAAACGCAAACAACATGTAAACATAAATAAACGCACCTTTTCAACAAAGGTGCAATTATTTTTCCATAAGATGGATAAGGAGTGTGGATAACATTATGATGAAAAAAATCATATTACCGTGCTGTTTTGTCGCTGGAATGTCTCTAGCGCAAACCTACGATTTACCAATAGTATTCGTTGACACTAAAGGAATATGCCTAGACAGCAAAGTCACAGAAAAAATTCCGGCTACCATGAAAGTATTGGAC
>CAMJNF010000210.1 GCA_946407235.1 uncultured Fibrobacter sp. | reverse complement strand
AAGGAAATCAACTTCAAGTATCCGGATGACCACAAGGACGAACGCTACCGTGGCAAGACCGCTCAGTTCAACGTCGAAATCAAGGACGTTCGCGAAATTGTTCCGCCGACTTTGGACGAAGAATTCTGCAAGCAGGTTGGCGTCAAGGACGAAGCTGACTTGAGAAACAACCTCGCCGAAAGCCTCGCTGCCCAGAAGAAGGACGCTGCAAAGAACAAGGCTATCAACGAAGCTATCGACAAGCTCATCGAAGCTAACCCGTTCGAAGTGCCGAAGGCTCGCATCTACGACCTCATCAAGTGGACGCTCAACCGCAATGCCCAGAGCGAAAAGGACGTTGTCGAACCGACTGAAGAACAGATAAATGAACTCTCCGGCGAAGCTATCCGCGAAATCAAGAAGCACCGCATTCTCGAATTCGTTGCTACGAAGGAAAAGATCAAGCCGACGCAGGCTCTCGTTGACGAACGCCTCCAGCAGATGGCCAACGCTTACCACGTGGAATTCGAAGGTCTCAAGAACCACTTCCGTCAGTCTGGCCGTATCAACCAGCTGCGCGACGAACTTCGCTTCCAGATGGCTGCTGACTTCATCGTCGGTATCCGTCCGGCTGCAGAAGAAACAAAGTAATAAGAGGAATAAATGCTCATCCCTACCGTCATTGAAACTACCGGGCGCGGCGAACGCGCTTACGATATCTATTCCAGACTTCTCAAGGAACGTATCATCTTTTTGGGCACGCCGATTAACGACGAAGTGGCAAACAACGTCATGGCCCAGTTGATTTTCCTGGAATACGAGAATCCGGAAAAGGATATCACGCTGTATATCAACAGCCCGGGCGGTTACGTGTCGGCAGGGCTTGCCATTTATGATACCATGCAGCACGTTCGCCCGAATATCGCGACGATCTGCATTGGCAGTTGTGCTTCGATGGCCGCCGTGCTCCTTGCTGCAGGGACGAAGGGCAAGCGCTATGCGCTCCCGCATTCCCGCATCATGTTGCACCAGCCGTCGGGTGCCGCTACCGGACAATCTACAGATATTCAGATTACCGCCAAGGAAATTATCCGCACGAAGGATACCCTTACCGAAATCGTCGCAAAGCATACCGGCAAGCCGGTGGAAGAAGTCCGCGAAAAGACCGACCGCGATTTTTACATGAGCCCGGAAGAAGCGAAGGCCTTTGGCGTCATCGATGAAATTTTTGTGCCGCGTAAAGAGGGTATTTAATGTATCGTAGTGGGAAAAACCACCCGGCTGTAAGTTGCAGTTTTTGCGGAAAGCCGGCGGAACAAGTCGAAAAGATGATTACCGGTGCTGGTGCGTATATTTGCAGCGATTGCATACGCATGTGTAGCCGCATCTTGGAAGAGGACTTGGCCCGTACGAAAAAGGAAGCTGAAGCAAAGGAAATGGCCTCCAGGCCACTCCCGCTCCCGACCGAAATCAAGGCTCACTTGGACGATTTTGTCATTGGGCAGGACCATGCAAAGATGGCGCTTTCTGTGGCAGTCTACAACCATTACAAGCGTCTCCGCTACAAGCAGTCGAAGACTTCCAAGGATAGTGTCGATGTCGAAAAGTCGAACTTGCTCCTGGTCGGTCCGACCGGTTCTGGAAAGACCTTGCTTGCTCAGACGATGGCCCGCTTTTTGGACGTGCCGTTCACGATTGCCGATGCTACCGTCTTGACTGAAGCGGGCTACGTGGGCGAAGACGTTGATAGCATTATCGTGCGCTTGTTGCAGGCCGCTGATTACGATGTGGCCAAAGCTGAACGCGGCATCATCTTTATCGATGAAATCGACAAGATTGCAAGGAAGACTGCGAACCCTTCCATCACGCGTGACGTGAGTGGTGAAGGTGTGCAGCAGGGGCTCTTGAAGCTCCTTGAAGGAACGGTTGCATCGGTTCCGCCGAAGGGTGGCCGCAAGCATCCGGAACAGCCGCTTGTGCAAGTGAACACGAAAAATATCTTGTTTGTTTGCGGTGGCGCCTTTGAAACCTTGGACAAGATTATTTCCCAGCGTGTGAATCAGGGTGGCATGGGCTTCGGTGCCGACATCCATACGGCGAGCGAAAACAGCTTGAGCGAGCTTTTCAAGCAGCTGGAACCGGAAGACTTGATTAAGTTCGGTCTCATTCCGGAAATTGTCGGTCGTTTGCCGATTGCCGTTGCTCTTGAGGAACTCGACGAGACCGCGCTTTTGAATATCCTGACGCAGCCGAAAAATGCCCTTGTCAAACAGTACAAGAGTTTGTTTGCAATGGACGACATTAAGCTTGACTTCGAAGACGATGCCCTCAAGGAAATCGTCCGCGAAACGATGACCCGCAAGACGGGTGCCCGCGGCCTCAGATCCGTGATGGAGCGCGTGTTGCAGCAGGCGATGTTCAAGTTGCCGGGTTCTGGCGAAAAGAAGTTCACCGTGACGGCAGAAATGGTGAAGGACAGCCTCAAGGCTCCCAAGAAAAAGTCCTAGGCTTTAATTACCTTTCAAGATTTAGCAGTTACCGAAAAACGGTGGCTGCTTTTTTTATGGCCTCATTTTCAAAATACTATCTTTACAACATATGGCTTTTGATTTTAATAAAACGTATCCATTGCTCCCTCTGAGGGACGCTGTTGTATTTCCGCTTACGACGAGACGCATTTTGGTGGGTCGCGAGATGTCGCTTCGCGCCCTTGAATTTGCAGAGAATCATAACAATGAAATTATCCTTGTTGCGCAGAAGAATGTGGAACAGGAATCGCTCGACAATCCGATGCTCGACCTCTATACGGTGGGCGTGATTGCGCATGTGGCGAATGTGACGCCGTTCCCGAATGGTTGTGTGAAGGTTGTCCTTGAAGGCGATTCCGTGGTGGATCTCCGTTCGATTATTTTGCGTGACGGCTTTTTACAGGTGACTGTTTCGCCGAGAGAGCATTTCATCAAAGCCGAAGACAAATGTGAAAAGTTCGAAGATGTGCTGAACATGTTCCGCGAATACGCGATGCATAGAAACATCGCTGAGGGCATGGTCGAGGCTCTCTTTACGATGGATAGCCACATCAACGCGTTTTACGGAATGATCCCGTTCCTAGCCATTTCGCTTTCCGAGAAACAGGCGCTTTTGGAATTGGCTACAATCGATGCGCTTGCCGAGCGTTTGATTAACCTCATGCAGGTGGCGCAGGAAAACGAGAACGTGATGATTCGCGTTCAGCAGAACGTGCGCCAGAAGATGGCTCAGCAGCAAAAGGAATGGTTTATTTCGGAACAGATCCGACAGCTCCAGGATGAACTGGATGGTGAAAACGGAGGCTCTTCGGAACCGGATCAGCTGCTTAAGAAAATCAAGGCGAAAAAATTTAGCCCGGCGATTGAGGAAAAGCTCGAAGAAGAAATCACGCGTATGCGCATGATGCAGCCGACATCTCCGGAATATGCGGTGAGCCGCAATTATGTGGACTGGTTCTTGTCCATCCCTTATGGCGTTTATACCGATACCGTTCTAAACATGAAGAAGGTCAAGGCTGAACTGGATTCAAAGCATTTCGGTTTGGACAAGGTCAAGGAACGTATTATGGAATACGTTGCCGTGTTGAAGCTGACCGGTACGGAACGCCGTGCTCCGATTCTTTGCCTTGTTGGCCCTCCAGGTGTTGGTAAGACAACGCTCGTGGAATCGATTGCAACGGCCATGCAGCGAAACTTTGTTCGTATTACGCTCGGTGGCGTGCGTGACGAAGCTGAAATCCGTGGACATCGCCGTACTTATATCGGTGCGATGCCGGGCCGCTTTATCCATGCGTTACGCCGTGCAAAGTGCATGAACCCTGTGATTTTGCTCGATGAAATCGACAAGATGGCGAG
>CAMJNF010000209.1 GCA_946407235.1 uncultured Fibrobacter sp. | reverse complement strand
GGCAAAAACCTTGGCCGCATTTTTCCACTCCATTGTAACACAACAACCATTGCGATCGAGAGAAAAAATTCCCGCATAATTCATCTCGTATTCCGTAGAAGTCCAGAAAAAAGCCGAATATCCAGATGACTGTGAATCACCTTTGGGCGGGAACCTATACCCCGCCGGAATCGCCGAGAAACCGGTTGTATTTGTATTGTCCTTGTTTCCCAGATGTTCTAGATCGCGTTCAGAGAAGCATCCGTCTTTGATCCAGCATGATTCCCAACCCACAGAACTTCTCAGGCTTCTAAAACCGCTGCTCATCCAAAGTGCAGTATAGTCAGCCGGAGTGTACCTCGCCCCCATCGACAGAGCATCATATTCATCCATTGTCGGCAAATGCCAGCCTTCCGGGCAAATACCCTGTACAGGGCCTGTAATCCCACATTTATGTTCATATCCGCAATCTAGCGGATTATCGGGATCCGTCGCAAGTTTTACGGAGTCAATGGCAGCAGCCCAGGTGTAAAAGAGCCCAATGTGATCGCACATTTCTGGCCTATCCTTATAACATGAGGTTCTGCCCTTGAGGCTCGGCGTCGTAGCGCTATCGGCATACCTCAGGTTTTGGGCCATCCACACCTGTTCGCCAATCTGTACCGTTTTGTACACTTTGCCATCACGGCTGTCCACCAATTCGCCATATTCGATATTCGGGTTCAGGAAAGATTCCTGCGGCGGTTCCCAGGGATATCGGTCGACTTCTATAAAACCTTCACTCCACTCGCCCAGATAACAGGTATACCAGTTTCCCGCCCTATCCCGCTGATACAAAGCAAAGGCTATACCATCATCTTTGCATTCGCCATAAATTTCAGTCAGGCGTTCATGAACCGATTGGGAGGAGTTTGAAGAACTCGACTTCACCGCGGCACTAGACGAGAACTTCGCGGCAATCTCCTTGCTGGAAGAAGAATTCGCACTGCTACTGAAAGACGATTTTGCAGAAGATGAACTGCGAGAATCCCCTCCGCTACGCACCGAAGACGACGAAGAGGTCGCAATTTCCTTGGTGGAACTGCTGCTGGCCCCGTTCGACTCCGCTGACGCTTCGCTCAGGGTGACACTACTGGAAGAGGACGAGGCTTTGATCGTGGATGACGACGAAGATTCCTCTACATACGGCGCGGAGCTACTGCTGTCATCATCACAGGCGGCAAGAAATGCCGAACCACACAAGACTGCCGTTGCAACAGTAAATTTTCCCCAAAAATTCATAATTTTCTCCTAACAAATTTATTCTGCAAGATAGTATTTTAAAGAACAGCGTCTATCTTGTCGTTCCAATGGTCCGTGGTTTCACGGACCATTTCTTTTCCGCAATCGTAAACGCATAAGAAGCATACTTCGTTCACGACTTCGTAATCGGAGCCGCCGTTGAACACATTCGCGTTACCGTATTCTTCGCAATCTTTCCATACATAGACTTTGCAAGCATTTTGCGCGGAAACCGACTTGCAGTAAGCGGCAAGAGCTTCTTCGGAGAGGTCGGCTGCGCAATTGGCTCCCGCCGCATAAGGCGATGCCAAAACCTCAGATAACGTAATAGAACGCTTTCCATTTTTCGATAGAATCCGACCGGCAATGTTAAATTCGATTTCCATAACTGTTCATAAATATATAAAACACAAAAGGATACTCCCCCAAAAGGGGCCGCCGACTCTATATTTTCCACAACAAAACAAGTGGCAGGATCGCGCTAAAGAAATAATTTTTGAAACAAGCCACCTCATCCAAAGAGGTTTTGTTATATTAAGGGCATGGAATGGAACGAACAACAGCTGAAAGACCCCCGTTTGATTGATATCCCAATTGCCCACGACCAGCGCGGCAACTTAAGCGTTGTCGAAGGTGGAGAGCTAATTCCATTTGATATCAAGCGCGTCTACTATCTGTACGATGTTCCCGGAGGAACGAGCCGAGGAGGCCACGCCCACCGCAAGCTCCGTCAATTGATTATCGCCGCAAGCGGTAGCTTTGATGTGATTCTAGACGATGGAAAAACACGTACCAAGTATTCTCTAAACCGTTCGTACTACGGGCTTTACATTCCGACAATGCACTGGCGCGAAATCGAAAACTTCTCTTCGGGCGCAGTCTGCATGGTTCTCGCCTCGGAACATTTCGACGAATCCGATTACATTTACGAGTATGAGGATTTTGTGAAAGAGAGCAATAGAGATGGAAGATAATTAGGAATTAGGAAATCGGAAGTCGGAATTAAATCAAAAAAATTCCTAAATCCTAATTCCGAACTCCGAATTATTTTTCATATCTCGCGTTCACGCACGGAAGCGCGCCGAAAGCTTCCTTGAAGCGATAAAGATTCTCGTTTAAATACGAGCCACCATCTTCAGTGGAAATACCCCACGAGAATTTTGTATAGCCCGCTTGTGCGGCTTCTCGCAAGGTAAGAACATTCATTGTTGTAGTCGGATGGAACTTGTCAAACGATTCATCAGGTGAAATATATTGATCGTGAACAACTCCCGTTTCAGGGAACAAGAATTGCATCATACCACAAACATAACGGTCATCAAACCAAATACTTTTAAAACGCAAATTTTTTTTCAAGCGACGACGCAAAACATGCAATTCTTCCAACGAATGAACAGGCTTTGTTTTGTGTTTCGCCTTAGACAATTCCAAAAAATGATAGAACGTTTCAAATTCACTATCGGAATCTAGTTCTCGATAATCGTATTTAAAATTTTCCGACATCGAAAACTGCTTGCGGTGTTTTGCATCGCACAAATTTAGCGGATCTACAGTTGCATTTAACGGAGTGTAATTGCTAAGTTCCGTATGTCGAGAATAACCTAAATGTTCAAGAGTATATTCAAGCAGGTCAGGATTTTCTTTCGAAAAAATGGATGGAGTTATTTTAAGAACAACTTTACTGTATTGAGATAAATATTCGTCAGCTTCTTCTAAAAGCTCACGGAGCTTTGAACCATTATAAAAAGCTTTTGCAATAATAGGCCCGCCAAACGTAGAACCCTGATGCGAAATAAATTCGTTATTCAAAGTTTTGACACCAGGAAAATAGGCCGCAATGATGCCGCTTTTTTGAAGCGCAAAACTCGCATCGTTAAAGCGCCCTGCGGGATGATAGTTCAAAAAACGTCTACTTTGCAAAAACGTACCATTGACCGATTCATGTTTTACAAAATGATCGAATCGTTGGTCCAATTCTGGGCGATAAGGCAAAATTTCGTACATATCATCTCCGACGTTGCGCTACTTGGATTTCTTAGAGTTTTCTGCCTTCGGCTCGGATTCATGCTCAGCACTTTGCACAGCCTGTTTTGCAGCCTTTTCAGCAGCATGTTCCAAGCGAGCGGGCTTGCCGGCCAAATTACGGAGCAAACCGAACAGGGCTGAAAGTTCGTTACGCGTCGGGTGCAAGCGCTGCAAGAGCGTGTTGAGGAAGCTATCGCGCCAAGCCTGATCGTGATACTGGCCCGTGAGATAGCGGTCCAGGAACTTCTTGAAGCCATCAATCTGCTGGATTGTTGCAGGACCCGTTTCGGCAACGCCTCGCGTTGTGCGCTTCGCGCGGCCCTCGCCGTTCGCGAGAGCCCCGGAACGGCAAAGCTCGTACAAGCTAATCGAGACCGCTTGTCCAAGATTCAAGCTCATGAGTCCCGGCACCGGGATTTCGCACTGGTACGTGCAAGCGTTCACTTCTTCAAGCGCAAGCCCGCAAGATTCTCGACCGAACACAAGCGCAATCGTTCCATCTTCCGGAAGCATATCAGACAAATTCTGCACCATCGTATGCTTGATGGAACTTGCAAAAATGCGGCGGCTGTAAGCGACAGCGCAAGAGCAATCGCCAATGGCATCTTCGAACTTGTGAACGACCTTGGCGTTATCCAAGATGTCATGGCTGTTCGCAGCCGTGTGGTAAGATTTGTCCAAGACCTTGTCGCGCTTCGGATAGACAATATAAAGTTCCG
>CAMJNF010000208.1 GCA_946407235.1 uncultured Fibrobacter sp. | reverse complement strand
TCGTATGCGTGCGGAAGCCCTCGTATGCAAGGAACTCCGGCGTATTGATGACCTGGTAGCCGTTTGCGGTCGTAAGAGCTTCGCCGCCGTAAGGCGTGTTGATGCCGTACTTTTCAAGCCAGGCAACGCCTTCTTCACGGCAGATAGAAGTCTTGCAATCTGCGCCCCACGTGCCGTAATCGTATTGCGTTCCCAAGTAGCCATCATTGAACATTCCCACGCGGTACATGGTATCACCCTTGGCTTTTGTGATTTCTGCAAACTTTTCACCATCGATATGGAAGTCCACGCCCCAGTTGTCAAAGCCGAGCACCTTCGCCGAGTAGTTGCCTGTTCGCGTTAAAATCTTGAGTTCGGGAGGAGTGCTGCGGAGCATCAAGTTCACCGCTTCAGCCACGCGGTCATAGGTGATATTCGTGTCACTATGCATTTCACCGTAGGCGCCGTGCATGCCCATTTCAAGCGCCACAATCACGTCGGTATTTTTCGAGATCACCGGCGCGAGTTGCTTTACATGCTTAAGCACCCATTCGTGATCCGGTGTCACATTGCTACGGCCGTTGTACCACGGATCATAACAGATGCGCACAATCACGTGGCCATTGTTCTTGCGGATGTTGTCAAATGTCGTCTGCAAAACGTTCAATGCATCTTCCGTGAGGTCTTGGCTCTTGCCCCAAGTCGTATCCTTCTTGCCTCCTGTCGTATCGATACCCAGCCACGCATGGCTGCTGAATTCCGAAATTTCGGCACGCAAATGCAATAGTTTGCCATACGGTTTTTCAATCGGCTTGCCGCCCGATGGTTTAAGGTGCAAAACCTGCGGCGTATAGAAACCGCGATCGTAATTAGGGAGCGTCTGCATCGCATCAGTCGTGTCGATGTCTTGTTTTACCAGGCCGACCGCAAAAACAGGCGATTGCAATAAAAGCAGCACGAAAGCAACCAACGCCAGCCGAATAAAGCCAGAAGGACGTTCAACGTTCCAAAAGCGCATAAACGACTCTGTCCGCAAAACACGCAAAACATGCGCGGAACCCCTAAAAATATGAAATCTAGAATAACAAGCAGTCATACCTGTAATATAAATCCTTTTGCAAAAAAAGAGCCCAGCGTTTCCACTGGGCCCCAAACAATTCAATCATCTAACACGATTTCAGGAATTAATCAACCTTCACAAAAGCGTAACCGAGAATGACCTTTTCGGACGTAGAACGGTTAGCAACACGCTTAATTCTGATGGTGAGCGCATCTGCTGACTTGGTCACAAAATCAGCCAATTCAAACGTGTTTTCAAAAGAATTAGCATTTGCAAGGCGATTTCCATTCTGCCAAACGCTCAAATCGATATCCTGAGCAACCTTCTGATTATTCAAAGCAAATTGACCAGATGTCAGCCAAGAAATTGCGAGACGGTAGCGCTTGCCCTTCTGAATGCTGTATTCCGTGAAAACAATTTCATTACTTGCATTGAAATGGGTATTGTTTTCGCCCTGCCAGTAACGCCAGCGATAGGCTTCGTTCGGAGAGAAGCGAGCATAATTTGGAATACCAGCCACGAAATAGGTAGAAGGATCAACATCGTATTCAGGATTCTGAACCGGCTTGCTTCCGGCAATCAAGAGAGCCTTCACAACTTCCGGATGCCACCACAAGAACTTATGCTGAGAGAGCAAGTTTGCAGTCATGCCTGCCATAAAGGGCGTTGCAGCACTTGTTCCACTGAAATGACCATCATAAGTATCATTAGAGCCAGCCGTGTAAGACGGGTCACCCGGGAAATAGATGTTGGAGTAGTTAGCTACTTCGGGCTTGTCCGTTTTTTTCAGAGAGTTCTTAGACGAAGAATACGAAAGATACTTATCGTCCACTGGAGAAACTGCACCAACAGAAATCGCATTCAGAGCTCTACCGGGTGCTCCGATATAGCTATTGCGACCGTCATTACCTGCCGCTACAAATTCGACAACTCGATTTGAATAAATGTAGTTGTCCATAACAGCATCGTCTGAAGTGTAACCAGTCTCATCAGTGACAAAACCCCAAGACTGCGAGCCAATCAAAATCGGCTTGGCATAGCTACTTACGTTCTGCGGATAATTAACGCCATCAATTCCATAAATCATGGCTTGAGGAGCCGTTGTCTGCAATGTTCTTGTAACGCCAATAACGTGCGTAGCAAAGCCAGGGCACGCACCCAAGCGAGTATAGTAAGTTGTATTCACATAGTTAAGCGGAGGGCATCCACCTTCATTGTAGTAAACGCCAACGCCCTGGCCCAAGAAGCCCTTATTATGTGCATTCGCAGTGATTCCAGACCTCTGGAGGATCGTCGTATAGTTACGATAATCATCGATGCCATACGTCAATGCCGCTGGCTTTGGTTCCTTGTATTCCGAAATAAACTTGGTTTCGCTGCTCGAAAGTTCCTTTTCGATTTCACTTGCCGTAAGATATGCTACACGAGGAGCATTGAACGAGCCCTTCGTTTCGTTATATTTTTTCTCGCGCTTTTCAGCCTGAGCAAAATAACTAGCATCGCTCACCTTTGTTCCATTCAACCAGTAGTTTTTCTGGTTCTTTTCGGAATCGTATTCGTAACGGCCAGAGACAGTTGGCAACGGAGCGTCATTCACCTTGATATCATTGATGACAACTTTCATCTTTTGGACATCAGATGCATTGATTTCATAATTCAACGCCCCCTTTTGAGCCCCGCCACGACGGCCTAGGACGTCGGATTTTAGCGTAACCTTACGTTTTTGCGTATTTTGTTTCTGCTTTTCAACAAATTTCTGGACGCTAAGGCCCATTCGAGAAGGCACAGACACAGATTCTTCAATCTGCGCTTCCTTTTCCGACTTCACGTCGTCAGAATTTGTTTGTGCATAAGAAGCGGAACCTCCTACAAGAACCGCCATTGCTGTCATTGCCAGCATTTTTTTGTTCATAGTATACTCCTATTCGTATTATTTTCATGATACATTTTGTATCATGAAAACTAGTTTAGCAATTTTTGGATGTAATTTGTAATAAATAATGTTACAGAAATATTATATTTAATATATTAATTTAATACGTGTATACAAATTATCATCAAATCAGCAATTTATTCACATACACTTGTATACAATCGACATTAAAACAAATTATCAACAACAAATTTCTACATACAAAAAAAAAGAAATCCCAACTCTAAGAGTCGGGATTTCTTAACGTTCCGGATTCTATCGGCAGGTTCTATCGGGGTTTCATCCCTCCAGAATGACAGTTCCAGAATAGAATGACATTGGGTTAGCGTTCAGGATTAAGCCTAATCACTAACCACTAGCCTCTAATCAGTGGCGTTCTTCGAACGCAGTAATCTTCGGCTCGGTCATGAAAACAAGCAAGCTTGTTTTCGCGACTCTCGCCTTGCGATTACTTTTTAGAGCGATGGCTGTTCTTGATCCATTCAGTCTTGTGGACTTCCGGGATGTCGTCGAGCAAGCGGAGCGTGTGCGGTTCGTTCGTGTTGTCGAGCACTTCAGCAGGAGTACCCTGGTTCACGATCTTACCGTCGTGCATGATGAAGATACGGTCAGAAACGTAGTTTGCAAGACCGATATCGTGGGTCACGAACACCACGGTCATCTTCAGCTCGTCTTTCAACTTGCGGAGGTAATCGAGGATGTTTGCACGAACGCAGGCGTCCACCATGGAGGTAGCTTCGTCAGCGATAAGGACCTTCGGACGGAGCGCGAAGATACGGGCGAGAAGCATACGCTGCATCTGACCACCGGAGAGTTCGAACGGATACTTGCCTTCGATGTCTGCCGGAGTAACGTTCACAGCCATGAGACCTTCGTCAACGCGGCGACGGACTTCTTCCTTGGACGGCTTGTCCTTGAGGATGTTGAGAGCGTCTTCGAGCTGGCTACGGATGGTGAAGAACTGGTTGAAGCAACCGAACGGGTCCTGGAAAACGGACTGGACTTCGTTCCAGTGGTCCTTCAGGTTCTTGATGGGCT
>CAMJNF010000207.1 GCA_946407235.1 uncultured Fibrobacter sp. | reverse complement strand
GAAAGGATGCGCTCGATCACTACAGTACGGAACGTAGAAATGTATCTTGTATGACAATGAGCGTCTCGGCGCAGGGATTGGAACGTATCATTAGCAAGATTGACTTGTTCCGCAAGGAAATCGTGGATATCGTTCGTTCGGATGAAGGCGAATCCATGGTGTGCGAATTGAACATCCAGTTCTTCCCGCTGAGCAAGGAAAAGATTGATCTTCCGACAGAGGCTAAGGCCGAGGAGGACGAAAATGAAGTTTGCTAAATCGTACATTGGACTGCTTGCTGCGGTCTGTGCTGGCATGCTTGCATGTTCAAGCGATAACGGCAATGTCGCCGGAACTGTTACGGATACGGGCAACACGATTGCACTTGGTGGCGTGGTAACTCGTTCCAATGGTTCTCCTGCTGTTGCTGCAATGGTTCGCGTTGCTCGTGAACCGGCTGTTGGTGATTCTCTTGTTGAAGCTGAATTCATTGAAACTGTTACGGACTCGCAGGGCGTATTCTCGTTTGATTCTGTTTTTGCCGATACGTTCCAGTTAGCAGTTGTTGATGCTGAGTACAAGGAAATCTCGTACAAGCCGCGTGCAACAAAGAATTCTGGCAAGCCGGACAGCATTAAGCTTGAAAAGGCTGCCGTGTTCAGCAGTGTTCTTTACTATGAAGATATGGTTGAACCGTCGATGGCGGTCGGCTCGCACTTTAAGGTTTATATGCCGGGCACTCCGTTCTCGCAGAGCGTGTTTGCTGGCGATTCCTTCTCGATGCTTATTCCGGCCGGTGAATGGTGGCTTGGGTTCTGCCCGGGCGATCCGCAGATTGTGGCTCGACTTGCTGATTCTGGTGTTGCGGACTCGTTAATTTATCGTACATGGAATATGGACGGTGAAGTCAAGTCTGGCGATACGATATCGAAGGGTCCTTTTGTCTGGAGCACGACAACTCCGATCGATTCCTTGATAAAGCTTGAAGAAAAGAAGAAAAAAGAGAAGAAGCCTGCCTACTTGTCAGGCGTCGTGATGTGCAAAAAAGACAGCCTGTGCTCGAATGTTCAGGTGCAGATGATTACGGACCTTTACGGCTTTGAATTTGTCGAGGGTGATTCCACTCGCTTTGAGATGCAGACCGTAACGGATGAATCTGGCCGTTGGTTCTTGCAGGTTCCGAAAACTATTCCGAATGATAGTCTCCGCATGGAATATCGTTTGCTTGATAGCGAAGGCAAAGTTGCTTTGGCAGGGCTTAGCCGTTATGTGCGTGCTTCGGAACTCAAGGATTTGAAGGATACTCTCTTGGTGGATACGGTTGAACTTACCAAGCCTTCTGTTTTGGTGAGTGGCGTGATGCTTGCGGTCAATGCTGCGGTAGATTCCACGAAGTCCGAAGAAAATCAACCTGAGAACTCGGTTGAGTCTAATAACTGCAAAGTGAACAGTATTAACAGCGTGGTTGTGGGTCTTAAGGGCACGTCCCATTTTGTGAGAGATGTGACTTGCAATATGTTTAAGATCGATAATCTTCCGGCAGGTGGACATGACTTGGTCCTTTATTCGGGCGATCCCAAGGTGGTCAAAACGCTTAGGGATGCAAAACTCGCTTTGGATTCTATCGTGACGATTACGCATGTGCAGCTGCCCAAGGGCGATACGCTTGACCAACAGTGGATGACGTTTGAGCCGCCAACTTTAAAAACCGAGAAATAATTTTCAAAATACCCCTTGCAGGATTGAAAATTATTTTCTAAAATTGGTGCGCACTGATGAGCTATGGTGTAACGGTAGCACAACAGATTCTGACTCTGTTTGTCTAGGTTCGAATCCTGGTAGCTCAACTAAAAACTCTTTGCTCTTACTCCTGAGCAGAGAGTTTTTTATTTTTTAGGTTAATAGGTGTTAGGGGTTAGGTTGGAATTTGCGGCTACGCCGTTTGTTATAGACGTGCGGAGCACGTGATATTATTCCTATATCCTGTAACCTATAACCTAATACCTATATTTGTGTCATGGAATTTTTCGATTACTTTGAAAAGCTTTATGCAGAGCGCTGGCCGGCTTTGCTCGAATCGTTGAAAGGCGAAGGGTGTGCAACGGAACTCCGGTTTGGCGATGGCTTGGAACCATATTTTTTGGACGAAGCTTCTGTTTTTGCGGCGGAATCTCTCGGTGTGGAGCCTGGCGACCGAGTGCTTGACATGTGCGCGGCTCCTGGTGGCAAGACGCTTGTGCTTGCATCGAGGTTGAAGGGCGAAGGCTCTTTGCAAAGTAATGACCGCTCGCCGGATAGGCGACTCCGCTTGCAGCATGTAATCGAGAATTCCTTGCCGGAGTCGTGGCGCTCGATTATCAACGTTACTGGTTATGATGGTGTCAAGTTTGGGATGCACAAGAAGGAATGTTACGACCGCATTTTGCTTGATGCGCCGTGCTCATCGGACAGGCATGTGCTGAATTCGCCTTCGCATTTGGAAGTGTGGTCTGCCAAGCGCGTGAAACGTCTTTCGGTGGAACAGGGCTCGCTTTTGGCTTCGGCGGTGGATGCGCTTGCTCCGGGAGGAACGCTCATTTATAGTACGTGTGCGCTTTCGCCGATGGAAAATGATGACGTGGTGAAGAAAATTTTGAAGAAACGCAAGTCGATGGAATTTGTACGTATTGAGGATGTGCCGGAGGGGGCAGACCGCACTGAATTTGGTGTGCATGTTTTGCCGGATCGTTCAGCTGGACGCGGCCCGATTTATTGCGCGAAGATGCGGAAGGTGTGTTAGAGCTTAGAACTTAGAGCTTAGAACTTAGAGCTTAGAAGTTAGAAAAAAGGTATTAGGTTTTGTTTTTTTATAATCGCGCCGTAGGCGCCTAACTAACCTAATCCCTATAGCCTACAACCTATAACCTATCTAAGTTCTAAGAGCGAAGCGGGCTAAGTTCTGCCTACTAATCACTAACCACAAATCACTAAATACTAATAATTGCTATATTCGTATGCGACAATAGGAGATTTTCTATGGCTGCTTTAAATCTTACTGCAGAATCGTTTGATAAAGTTATTTCTTGTGGTCAGCTTGTGCTTGTTGACTTTTGGGCAACTTGGTGCCGTCCGTGCATGATGATGGGCCCGGTGGTTGAAGAACTTTCGACCGAGTTTGAAGGTCGCGCTGTGGTTGCAAAGATTAACGTCGATGACGAAGGAGTTTCGGATATTTGCGCCCGTTTTGGCATTACGAACATCCCGAATATGAAGTTGTTTAAGAATGGTGTTGAAGTGGGTAATGTCGTAGGTGCTGTGCCGAAGGCTACCCTTAAGAACGCCATTGAAAAGAACCTGTAACATGCTCACGAAACGTTTAATTGTTTGCTTGGATGTCCGTAACCGCAAGGTCACGAAGGGTGTAAAGTTTAAGGGAAATATCGACATTGGCGATCCTGTAGAAATGGGCGCGCGTTATAGCGATGACGGTGTCGATGAACTTGTCTTTTACGACATCACTGCAAGTGCAGAGAACCGTCCGTGTGACATGGAGATGATCCGCCAGATTGCAAAGCGCGTGTTTATCCCGTTTGCAGTGGGTGGAGGCATTCGCAATTTGGACGATATGCACGAGGCCCTTTTGGCTGGTGCCGAGAAAGTGAGCGTGAACAGCCTTGCTGTGCTCCATCCGGAAATCATTGCGGAAGGTGCAAAGGCCTTTGGACGCCAGTGCATTGTGCTTGGCATGGATGCGAAGTTCGTGGGCGTTTCGGACAAGATTCCGAGCGGTTATGAAGTGTTTATTCGCGGCGGTCGTCAGGCGATGGGCATTGATGCTCTTGAATGGGCAAAACGAGCTGAACAACTCGGTGTGGGCGAAATTTGTCTGAACTCCATCGATACGGATGGCGTCAAGAACGGCTACGAACTCACGATTACCGATATGATTGCAAAGGCGGTGCAGGTGCCTGTGATTGCAAGCGGTGGCGCCGGAACTCCGGACCACATTGTGGATTTGTTCCGCAAGACGAGTGCCGATGCGGCTCTGGTCGCTTCGA
>CAMJNF010000206.1 GCA_946407235.1 uncultured Fibrobacter sp. | reverse complement strand
AGAAATCACTGGATTCTTCACTCCACTTCGTTCTGTTCAGAATGACGCATCCTTCCTACTGCCAACTAACCACTGCCTACTTCCTACTTCTAACTTCCTACTAAACTCTAAGTTCTGCCAACTAACCACTGCCTACTTCCTACTTCTAACTTCCTACTAAACTCTAAGTTCTACCAGCTAAGTTCTGCCAACTAACCACTGCCTACTGCCTACCGCCTACTTCTTACTCCATCTAATTTGCTATATTATGCACGAAATTTATTACAAGTAAGTACTCGGAGTTCTGAGTGAAAAAGAAACAATTTATTCTATTCCCGCTTTTGGCGCTCGTTTTGTCGTCTTGCCTGTTCGATACGGATGACGATGGTTTGTCTAGTTGGCTTTCTGATCAGGGAATGCCTAGCAGTTATAAAGTCCAGATGGTAACGGTGAGTGACTTGAAGCCGGAGTCTGTTCGGTTGAACAAGGACACGCTCCCTCGTGTTGCTCGTGCGCGTGGTGCTTTTGGTGCTTCTTCTAATTTAGCGCACGATGTTGTTTTTGACTTTGCGTTGGACAGCGCGTTTTTGGCAAACTTGAAAGCGGCTGATTCGGCGAAATCGTTATTGTTCTTGTATTTGCTCGATACGTATTACAATTTTAAATATTTGCCTTCGGATATTTTGCCTATCGAAGAAGATGTTAAGCTTAATGTCAGCTGGATTATTTCGGATAAGTTGAATGATGCGGAATATCTTGCTTTGGCATCGATAACCGATTCGGCTTGGTTCAGCGATCTCGAGTCCTGGAAGTCTAAAAAATCTGCCGATACAACATTTTCTGTTTCGATCAACAAGAACGATTCGCTCTTGACAATTGATATGCCGAGGGCTCTTGTAAATGATGTCCGCAAGAATGTTGGTAATCGTCGTTTGCAGTTGCGTTTATCCGCTCCTGAAGCTTCGCACTTGTTCCGTATCTACGGGTCTGGTTCTTCTTATTTCCCGCGTTACCGTATGGTGGCAATGGAGAACGATACAACGTATAGCTATGCTACGTATGTGCCGACGCGTATGGCTACAATTGCTTCGAATCACGAAGAATGCTCGGACTGCCTTATTTTGCATGGCGGTGTGAATGAATCCATTGAAGTGGAATTCCCGTCCAAGCCGATTATGAAGGCCTTGTCTGATTTCTATGGTGACAATTTCCCTTATGACAGGGGGGATGGTTTCGATGTACGCCAGGTGGTTGTCATGGCTGAAGTAACCTTCTATAGGGATGATTCCAAGGGTGATAGTGAGCTTGGTTTGCCTATTGAGGTTGTGGCTCGTTCGTATGCCGATAGCGCAGATACATCTGTTCTCCGTTACGAGGATAATGTGTTGGATCTCCCTCGCGTTCTTGAAAGCGGATACCCGAACATGGTGTTCCACGAAGGGGATTCTCTTTCATTGCAGGTCACCGCTGGAATGCGAGACTTTATCAATAGGGCTAGCGATGGTCATTCGTTTAAAATGACGATGCATTTGGAACGTTCCGTTCTCGATGCCAAGGATTCAGTTTATGGAAATGTGATTAAAGATAATGGGGACACTTCTTTTGTGTTTTTCCCGTATCAAGATTATGCCCGTTATGATTTCTCTACCATCAAGACCAAACCGGCCACACTCAAGTTGTGGCTTGCCTCCAAGCGCGGCGAGACGGACAAAAAGGAAGTCGTGAAAAAAGACTCTGTCAAGTCTGTTAAGACAGATGGGAAGAAAGTCGCAACCTCTACTGCACGCGGGGGTAAATAATGAAAAAGTTTATTAGTGCTTTACTTTGTGTTTCTGGTTTTTCCTTTGCGTCGATGATTGGCCTCGAAGCTCTTGGTCAAGAACACATTGCCGGTGGTACGGCTGCTATGGCGGGTCGTGGTTTTGCGGGTAGTGCAAAGACTGGCGATGCTGAAGGTGTTTCTGTGGTGAATCCGGCTCGTCAAGCTTTCGATACGAAGGTGACCTTGAACTTGAATTTCTTGTTCGATGTTTCTACGGCGGACCGTTCGAATTCTCATTTTACGAAGACAAATATTTCGATGCCTTCCATGAACCTCTCGTTCCCGATGGGCGACTTTGGAACGTTTGGCGTTTCGCTGTGGCAGCACTATGCGGGTTCGATTCGTGAAGATTTTGAAAACATTGAAGAAAACCAGAAGGTCGAAATCGAATACCAGAGCAGTGTTTATGAACTTGTTCCGACTTATGCGATTCGTCTTCCGTTCTACCGTCCTATATCGCTGGGTGCTTCTGCTCATTTTGTGATGGGTAGTTTTTCTCGCAGTTTGACGCTTGGCCCGGACAACAGCGGAATTGATGAAAAGGACGCTTGGGCGACTACCAATACCGATATTTCTGATTATGTGAGCGGAGATTGGGAAATCAAGAATGGTGCTGCATACTACACGTTTGCGGCTCAGTATCGCGGTCGCATGGCTTCTTATTTCTTCTCGTTTACGACTCCGTACACGCTTAAGAACGACTTGGAACAGAACTTTAGATTCAGTGAATTGGATACGCTTGCTCCGGTGCATTATACCCGCGAAATCAAGGTCCCGGCAATGCTTGCGACTGGTGTCAATTATCGTTTCAACAAGCGCCACAACGTAATGGCTGATATTGCATGGCGTGCTTGGGATAAGGATATCGAAAACGTAGCGGGTGGCTGGGATTTGTCCAAAGTCACAAAAACGCAAAACGATTTTAATATTTCTGTTGGCTATCAGCGCGATGGAAGCGATGTCTTTTACGATTCCTATTGGGACCGCATGACGTATAGAGCCGGTGCTTGGTTCAAGAACTGGTATATTGAAGATGTTTCCGAAATTGGTGGATCCTTTGGTGTCGGTTTCCCGCTAGGGAGGAAGGGCACCACGTTGGATTTGGCTATTCAAGGGGGTGTTCGCCTGACTGATGACGATCGTAACTGGAGTGAATCCTTTATTGGTATTCGCTTGGGTTTGGTTGGTGTCGGTAATTGGGGCAAAACCCGTGGTCAGTAGATTTAATTAGAAGGAGATCGAAATGGCTACTAAGAAGAAAGAAGAGGATGTTAAAGCTGTTGCCAAGAAAACGGCAACGGCAAAGGCGGCAACGACAAAGACCGCTACAAAGACTGCGACCAAGACGGTGAAGGCTAAGGCAACCGTTAAGGCCGAAGCTTCTGTTAAGGCAGAAAAGGTCGCCGAAAAAAAGACGGCCACAAAGAAGGTTGTGGCTAAGGTGGCTAAGAAGCCGACCGCAACGGATGAAAAGATTGCAGCAAAGTCCGCGCCTGCAAAGAAAACGAAGGCCGCTTCGTCTACAACGGCTAAGAGTACCAAGGCCAAGGCTGACGTTACGGCCGCTGCTGCCGAAGTGAAAACTGCTGAAACGAAAACGGTAAAGAAGACGCGCACGACTGCAACGAAGGCAAAGAAAGTTGCCGAAGTTGTGGAAACGGCTGCTAAAAAGGATGCTGCTCCGGAAGCTATCCCTCAGACCTTTGATGCAGAGTATTTAGTGCTTATGCAGAAAGATCCGAACTGGATGCAGGCTTTCTGGGAAGTTTCTGAAAATCGAATCGAAGCTGCAAAGAATGGCAAGGGAAAACTTGTTCTTCGCTTGTTCGATGTTACAAATGACCTTACGGTAAAGCGTAACAAGCAACACAAGTTCCACGATGTTGTGGTGCCTGCCGATGCCCGCAGCTGGTATGTCGAAAATAAGATTTCGAACAATTGCAAGGCTCAGCTTGGCGTTGTTGCTGCCGGCAAGTTCGAACCCATCGTTGAAACAGGCCCGATGCAGACGTTTACGCTGGACGGATCCGCTGTGAATACGGACAATGTTTTTGTTCGCGCTTCGCTGGGTGGTGCTGCAATTGGTGGCTTTGGAAGCTCTGGCCTTTCTTCGATGTCTGCAAAGAACTGGCTCGAATCGCTTTCGAGTTCTTCGGGTTCGATGTTCTCTGGCGCACTTTCGAGTGCCGCTCTCAAGAGCAACAAGCTTGAACTCCCGAAGGATTCCGTGAACTA
>CAMJNF010000205.1 GCA_946407235.1 uncultured Fibrobacter sp. | reverse complement strand
GATGATCACCATCGTTTCGTATTGTCTCATAATGAGTCCCTTTGGTCTATCGCCCAGGTACCACCATTGGCCCTGGGAGGGTTCCGATTAAATCGGTGGCGTTAATATAGAAAATTACGTTTTTTACGTCAATCCTCGGGAGGAGGTTGGGAATTGGGAATTAGGAATTAGGAAGTAGGAATTGGAATGTGGGATGTTAAATGCCGAGTTGAATCCCGATAAAGCCTGCCACAGCCCATTCGTTTACATCGCGATTGAAGTATCGCTGGAAAATCATTTCACAAGAGACCCACATCGAACGAAGATTGCGGCTCGCCCAAGGCCAAACTTCTTGCAAGTTAAAGGCTATTCCTGGGCTCACGGTAACCAGTTGCGACCACGAGAAGTTGAATTCATAACTCGCGCTGCCCGTAAAACCAATGTATTTAGATACGGCAACACCCATGCCAATTTCAAAACCAAGCGTAAAGCCATCTAGCGAGAACATTTTTTCGCAATTCTTTTCCAATTTCGAGACATCGCTAGTCGTTTTCTCCGACGAATTTTCTGCACCCTCTTCCACGTTTACATTGCTAGAGTCAGCACCATCGGAATGGTCCCGATGGACGCCTTCTTGCAGTTCCTTGCGAAATTCAGAAAGGTCGGTCGTTTCAAGTCCAAGCATTGTTGCAGCATAAAAATCTGCGCCCGAGAAGCTTTTATGAAATTTGGCATTCAGGCGGTAGCGCTGGTACATGAGCATAACATCGCGGTCAAGCGTTCCACCAAAGAATCGCACATCAAAGCCACCCGTGATATAATCCCGATAATGGTATTCTAGCTGACCTTGCCAAACGCCCAGGCAATCGCAATCCTTAGATGCATTAAAAAGCCCTGCACCGATGCCTACAGAAATACCTTCGCCCAAGAACGCAGACTGTCGGGGAAGTGGAATATTGTACGATTTTTTAGTTTGTTTAGACTCTGCCGTATCCGGCATGACAACGTAAACAGTATCAACGATTGTATCTCGCACGACCGTTACATTTTCTGCATTGTCTGCAGCTTTGGAAGTCGTCGCAACCGATGTTGTCGAAATCGGCGATGTCGAAATAAAAGTCGAAGAATTAGAAGGAACTTGTTCAGAAGTTGATGAGCTCAAATCCACAGAACTCTTGGCAGCCGTCTTTGATTTATCCTCGGGCTTTGGTGTAGATTTTTTGGCAACTACCGTAGACTTCGCTTTTTTCGCCTGGGATTCCGAACGGGCAGAACCGGAGCTTTTGGCTTCGGCATAGACGTTCAGAATCAGCAATAGGACTAAAAAAAGAATTCGCACGATTGTAATTTAATAAAAAATAGGCGAACGGTGCACCAAATTACAGTTCACCCCCGCGGTCTTGTTTATCCAGTTCAAAACAACGCTCGATGGAGTCCCGATAAGCAGCGGAAGTATCAAGCGGAAGCAAGAACGCTTCGGCCATTTTTTCCAAGCGTTTTGCCTGCGGAACATCTGTCGGCGCCCCAATCATCGCGTTCCCAATTTCAAGGTAACGTTTTACGCCCTGGCGATAATTAATCAGTGTAATTTCAAAAAAACACCCATCGAAAACACCATAAGGAATCAATTCTTGTCGATACGCTTCGATGGAATCTTTTAGCGCCTGAACTTGCGTTCTTGTTCCGGGAAGCTCTTCCGATGGTAAAGTTTTCCATTCGCAGGAATCCAATGAAGAAAAAGAAACGCCGCAGGCGCTACGCAACAAGCATGCATAAACAGAATCGCCTTTTACACGAATTGCAGAAACAAAAGCATTGTGCCCCCAAGCGTCTGTTTGCTTTATACGAATTTCATAGTCCAAATGCTCAGCATTCTTCATCAAATCTTGTGACAATGGCTCATCGACGATCGTTCCAAACGGATGCATTTCTGAATCATAATCAACAATCCATTTAAATGCCAAAAATAGAAGCAATACAATGACGGAAACTGCTATTACATACAAAATCTTCTTCGTCTTAAAAAAATTCCCGATAAAAGCTCCCAAGACATATAACGCAAGCAAAAACAAGCCCTCAATTGCCATTTCTAAATCATTCTTACAAGCTAGCCATTGGACACTCCGGAAAACGACAAATGCCGGAAGAAGCAAGCCAAGAACTAACCAAAACTTTTTCCACGACGTATTTTTACGGAGCGCAAAGAAAACAATTCCCAGAACGATTACCGGAAGAATCTCCGTTGCAAAAGTCATTAAGCATTTGAGAATTTCATTCATTTTTCCTCCGATCTATTTAATTCTAGGGAATCTTTTTGATCAGGGGTTTTAACTTGTTCAGCAGCTGTTTTATTTTGTTGACTATGAACGATGCTTTCGACAAAAACGTTGCGAGGATCATTGCACTTTTTTGCAACATCCCTGTAAGAAAGCGTGGTATAAGTTTCACGCGGGGGCATAAAGCTTTCGAACGTCTTTTCAATCGTCATGGCATCGTACACATGGGAAAGTTTTGCATTCGGGAAATACAGACGCCGACGAGTTTTGCGTTTGTAATCTTTGAGCACGACCGAAGACACATCGCCATCCAAAACATCGTCTGTGGAAAGTTCCTGGCTGTAATCTTCAATAGATTTTTTCAACTTTCGGACAACCACCGACTTTTCTGAATTCATCAATATCCACTTGCCATCCGAAGCGCCTCCGAATTGAATTTTCAATTTCGGTTCATCGTAATCATAATCGGTATTGGCACACATATTATAAGTAAACTTAAAAAATACGGAATCATTCTTTTCGCGAAAGAAGACAGCTTTAGAATCATCGCCCCACGCATCTGATTCAGACAAGAACATTTCATAATCTGCATCTTGGGAGGTCGCCAAGTCATTATCTTCCAAAGGTTCATCGGAGATTTCTCCATAAGGATGAACCATGAGGCTCCAACCGAAGAACAAGAAAATAAAGAACGGTACAATCACAACAAAAGGAACACTCAATCGATGCCAAATTTTTCTTGTATTGAACGCTCGGCCAAAAAATCCACAAACCATAAAAGAGAAAATATAGAGCAACATTGCCGCAAAAGGCAGCATTATTGAGAACAAGTAATCTACGACATCGCAATCAAAATTGGAAACCGCCCAAATATAGCCGCAAACGAGAGCGCAGAAAAGCGTAATCCAAAGGCCTAGCCAAAGTTTCTTATAGCGAAATTTCTTATAAAATAAGGCAAGAAAGAAGCTTAGCAAGTGCGGCAATACTGGCAAAATCATAAATTGTACCAGCATCAGATAATGCTCCGAGGGATTCGGCATGTGCGAAGTATCCCTAAAGAATTCTTGAAAAAATTCCGACATTTGCCAAAAGAAATTTATCATAAGGTTCAATATACACAAAGCTCCCGGCGGAAAAGCCGAGAGCCTTGTAAAATGTTTTAAAAGGGAGATGCCCGGTCAGTGCCGGGCATGACAAGCGCCGGAGCCGAGCAGTCTCTTTGTGAGCCATAAACGACCCGTATCAACGGGTTGTGTTGGCGAGAGCGAGCGCCAATCACATATTTCTATATGATTCTAGGCGCGAGCGGTCTCTTAGTCGCCTTAGTATGTACCAAGCAAATGGCGTACGCGGTCCATCATGACCTTGGCCTTGGCGCGGGCGCGTTCCTTACCATAAGCGAGAATCTTTTCAATTTCGTCGGTATGGTCGAGCAAGTAGAAATACTTTTCGCGAGCGGCACCGAGATGTTCTTCGAGAACGTTCTGAAGTTCCTGCTTGGCATGACCCCAGCCCATGCCGCCTGCACGGTAGCGTGCTGCAAGAGCTTCGGTCTGTTCCGGCGTTGCAAAGAGTTTGTACAACTTAAACACATTGCAGGTATCCGGATCCTTCGGTTCTTCGATGCCCTGGGAGTTCGTCACGATCTTGCCGAGACGCTTCTTGAGAGCCTTCGGTTCGAGGAAGATGTCGATGTAGTTGTCGTAGGACTTGCTCATCTTGCGACCATCGAGGCCCGGGATGACACCGGTGGATTCCTGGAAAACCGGTTCCGGAACGGTAAACACTTCTTCGCCAAAGTGCTTGTTGAACTTGATGGCGATATCGCGAGCAAATTCGACGTGCTG
>CAMJNF010000204.1 GCA_946407235.1 uncultured Fibrobacter sp. | reverse complement strand
TAAGACCGCTTGAAAGTGTCGGCCGCATTACGCGTTTTGGCGAACAGAAAGACCAGATTTCTATTTATCTGGATAACGAAAAACTTTCCCAATATGGGCTGGGCTACAAGTCGGTGACCGCGTTCCTTTCGGGGCAAGGCCTCGTGAATATTGCGGGAACCTTAAGGGACGGCGATTACAACCACCCGATTTATGTGGAAAGCGGCGTGAATTCTTTAGAAAGTGTCCGCGAAACAATTGTCTTTAGTGCGCCTGACGGAAGTGTGGTTCGCTTGAAAGATGTAGCCCGTGTGGAACGCGAATATCCTGATCGTACAGCCTATATCGAAGTGAACGGCAACAAGTGCGTGATGCTTAGCATCGAAATGAAAAAAGGCCACGACATCGTGAAAATGGGCAAGGAAATAAAACAGGTGCTTTCGGAATTTGAAAGCAGCTTGCCTGAAGAAGTCAAGATGTTCCGCATTACGGACCAGACGGAAGTTGTTGGCAAAAGTATTGATGACTTTTTGAGAGAAATCTTGGTTGCCGTATTGGCGGTTATTATTGTGGTTGTTCTGTTGCAACCTTTCAAGGTGGCATTGATTGCGGCTTCGACTATTCCAATATCCATTTTCATTTCGCTTGGGCTTTTCTTTGGCCTCGGCTACGAAATAAATGGTGTGACGCTTGCAGCCTTGATGGTGTCGCTGGGAATGATTGTAGATAATTCCATCGTGATATTGGATGATTATCAAGAACGAATTTATGGTTCTGGTACACGCTGGAGAGCGGCGGAACATAGCGCCGATCATTTCTTGAAATCGATTTTTTCGGCTACGCTCGCCATAAGCATTACCTTCTTCCCGTTCTTGGTGACGATGAATGGAATGTTTAGCGATTTTGTGACAACATTCCCGTGGGCGGTGACTATCGTTCTTTCGATTTCTTTGCTCGTGGCGATATTTATTGTTCCCTATTTGCAATTTGCTTTCTTAAAACCGAAAACAAAAAAGAAGAGCAAGTATTCTTTTGAGAGCGTCTCGAACTTTATCTATGAACGCGTTTTGAGAACTTGTTTCAGGTTCCCCAAATTGACCATTCTTGTGGCGGTTATTTGTGTTGTCTTGGGCGCGGTTATGATTATTTCTCGCCCCATAAAACTCATGCCGATTGCGGAACGCAACCAGTTCTCTGTGGAATTTTATTTGCCGAACGGGACTTCAATTAATCAGACTTCTGCCGTGGCGGATAGCATGAAGTGTATCTTGGAAAAAGATCCGAGAGTCACCTACATTACGACATTCAAGGGAATGTCTTCGCCACGTTTTCATATGACTTATGCACCGCAATTTGCCGGTGAAAATTTTGCGCAGTTTATCGTAAATACCGAAAGTGCTCATGCTACAGAAGAGATTATCAAGGAGTATTCGGAAAAATATGTAGATCATTTTGCAAATGTATTTGTGCGCTTTAAACAGCTCAGCTTTAGCGATGCCGCATCGCCAATAGAAATTAGAATCTCCGATGGAACGGATGAAAATCGTAAAGTTGCAAGCGAAAAGGTGAAAAATTATTTGCGGGGTCTCCCAGGTGTTTATCTTGTTCGCAGTTCATATGGAGAACCTTTGAGCGGCATTAAAGTTTCGCTTGACGAAAATGCTTCGAAACTTGGGGTGAACCAGTTTTCTGTCGAGGCGATGCTTGCTTCTCGCTACAATGCCGGATTCCCGATTGCAACTCTTTGGGAAGGCAATAGAAATGTTCCTGTAGTGATTAAGGGAACGCATGCTGATTCTGCAAGTTTCTTGAATCTTGAAAATGAACAAATCGCAACTTATGGCGGACTTTCTAATGCGCCGCTCCGCCAGATTGCGAAATTCTCGCCTGTATTCAACGAGGGCGCGCGCGATAGAAGGAATGGTCTCCCGACGGTGACGATTTCTGCCGAAGTTTCGCCTGGCGTCAGTGCGAATGACCTTGCTTTAAAGCATTTTGAATCGCTGAAAAAGTTGACTGCTAGCGAAGGTGTTAAATTGGAGCTTGGCGGCGAAGCTGCCTCTGTTATCGAAACGCTCCCTGGACTCCTTAAAGGTCTCGTCGTGGCTGTTGCTATGATGTTCTTTATCATGGTATGGCACTTCCGAAAAATTCGTATCGCGTTCACGTTGTTCTCGTTGCTTTCGCTTTCTATTTTCGGGACGGGTGTTGCCATGTGGATTACGGATATGGATTTCACGATTACGGGCGTCCTTGGCATGGTGAGCTTGTTTGGAATTATGGTGCGTAATGGAATTATCATGATTGATTATGCTGAGGAATTGAAGCGCAAGGAACATTTGAGTCCCAAAAATGCCATATACAATTCGGCACTTAGGCGTATGCGTCCGATATTCCTGACTTCGGCGGCGGCTTCTGCGGGAGTCTTACCTATGATGGTGAGTGGAGATGGTCTGTGGGTGCCTATGGCCATCATCATTTTCTGGGGAACGCTTGTGACGATGTGCTTGATTTTGACTGTGCTGCCCGTTGCTTATTGGGGTGTAAGTTGTATGAAGTTTAGACGCAGAAAAGTGATTAGTAGACAGTAGGCGGTAGGAAGTAGGAAGGGTAATTGTGTCATCCTCGACCGAGCGTAGCGAGGGAGGGAATCCAGGGAGTTTATAAAATGAATAAATTGAATAACATAATGGTTACTGTTATTTTGGGCTTGTCTGCTTCGTTCGCGGCGGATGTATATACGCTTGATGATTGCTTGCGTATTGCACGCGAAAATAATGCGACTTTGAAAAGTGCGAAAGTGAATCGCCAAATGGCCGAAGAAACCGAAGGAAGTGCTTTCCCGGCGTATTTCCCGAAGGTGTTTGCCGGTGGTTTTGCCTTTATCTCGAACGATTTCTTGGTAAAACAAAAAATGGATCTGTCCAAAGAAATGGAAAGTGTCGGACAACAAGTTGCGCCGACCTTGGTGCAGGCGGGGATTGACCCTTCTTTGTTGTCAGGACTTCCGACGACTTTTAATATGGGAATGGTCGATAAAGGTATTGTCGGGCATTTGACTTTGATTCAGCCGATTTTTGTGGGCGGGCAAATTTATAACGGCAATCAGCTTGCCAAAATTGGAACTCGTGCTGCGAAGTTGCAAGAGACTCTTGCTGAAACGGAAATCCGCAAGAATACGGAGACCTATTACTGGCTCATCGTTTCGCTTAAGGAAAAATTAAAAACGCTTGCCGAAGCGGAAAAACAGGTGGAGGCGATTCGGAGCGATGTGCAAATTGCCGTAGATGCCGGTGTCGCTGTGAAAAATGATTTGCTCCGTGTTGAACTCGAAAAGAAAAAACTGCAAAGCAATCGCCTGAAACTTGAAAACGGAATTTCGGTGGCGAAGCTCATGCTTGCAAGGCAAATGAACCGTGACAATGCTGACTTTGACCTTGCCGAGGCTGATCTTATTCAAATTACACCGCCTGAATCTTACGCAATTTCTGCTGACGATGCTGTTGAACGCCGTGCCGAAAGCAAGCTGCTTGCCATCAGTCGCGAAGCTGCCGAAAAGGAACGCTCGATGGAACGCGGCAAGGTGCTGCCTACGGTTGCTGTGGGCGCGAGCCTTTTGTATCAAAACTTGCTTGATGACGATGCTGTAAATGGAGTGCTTTTTGCTTCGCTTACTGTGCCGATTTCGGATTGGTGGAGCAATAGCTATTCTACCGCGAAGCTTGATTTGAAGGCGAAAAAGGCGGCGATTGATGAAGTGGAAAACAAGAACTTGATCAAGGTGGATATTGATGCAAAATGGAACACGCTGAATGAATCCTTCAAGCAAATTGAAATCAGCCGTGATGCCATTGCCCAAGCCGAAGAAAATCTTCGCATTCAACGTGAATATTACAATGCGGGCACGGCGACGCTTAGCAATTTGCTAGAAGCGGAAACGTTGCGCCAGCAAGCTGCGGATTTGTACACCGAAGCTGTCACAGGATATTACACTGCAGTCTGTGCGTACTTGACTGCAACAGGCCGGTGAACGGAACGGTTGTGGGAAAAATAATCCCGAAATCTCTAATTGTAAAATTTATTTAATCTATTTCACCATGATAGGGTAGGTGAAGTTAAAGTCATTGCTGCGAATGACAGTGAT
>CAMJNF010000203.1 GCA_946407235.1 uncultured Fibrobacter sp. | reverse complement strand
TGATGAACCTGGCGGTAGCGCAGGTGATGGCAGAGATCGTGTTGCGGTATGCGCCACCGGCCACCCCCATTCCCGAAGAGTTCGCCCTGCTGGAGCAGGCCCTCAAGGAGTTCGACTCCCCCACAACAAGCGCCACGGGTGCAACAAGTGCGCCGGGGGCAGTAAATGGAACAAGCACGCCGGGCGTATCAAGCGCCGAGTCAGTATTTTCTCGATGGTTGCTCAACATCAGCGACTTGTGGGGTTACCACCTGGAACTTGGCGTGTGCAGCCGCTGCGAAAAGGTTCTCACGGAACCCGCGGCAGACTTTTTCCCGGAATCGGGCGCGCTCATCTGCAAGCATTGCCAAGGCGTGCAGAGCGCAAGGGCCCGCACAGAAACGTTGCAGGGGCTCTGGGAACTCTATTTAGCGCAAAACAACCCCGAGCAAGCGCTACAAAAACTCACGGGACGCGTTTTCGTGGAGAACGCTTTGCTATCTTATCTGCGCAATCACATCGGATTCCTGAAAGAAATCCATTCCCTTTCATGGCTACAGGAAGTCCGCAAATTGTCATTCCCAGCCACCGCTCCCCGACCACCCACCCCAACTACATAAGAAACATACACAAAAATCGGCTAGCAAACATTTTCCATTTTGTCAGCCCTTTGAAAACTGCATTTTTGCGCCAAAATCGCCATTTTTAGGCTATTTTGACCGCCAGGATCGCCGCAGCATAACCATAGCCAGTTCGCTACCATACGGTCAGGCTTGACAGAGCCCGCCCAAATTCCGCAGCCTAAAAACAGTTGGAATGCAGTTAACCCGCAGCTTTGTAAAAAAATACGGTTTGACTTGACAGAGTCAACGAGCTAGTGTATATTTGTGCAGTATGAAAGAAGGAAAGAACGAAAATACGATTCTCCTGTATCACGATGAAAATGGGAAAACCGATGTTTCAGTCCGATTTGCAGATGAGGATGTGTGGGTAACACAGGTTCAACTAGCCGAACTTTACGACACTACCCGTCAAAATATTGGCCAGCACATAGAAAACATTTACAAAGACGAAGAATTACCTAGGGAGGCAACTATAAAGAAATTCTTTATAGTTCAACAGGAAGGTAAGCGTGAAGTTCGACGCGAATTAGATCACTACAATCTCGATGTCATCATTGCCATCGGCTATCGCGTCCAATCGCCCGTTGCGACCCGTTTCAGGAGGTGGGCAACCGCAAGGCTTCACGAATACATCCAGAAAGGGTTCGCTCTTGACGACGAGCGACTGAAAAACGGACGCAACCGCTATTTCAAGGAATTGTTGCAGAGAATCCGCGACATCCGTTCGTCGGAACGCAATTTCTACCAGCAAGTAACCGATATTTACGCGACATCTATTGACTACGACCCTCGCAAGAAAATCACTAAAGATTTCTTCGCGACGGTCCAGAACAAATTGCATTATGCGGTACACGAGCATACAGCCGCCGAACTCATATACGAACGCGTTGACAGCGACAAGCCCTTTGTCGGAATGACAAACTTCAAGGGAAATTACATCACCGAAGACGATGTGAAAATCGCCAAGAACTACTTGTCCGAAAAGGAACTGCAACGATTGAACCTCATGGTATCACAGTTCCTGGACTTTGCCGAACTGCAGGCGCTTGACGAGATTCCCATGAAGATGCAGGACTGGGTGGCGGCACTCGACAACCAAATTGTATCAAGCCAAAGGAAGATCCTTGAAGGCAATGGCAAGATTAGCCACGAAGAAGCCATGGAAAAGGCTACACACGAATACAACCTATTTCGCAAGAAGGAACTGGCAAATCTGAAGAGTGATTTCGATCTGTTCTTGGAAGAAACAAAAAAACTGTCGAAATAGACAATTGATGGCCAAGATCGTACCGTTGCAGCTTTACCGCAATTAAGGCGGGGATGCTTAAAATAACTATTGATATTTTCTATGAATGGAATTAGAAAAACTGCTATTATATTGGCGGATTCTATGGAAGAGTATATGGCTCCTCCGAATCCGTACAGGAATCCTCCGAAAAGCAAACTGAATCTTCTGGAGTTAAGCCGCTACGCAAGGCGCGTCGGCAAAAAAATCGAAGAACTAACTGCTGAAGAAATTCTGCAGTTCAAGATTTAACATAATTTTTGCTATCTTATCTGCGCAATCACATCGGATTCCTGAAAGAAATCCATTCCCTTTCATGGCTACAGGAGGTTCGTAAGTTATGCTCAGCCCAATCGACATAAAGAACAAGAAGCAAAAAGGCGAAAAAGTTTCGATGATTACGGCCTACGACTACGCTTTTGCCCAGATGGCAGAGGCGGCAGGCGTCGACCAGATTTTGGTAGGCGACAGTCTCGCCAACACCATGCTCGGCTACAAGAAGACGAGCGACATTGGCATGAACGAGATGCAGATTTTTGTGGCGGCAGTTTGCCGCGGAGCCCCGAACACACACGTGGTGGCCGATATGCCCTACCTGAGCGATAAGGACCCGCAGACGGCATACGATAACGCTAGGCGTTTCATGGACTTAGGGGCTTCGAGCATCAAGCTGGAGGGCACTCCCGAGGGCGTGATTGAATATTTGCGCAGCCACGACATTCCGGTGTGCGCCCACCACGGACTTTTACCGCAAACAGCCGAAAACTTCAAGCAGAAGGGCCGCACCGAAGAAGAAGCGGCGGCAATCATTAAAGCAGCCAAGTTCACCGACGACCTGGGATGCTTCGAGATGGTGCTGGAACACATTCCCGAAGAGCTGGGCACCAAGATTACGAACATGGTGAGCGCTGTAACCATCGGCATTGGCGGCGGAAAGTTCACCGACGGCCAGGTGCTCGTGATGCACGACGCCCTTGGCATGCACCAGCGCAAGAATCCGCCGTTCGCCACCAAGTTCGTAGACATGTTCAGCCTCGGCGTCGAAGGCTTCAAGAAGTATATAGATAGTGTGAACAACAGCGGAAAATAACCAAGCTTGTCTTCCCGGCCTCTGAGCCGGGACCTCCTCTCGCAGCCAAAATATTTTTCGCGAACCTCTTGACGACATTCAAAAAGAAATTTATATTCAGTAGTGCACGCAAGTGCACTTATAGATAATTAAACGCAAGCCCCGCCTTTTTTAGCTTGTAGGCGGAAGGAGTAAAAGATGAAGAAGCGCAAGTCCCTCAAGGACTGTATCGTGAAACCGGGCGAAAAAAGCCCTTACGCAAACCTGCTTGTTGATTTAGCATTCAAGAAAGCTTTTGATCCAGACAAGCCAACAAGCCGCAGCAATCTCATAAACCTTTTGAATGACCTGCTGGAACCGCAACTCAAGCGACCTATCAAAAATGTGTGGACTCGTAATGTGGCCAAGAATTTGAGCGGAAGCAAGGAATCCCGCACAGCAATTTTTGATTTGCACTGCAAGGATGACTCGGGCAATTTGATTGAGATCGAAGTCCAGATTCGCGAAATGGACAACTTTATAAAACGTCTGGCGTTCTATGCAAGTGAAATGGTGGCTAACCAGGCTGAACCCGGTACAGAGTGGAATTTTGACGTCCAGCCAACCTATGTAATCGCATTGACCCGTTTTCCCGTGTTCAACGACGAAAGGGCTGTACATCGAGGATCTGTAATCGATACGGAGTCTAGCGAACCGTTCATGGACACCTATAATTTTATGGCTATAGAGTTGTCAAAGGTCCCCTTTTTCATCGAGAAAACGTCTAGCGACCTGAGCAAGTGGCTGTTTTTCTTCCGCTACTTAAACCGTCTTAAGGATTTGCCTGAGGAACTGGATGATTCCAAGTTCCAGCAGTTGACGGAAAGTTCAAAAGTATCTAATTTCAGCAAGAGGGAATTTGAGGCATACCGGAATATGTATCACAAAGTATGGGATCACAATGCCCTGAGGCGGGGCTTCTTCAAAGAATTCGCAACGGAAATCAATGCGAAGATCGATGAGCGTGCCCGTGAAATCGCCAAACGGATGATTGCCAACGGCAAGCTGACCAATGAGGAAATTGCCAATTGTTCCGGTCTCTCAATTGAAGAAGTCGTTGTATTACGAAGCCAAGCAGATCTCTAACAGCAACCCCGCCACCACACCCCCTCAATACACCCACCTCCTTTTGGGAGGAAAGAGCAAACGACAAAGCTAATGGGCGGGAGGGTGGGCTTGCGTTAGGGGTGGATGCCGCGAAGCGGTTCGGAGGGTCGCTCGTTGTATGCACGCGGCACTCTGAACTGAAAAAGCGCCGTGTGAAGCGGCG
>CAMJNF010000202.1 GCA_946407235.1 uncultured Fibrobacter sp. | reverse complement strand
AAGCGGTAGCTGTCGCTTTCGAAGATGATGCCTTTCTTGTAAGCAGCGTAAATGACGGGCCCGAGTGAGCGGTCGCCGCGGCTGTAAACGGCTTCGAGGAAACTTGTTTCCCAAGCGGCCCAGTTGATTTTCACGTTCGGGTGCTTGTAGAACTTTTCGCGCACATAGCGGATGTGGTTGAGCGCTGTTTCTTTGTCCATAAACGGCGCCCACTGCAGCCCCGTGAACGATTTCGGAATCAATATGCCTATGCTCACTGCAATTTGGATGCCGCGGTTGTACTTGCGGCCGATTTTCACGAGGTTGAAAATGAGCTCGCAGAAAGCCTGCATGTCATCCAGGTTCTCGGTTGGGAACCCGATCATCGTGTAAAGCTTGATTTTATTGAACCCGCTAGAGAATGCGTGCTCGGCAGCATCGTACATGTCCTGGTCGCTGATGGTCTTGTTGATCATCTTGCGGATGCGTTCGGAACCTGTTTCGGGGGCGAACGTGGCGCTGCGACCACCCTTGAGCGCAGCAACCTTTTCGGCGAGACTTTGTCCAAAACTGTTGACGCGAATACTCGGGAGGCTTACATCTACGTTATCGTAAAACGGGTCGTCAATGATGGAATCTGTAAGCGCTTCGACAGGCTTGTAGTCTGCAGTAGAAAGCGACAAAAGCCCAAGTTCGCGTTCGCCTGTAGCCTTGATGCCCGCCTTTGCAATGTCCAAAACATCGTCCGGATTTAGTTCGCGGCACGGTCTGTACCAAATGCCCGCCTGGCAGAAACGGCAACCCTGCGCACAACCACGCATCACTTCCACGCTAAAGCGGTTGTGGACAAGTTGCATATTGGCAATCAGGTTCTTGATGGGGTAGTCTTTCGGGTCGAGATACGGGATAAATTGACGGCGGACACCGTTCGTGTGCTCGTAAGAGCCTTTAGCGGGCTCTTTCGGAACGATAACTCCATATTCGTTTTTTACAACTTCGCGGAGGCTCGGTACATACACCCCATCTATTTTAGATAAATTCTCTAGAATCTCGGAACGCTTGAGACCAGCCTTGCGCCCTTCGCCCACACAACGTACAAATTCAACAATCAGCTTTTCGCCATCGCCAATCATGAACGCGTCAAAGAAGTCGGCAACCGGTTCGGGGTTTCCCATGGCGGGGCCGCCAGAGACTACAATCGGGTCTGTCTCGGCGCGGTCTTTTTGCCATGCCGGAATCCCTGCGAGTTCAAGCACGTAGGGCACGTTCGTAAAGTTCAGTTCAGTCTGGAGCGTAAGCCCCACGACTTCGTAATCCTTGACCGCTGTATAGCTCGCGTGCGTATAAAGCGGAATATCGTACTTCTTCATCTCGGCGGCCATGTCGTCCCACGGCGCAAAAGCCACTTCGCAAAGCAAATCCGGTTCGCGGTTCAGCACGTGGTACAGAATGCGCAGCCCGTTGTTGCTCATGCCGATTTCGTAAGTGTCCGGGAACACGAACGCCATGCGTGCAAGCATTTTGCTGTGGTCTTTGATGACGCTGTTTGCTTCGCCGCCCATGTAACGGGCGGGGGATTCAACGGCGGGGAGTGCAAGAGCAAGCTTTTCAAGGATTGTCATGTAGAGAAAGTTAGCAAAACTGTCCCCCGACCGTTACGCCGTGAGCCACAAAGTCCCTTGCGTAAAGCAAGCGATGGTGGCGAGAGCACGGCTCTAAAAAGAACTTTAAATGATTAGCAAAAGAGCCGTGCGGTCTTATGTTATGGCGGGGGATTCTACTGCAGGGAGTGCAAGAGCAAGCTTTTCAAGGATAGTCATGTGGATAAATATAGAATAGAATGGGGGTGGAGTGTCTTTTTACGAGTTCGTTCGCGAAGAGTTCTTGCAAAAGGGCTGAATTCTATATCAAATGTAAATAACTCCTTTTTCTCGCTTTTTTTACAACGTTTCCCATGGTTAAATTTCGCTTTTGCGGCCCTGTTTAAAAATTCTTTACTGCCATACCCTGTGGTATTTTAATATTATTTATTACATGAATATCGTAAAATATATTTTCTGGCTAGTCGCCTTTTTGATGGGCGTTATAGCGGCGTATGTAGTCCCCGAAGAAACCATGTCCAATGGAGCGAAATTTATTTTTGTCGGGGCATGGGGCGCTGTGCTTGGCTTTGTATTCTATACAGTCTGCCGTAGGCAGATAGAAGCCATCGAAAACGATTTTAACGAAGTGCTGAACAAGCCGCAACCGAAAGACCCGCAGTTTGTGTCGGTCCGCTTGCAAGAAGAAAAGAAAAGCACGCTTCCGCCGGGTGCAATCCCTGCTGCCGAGGCTCTCAAAAAGCAACCCGTACCTGCTTCCATCAAAAAGCTCGATGTTGCGGCCCTCAAGGTTGGATTCCCGCTCGAAGCTTGGAACGCTTTCAAGGTTGGCATCTTGCGTAACCGTCCGTTCACTGAAGTCATCGATGCTATGCAGAAACTCATGCCGGAGCTTTTCCCCGAAGCGTCCGGAGTCCTTTACATGTATGGCGGCGTCCAGACCGAACTCTCGCAGATTTTCCGCTTCGGTCCGAATGTCATTAGCGATGAAACCGTAACTCCGGCGGAATGCGCAAGCTTTAACACGGGCGATATCGTCGTTACCGATTACAGTTCTCCCGAAGTCTCTAGCGGTTGCACCCACTTGCACCACCGCCCGAAGGGCATCGCCATTTGCGCTCCGATCGAAGGCCTCGAAGAACATTTTGGCATTCTGACTCTCCAGGTCGATAAGCTCCCTGATACCGAAACCAAGGAATACTGGCAGGCGAAGGTGGGCTTCATCGCGACCGCGTTTGGCCTTTATGTGGCGAACCAGGACCTGAACATGCGCTTTGAACAGCACAGCATCCGTGACGTGCTGACCGGTCTTTTTAACAAACGTTATATGGAAGAATCGCTCACCCGCGAAATTACAGCTGCCGTGCGCCACAAGTCGCCCATTGGCATTATTATGCTTTATCCGGACGCAATTCCTGCCGTGCAGAAGGCTCAGGGCCGCCATGCCGTGGAACAGCTCTTCTGGGAACTTGGGCAGCGTCTGCCGAGCTACATTCGTGGCGAAGATATCCCGTGCCGCTATTCCGATGACGTGTTCTGCGTGATTGTCCCGGGCGCCGACCTTAATATTACAAGGAACCGAGCCGAACGCATCCGCAACGAAATCTCGCAGCTCCATATCGCATACGGCGAGGGAATCCTTGCGACCACGCTCAGCATGGGCGTTGCCGTGATGCCGACGCACGCCAATGATGCCGGATCGCTTATCTACACCGCAGAAGCCTCGCTCCAGATGGCTATGCGTGCCGGCGGTAACCGCGTTGTGATTGCCGATTCGCTGATGAAGTAATATAGCCTTGATTTCTTTCAAGGACCAGCGCCTCCTACGGGAGGCTTTTTTTATGATCCCCGAAAAAATGTGTTAAATTCCCTCAAAAGTAAAGATTTTTAAACGATTTTGACCTTTTATATTCCAATTTGGAATATAAAAAACAGCTGGAAATCCCTTTTCCGTAAAAAATTATCTATATATAGTTCATCGAAAGTTTGGTCAATATCGGCGAATTTTGGTGAAAAAAGTAATCTGTGTCACAAAAAAGACCTTTTCATGACAAAACCATGACAAAAGTTTGACAAAAGTATTGCTTTTCGAAAAAAAAGAGGCTATATTACTGAATGTAAACGAGCGGTAACGCTCAAACAAAGAATGTGTAACAATAACAAGGAGATACACTATGAAGAAGCAAGGTTTTACCCTTATTGAATTGATGGTCGTGATCGTTATCATGGGCATCCTCGCAGCAGTCGCAGTCCCGAAACTCTTCGGCATGATTGCTAAGTCCAAGGCCTCCGAAGTCGGCCCGGCAGCTGGAACCTACATCAAGTTGCAGGATGCTTATGTGTCTGAAAGTAACACCCTTGGTACTTGGACATTGATCGGCTACGTTGCTCCGGGTGCATCTTCTGCAGCCCAAAATTCTCCGTCAACCACGAACTTTGTATATTCTGGGGCTATTACAGCTGCAACAAGCATTGGTACAACTACTACTGCATCAAATGCATGGAAGGCTAACAACCGTGTTGCTTTGAACGATTGCGCTATTAATACAGGTAACTGGCACGTTGATATTGCTGCCAACACCAATGGCAATAGCGTTCGCTATACGGCTCAAACCGCTTGCGATCAGTTGACTCCGTCTTTCTCAAAGATTGGCAAGTAATCTGAGCCCAATTCAAAAACTTAAAAAGGGTGTTCCTGAGGGAACATCCTTTTTTGTTTTATATTTGATATTGTATGTTCTGGAAATTACGAAAAAAAAGTCTATT
>CAMJNF010000201.1 GCA_946407235.1 uncultured Fibrobacter sp. | reverse complement strand
ATATCACCGAAGCCGGTGCAGGCGACATCGTTGCTCTGTTCGGTATCGACTGCGCATCCGGTACGACATTCACGGATGGCAAGAACCACTACAACATGACTTCTATGCACGTTCCTAACCCGGTTATCGAACTTGTTATTGAAGCCAAGAACCGTGACGACCTCGACAACATGTCCAAGGCCCTCAACCGCTTCACGAAGGAAGACCCGACGTTCCAGGTCGAAGTTGACAAGGAATCTGGTCAGACCATCATCAAGGGTATGGGCGAACTCCACCTTGACGTTTATATCGAACGTATGCGCCGTGAATACAAGTGCGACGTGACGACTGGTGCTCCGCAGGTTGCTTACCGCGAAACCATCACCCGCCCGGCCAAGTTCGACTACACTCACAAGAAGCAGACTGGTGGTTCTGGTCAGTACGCTAAGGTCGTCGGCGAAATGCGTCCGATGGCTGTCGAAGGCGACCAGGAAAAGGTCTACAACTTCGTCAACTCCGTCGTCGGTGGCCGTATTCCGAAGGAATACATCCCGTCTTGCGACAAGGGTTTCCAGAGCTGCATGGAAGCAGGTTCCTTGATCGGCTTCCCGGTTGTGGGTATCGAAATGGAAGTCCAGGATGGTGCATACCACCCGGTCGACTCTTCTGATATGGCGTTCCAGGTTGCAGCCCGTATGGCCTTCCGCGAAGCTTTCGAAAAGGCTGGCGCCCAGATCCTCGAACCGATCATGAAGGTCGAAATCCAGACTCCGACCGAATTCCAGGGCTCTGTCGTGGGTAACGTTTCCCAGCGTCGTGGTACCATCACCGGTACGAACGAAGAACTCGGCATGACCACCATCACCGCCGAAGTCCCGCTGTCCGAAATGTTCGGTTACGCTACTGACCTGCGTTCTATGACCCAGGGTAAGGCAGAATTCACCATGGAATTCTGCAAGTACCTCCCGGTTCCGAAGAACATCCAGGAAGAACTCATCAAGAAGTACGGCGACAAGGTTAAGGCACGCGCCTAACACGACCGCTCGGCTCTATTGCTAAAATAGAACCGACATCTTCGCCTCGCTCTCGCAAGAAGCCCTCGGTTATAATACCGAGGGTTTCTTTTTGCTCACAGAAATGACCGCTCAGGTCTAAACGCAGACTAAGAAACTCCTTCGGCCCCTCGCTCTCGCTAAAAAGCTCCCGGTTAAATAAACCTAAGCCGAATACAGCAGAACAAGCTTGCTTGTTTCTATTGTTGAGGCGCTGGTTTATGCGATATTTTCGCAATACCGGGGGCTTTTTTTGTCGCCAAAAGTTTCACCCAAAAAGGAAGGACCCCGCATGCGCAAGCCTACGGGATCCCAATAAATTCGTAACACTAGTAAGTTCTACTCCGCGATTCGATCCGGCTTCCCGTCTCAGAACCAGAATTTACTTGTGCCACGAGAATAATATAGCACACAAATTGCAAGTGCGAACAAAATTTTACACGCTCTTTTAATCCCGCGCGGAACATTCCAATGTGGAATAGCCACGAAGCGGCAGAGCCGCAGAACTTAGTTGGCAGTTGGCAGAACTTAGAGAGAATGCATTGTTCTAAGTTCTAAGTTCTAAGTTCTAAGTTCTAAGTTCTAAGCTCTCAACTTCGCTTGTTTCCACAGCTGTTGCAAGCCTTCCAAGCCAACATCCTTGATATCCTTGCCCTGCTCCTTGACAAGGTGCTCCACTTCGCGGAAACGCTTTTCGAACTTATTGTTTGCACGCTGTAGCGCAATGTTCGCATTAAAGCCACAATGACGCGCGACATTCACCAAACTGAACATGATATCGCCAAATTCATCTTCAAGGCGATCCACATTTGCATTTTCTGGCGTGACGGATTCCATTTCCGCACGAAATTCCGCAAATTCTTCTTGAACTTTGTCAAACACGGGCCCCGGCTCGCCCCAATCAAAGCCGACTTTCGCCACTCGACGAATAATATCTTGACTGCGCGCAAGTGTCGGCATGCTTTTAGAGACTTTGTCCATAATGGATTCGCCTGCATGTTTTAAGTTGTTCTTTTCTTGCGCCTTGATCTTATCCCAACGACGGCTGACATCGCTTGCAGTATCTACATGCGCATCGCCAAACACATGCGGATGCCTGCGCACCATTTTTTCACAAAGCCCTTGCACAACATCATCAATGCTAAAATCACCTTGCTCTTTGCACACTTGCGAATGGAAAACAACCTGGAACAAAACATCACCAAGTTCCTCGCACATGTGTTCCTTGTCGCCCTCTTGCGCGGCATCGATAAATTCGCAACTTTCCTCAACCAAATACGGCAACAGCGAATGCGTGGTCTGTTGGCGGTCCCACGGGCAACCATGTTCCGAACGGAGACGCGCCATAATATCGACAAGATCATTAAATGTGTACTTCATGCCACAAAAGATAGAAAGTATAACGGCAGACCGCCCAAGAAGAGTCAACCTTATAGTTCAACAACGGACATGCATTTTTTCAAAAAAAATATACTTAGGGATTGCTTTTATCAGATAAATTCATTAAATTACAAAGCGTTCTTATATCTTTGTTTTATCGTTTCCTATATCGCTTGTTTTTATCAACCCTTTCCTCAATTATGGAAACGAAACATTTTTACAGCGAACCATACCGCAAGCTTGATCCCGAAAATTATCCGCTAACGTTGCAGGCCTCCAAGTATTGCCCCAAACAACTCTTTTGCAAGGGAAAGCTCCCTGAAGCCGACAAAATCGGAATTGCCATGGTCGGTACCCGACGTCCGTCCGCAAATGCAGAAGAACTCTGTAGGCGCCTCGTCACATCGCTCAAAGGCACGAATGCAATTGTCATCTCGGGACTTGCACAAGGCATCGACTGCTATTGTCATTGTGCAGCGCTAGAGGTTGGCATTCCAACAATAGCGGTCCTAGCGCAGGGCCTAAGCGAGAAAATCGAAGGTAGCCGCGCCTCGATTGCAGAACGCATTCTAGAGGCCGGCGGAGCTCTCCTGAGCGAATACGAAGGTAACGTTCCCGCCTACAAGGGAAACTTCATCGCACGCAACCGCATTATCAGTGGCCTCAGCCAATCGGTTCTCGTCGTGCAAAGCCGCCAAAAAGGAGGCGCCCTCCTCACAGCGAAATTCTGCTCGGACGAAGGCAAGTTGCTACTCGCCTGCCCCGGGAACTTCGACTGCGAACTTTACAGCGGCACAAACGCACTCCTCGACAGCGGCCAAGCCAAGCCCGTATTCATCCCAGAAAACCTACGAGCCGTCGCCGGAATTCCGCTCATCGATGGAGCTAAAATCGAGCAACTGACCACATACGGGGTCCAGCTTTCGAACGGGGCCAAAAAAGTTTTCGAGCGTTTCAACGGATTCCGCAAAACTTTTTCGGAACTTCAAGAGGAATTTGGGTTTAAGGCACCGGAACTTTTAGCTATATTGACGGAACTAGAAATATCCGGTCTAGTCTCATCAAAAGACAATATTCAATTCTACTTTAACGGAGCATAGCAAGTTGCACTTACGACTTCTCATTGGAAGTGTCACTGTGATCGCATTTGCGTTCTTGGTGTTCCATTTGCTGTTCGGCAAAGACAGCATCCCTGAGCAGCGTAGAATTGCAAGAGAAATTGAGCTGTACCAAAAGCAGATCGACTCCCTGAACAAGGTCATCGAAGAACGCAACGAGCTCATCCAAAAGCTAAAGACCGATTCACTCTACAAAGAAGAAATTCTCCGCACCCGCTACGGCATGAGCCGAGAAGACGAGAAAGTGTTTCAGCTGGTGAAATAGTTGATAGAACTTAGACCGCTTCGCTCTTAGAACTTAGTGAAGTGATGATTAGTAGGAAGTAGTCGGTAGGAAGTAGGAAGTTTTTATAATCGCGGCGAAGCCGCTACTTAGACGAAAGAACGCTCGCAAACTCGCTTTAGACGAAAGTAATAATTAGGAATTCGGATTTCGGAATTCGGAGTTGAACAAATCGCGGCGAAGCCGCCAAATTAAACAATTGTACTTTCGTTTTACTCAAGTACCTAATGCTGGGCTCGGAAATAGGCTTGCAAGCAATCCTGCTTCACTCGCCCTATGCATTAGTCCTAATTCCTACTTCCTAACTCCGAATTGCCTTACGCCATTTTACTTGCGTCAGTGCGGGCGGATTCGACCTTCCCGGCGAAGAAGCTGTACGCTGCAGGCACGATAAAGAGCGTCATGAACGTTGCAAACGTGAGACCGCCAACAATGGCAACACCCATTGCAATGCGGCTCGGGGTGCCGGTCATGATGAGCGGCACCGCGCCCAATACCGTCGAAAGGCTCGTCATGAGGATTGGGCGGAAGCGGCGTTCCG
>CAMJNF010000200.1 GCA_946407235.1 uncultured Fibrobacter sp. | reverse complement strand
AGTTTGCCCTGCCCACGCAGGTTCTTGAGGGTATTTTCTAGAGAATCAGTCAGCTGTGAAAACATAGTGGGTCAAAGATAGTAATTAGAACTTAGAACTTAGAGCTTAGAACTTAGAAAAGTGTGTGAAAAAGCTTGTAATGGTGTCATTCTGAGCGGAGCCAGTAAGGCGAAGTCGAAGAATCTATAAAATTTAGGAATGTTGGTGAAAATGCTTGTAATGACGTCATCCTGAACGCGAAGCGTGAAGGATCCAGTAATTTTTTAAGAGGGAAGGGAGAAGTCTCTCCCTCGCTTCAGCCCCGGCTTTTAAGTGCGAATGCAGTATGTCATGCCCGTTTCCGAACGGGCACCTCCATTTTTTTGAAAAAAATGAATCTGTGCGTCGGGGCTTCCGCTACCTACTCTAGCGGGCTTCAGACGCCAGCCCGCAACGCCTGGCTTGAAAGTCTCGTTAGAAACGAGAATGTTCTTTACTTTATTTTAAACCAAGTCTTATTGTATTTGTTTCAAAGTTTATTTTTGTTTGTATTACTAGGAAAAATGATTATCCAAATGTGTATCGTGAAAAAATTGATGAATTATTTTCCTACTAAAAATTTTTTGAAGCGTATAAATATGAGTTTAGCTGGCCGCGCGAACGACCAGCTTTTTCTATGGAATGCTCGGCCCCTTGCTCGCTCATTTTCGAAATAGTAAATTCTTATTCAGTTCTATTATCAACTGCGAGGTAAAGAAAATGACGGATGTGATGGCTGAACGCGAAAACGCTTTTGCCGAAGGCAAAGAAGAAGGTCATGCCGCTGGTTTCGCCGAAGGTAAGGCGGAAGGCCGTGCAGTTGGCTTTGCTGAAGGGGTTTCTGCTGAGCGGACGAAAGCTGATCAGGAAAAGCGCCAAATGGCGAAAAGTCTCAAAGAACAGAATGTCGATGTTTCTATAATCGCTAAATCGACTGGTTTTTCTGAAGAGGAAATTCGCAGTTTATAGCTGAAATTCAGTCTTTAAGAAAGCAAAAAAGCAGGCCGCGCGAACGACCTGCTTTTTTTGTCGTTTTTCTCGAAAATGCTAAATCTTTGGGACTTTGCCTCGAAGCCTGATTAGGTTTACTTGACTTTGGGTACCCAAAAGAAAATTATTTAGTAGAAAAATTATTTTTCTACTAAATAATTTTTAGAATATCTTCGGGAAGATAAGTTATGCAGTCTGCCTTCTTTGAGGGTTTCTCTTTTAAAAATAGAGCGTATGTTATTTTTTGATATTTGCTAGCGAATGGGAGCTTTTCTGTTTTTCGTTTTAAGTCTTCGAGTAATCGTTCAGCATTTTCGCTTGATGTCCACTTGCATTCGCCAATAAGCAGCGTTTTTTTGTCGATGCTTTCTGCGACTACATCTAATTCAATTCGCTCTGTTTTGCTTACATTGCCCCACCATCTGGAGGCAACATTGAATATTGTGCCGTCAATTTCGTTTCCTGTTACGGATTGTCGACAAAGGCGTTCCCAACATGCGCCTTCGAATTCTGCCATGTGCTGGTGAATGATTTTTTCAACGGATTCGATTCGCCCAAGTTCTAAAAGGGATCGGTATGGATTTATGAACCTGTAGAAAAAATTCATAAATGGATCAGACAAATGGTAAATTCCGTGTTTGCTGCTTTTGGGGTTTTCGCCGAAGGGAATTTCACGCTCAATTAGCTGCATTTTCACCAACTTTTGGAGAGGTGCGCTCAATGTAGCTGCATTTTTTTCTGCTCGTGCCGCAATTTCCGAAAGTCTGTTTGCCCCATTCCCAATGATGCCTAGCAAGGTCGATGCCTGCACCAAATCACGCATGTCGTCGCGTAGAATATGCATGGGTTCGTCGTGTAAAACTCCGTAGGGCGATAAAGCCATTTCGCGGAGAGCCTCGTTAAAATTACGGTATTGTTCGCGTAATTCCCAATAACGGGGGACTCCTCCCCATACAGAATATTCCTTGACTGCGTCTTTGGCAGTAATTTTTAATGCGTTAGGCAAATAAGAAATAGAGATAGGTGTAAGTCTCAGTATTTCGTTTGCTCGACCGTATAATGGCGATTTTGCATCCAAGGCTATGTCGAACATCATCTGTTGTGAAGAACCACAAATGATTAGGTTGAAATTCAGAGATTTTTCGTCAATGAGTTTCTGTAATATTGAAGGCAGGGCTTCACATGATTTTACAAGATATGGAAATTCGTCGAGACAAAGTGTTGTGCCTTTGTCGCAACGTTGGTTGAATGTCCTGAATAAAGATTCCCAATCGGGGTAAACGACAGAGTCGAATCCTTCGTATTTCGTGGCTATTGCCATTGCTAAAAAGCGTTTTTGGGTGGATTCTTCAGAACGATCTGCCATGAAGTAGATATCATCTTTTTTGAGTACGCGTTTTAAAAGCGTAGATTTACCCAATCTGCGGCGTCCGTAAACAACGATAAAGGACAATTCTTTTTGAGAAAGGGCCCTTGTCAATATTTTCGTTTCTTCAATGCGGTCAAGAAATTTCATACCCATAATATATAATTATTTAGTAGAAAAATTATTTTTCTACTAAATAATTTTTGACGTTTCGTGAATAAAAAAAGGGACAGGTTGAAGTAACCTGTCCTTTGGGCGTTTATATACCGCAATTTTACAGCCTTTGTCCTTCGTTCCAGTAATCGGTGGGCTGCTCGACGCCACATTCTTTTGCGATGTAGACGGGTTCGAGGCCTTTCTTCTTTTGGTCGGTGTAATTCTTGAGTGCCTTGATGGCGATGGGTGAGAGTATCAAGATGACGGGGATGTTCACGAGGACCATGAGGCCTTGGCAAAGGTCTGCGCTGTCCCAGGCGAACGATGCGCTGGAGGTGGCGCCTAAGAAGACGATGGCGGTCGCGATGGTCTTGAATACGTTGCGGATTTTCTTTGTGGGGCGTCTGTTCAAGATGAAGCGGAGACAGCCTTCGGTGTAGTAGTAGTTCCCGATGAGTGTGGTGTAGCCAAAGAGGCACATGGAGAATGTGATGAAGATAGCTCCGTTGCTGCCGAGAACAGAGGCGAGAGACTTTTGTACGTAAATGATTCCCGAGATGTCCTTGCTGGGCTCGATGTTGGTCGAAAGGCACATGAGGGCTGTGGCGGAGCAAATGAGGAGCGTGTCAATGAATACGGAGAGCGATTGCACGAATCCTTGCTTGACGGGGTGCGAGACGCTTGCGCTTGCGCTAGCGTTCGGGGCGGAACCCATGCCTGCTTCGTTGGAGTAGAGACCGCGTTTGATTCCATACATGATGCAGCTTCCGGCGAAGCCGCCGAATCCTGCGTCAAACGAGAATGCGTTTTTGAAGATCGTGCCGAACATGGCGGGAACGTTTGATATGTTGTATATGATAATGCCGAAGGCGACGATGACGTAGATGGTTCCCATGAAGGGGACGAGGTAACTTGTGATGGTGGAAATTTTCTTAGCGCCTTCCCAAATGCAAAGAGCAAAGAGGGCGGCTAAAATGAATCCGACGATGAATGGTGTGGATGATTTGTCATAGAATTTATAGCCGGTGAGGGAGTCCTGAATATTGTACGAGGCGAGCAGGTTGTAGCCCACGATGTAGGTGAGTAGCACGAAGCCTGAGAAGAGGATGCCTAACCAACGTTTGCCGAGTGCCGTCTGGATGTAATACGATGGACCACCGTAGGAATGTCCTGTGACGTCGTCATGGCGCTTGTAAATTTGGGAGAGGGTAGATTCTACGAATGCAGAGGCGGCACCGAGGATGGCGATGACCCACATCCAGAAAATGGCGCCCGGGCCGCCGAGGCAAATAGCCGAAGAAACGCCGACGATGTTTCCAGTGCCGACGCGGGAGGCGGTCGAGACCATCAATGCCGCAAATGACGAAATTCCGTGTTCATGCAAAGGTTTTTCGCGGGTGACGCGGAATGTTTCGATCAGGTGGCGGACTTGCGGAAATCCCAAGCGAACGGAAAGGAATACCCCGGCTACAATCAAAAATAGCGGGACAATGTAGAAATCGTACAAGGCGGTGTTAAGCACCGAAACAATGGGATGTAAGGGATTAACCATAGAATTCTCCTATTAGATAAATAGTAGAAAAATTTTTAAATTTCCCCGCCATGCAACCGTTAAGTCAACGTACTGAAACTTTTACCGATTCCGTTATCCGTCGAATGACCCGTATAGCCAATGCTTGCGGGGCAATTAATTTGTCACAGGGCTTCCCTGATTTTGACCCGCCGGAGGCGCTCACGAAGCGACTTTCGGAAGTGGCTTTGACGGGGCCGCACCAGTATGCGATTACATTTGGCGCGCAGAATTTCCGCGAGGCGTTGAGCGATAAGCAGTTCCATTTTAGCGGGCTGCGTTATGATCCGCAAAAAGAAATTGTGATTACGTGCGGCAGTACCGAAGCGATGATGGCGTCGATGATGTC
>CAMJNF010000199.1 GCA_946407235.1 uncultured Fibrobacter sp. | reverse complement strand
CACATAAGAAAGGTCAAGGTTCAGTACGTAACGGCCGCGACAGTAACGCCAAGTACCTTGGTGTTAAGAAGTATGCGGGCGAAACCGTCAAGGCTGGCAACATCATCGTTCGTCAGCGCGGTTCTCACTTCCACAAGGGCAACAATGTCGGTATGGGCAAGGACTTTACCTTGTTCTCCCTCATTGATGGCAAGGTGAAGTTCGAACGCCTCGATGCAAAGCGCCAGAAGGTCTCTGTCTATTCTGAAGAAGCCTAATAACTTTGGTTAGCTTTTAAAAGCCGGACGCGAAAGCGCCCGGTTTTTTTTTGTGATTCTTTAAAATCTAAGCTCTAAGCTCTAAGTTCTACCATCTCCCTTCGACGTTTTTTCTAAATTATTGATGTGAATCCTATGCGCTTTTTTAATTTTTATCTCTTATCTCTTCTTGCCCTGTTCTTTTTCGCCTGTTCTGATGAAGACGATGGGATTGAATACATGTTCGACAGGGAAATCTCGGAATATTCTGTCCTTAGGGATTGTGGTGCGGACGCCCCAGAAGGTTCTTCGTGCTACAAGATTCGGTATCGCTATCCGATCCAGACGGACTTTTATTCCGGCTTGTGTGTTTGGCTTGATACAAGCCTTATTAACGATACTTCAAAAGCAGTGAGTGACAAGCAACTCGCTTTAGCGCACGATTCTACGGAAGATCGCGCTTTCTTCCATAAATACGAAAAATCGAATAGTTACTACGATACGATTGATTTGACCGATCGAGTTTCAAGCTTTATTAAAAAAGGCTATGATTCTCTGAAAGTTGCGTTCTTCTGCGAGTATTCCGATGGTGGCCATCCTGGTTCGGTGCAACGTCTGTCGATTCCGTTTAAGGATGTGGAACCGCCTTATACCGTAGAACCGCTGAAGGATTCCATATGGTCGACTGGAGCCATGTTTGAATGGTATCGTCCGATGGATCCCACGGATCTTTTGAATCCGGCGGCTTTGTCCGGAAAAATTGTTGGCTATAACTTCCGCCTTTGGTCTCAAGACGCAGACGAGGATATTCGCGATCTCGAGATTACGGTTTTTTCTTCAAAAGGCGCCGATTACAAGGGCGACAAATTGTACAAGCGCCATGCTCGCATCCGCAAATATCAGGATTCCTTGCGTGTCGATGACTCTGATCATGGCGATAAGCGTAAGAACTTTCTCAACATAGTTGTTTATGATGGAGAGGGGTACAACGCGCAGGATTTGTCAAAGAATCGTTTTCGTATTTTTGTCGAAGGTCTTCGCACTCGTTCCAATACCAAGAAATTCTCTTACACGGTGGCGATTTCATCTTGGGATGAATCCGGAAATTCGAATGGTTCTGAGGTGGACAGGCCTTATGATGCTTGCCAGGAATTCTATACAACGGATTCTATTGCGCCTATCATGCCCAGAAGGCTTTTCACGGAGGAAGATTCCCTTTTCCCGGGATTTGCAAAGCTGGATAGCAATAATAGAGTTCGCATTTTCTGGAGCCGTAGCGTAGACCCGCTGAAGTTGGATCACGGAATTGTCGCTGGCCCCGAAATTGTTATTCCGAGTGGCTGTAACGACCATAGCTGTTATGAAATTGTTTCTCGCTATGTCGTTGAATATTACAGTAAGCTGGATAAGGCGTGGCATGAGTATTCTTACGCGGGCGGAAACGATCGCTATGGTGTCCGGTATGTGCGAAATGACAAGGATGAATTTGAAGTTGACATGTCCGGTCTAGGTTCTTTCGTGACGGATACGATCCGTTGGGTTGCGCCTGGGGATACATTGATTTTGCGTATTCGTTCGGTTGATGATTCCAAGTATTATTCTGCGGCTTTGGTAGATACTGTATTTGTGTCACCGGGAGCTCTTTCGAAGAAGTTGGAGTGTCCTAAGGGTTTTGTCGCTGTGTCTACGTCGGACACGTCTTCGTTCTGCATGGAACAGTTTGAACATCGCGATAATTCTGGAAAGTTCATGACAAACGTTTTGCATTCCGAGGCTTTGGAAACATGCGAAGCCATGTCTGCAAGCGGTTTCGAAGTGTCCCTTTGCGGTGAACGTGATTGGGAACTCGTCTGCTTGTCGGGTGGTTCTTTGTCGTACGGCTTTATCGAAGAAAATGCAACAGTCACTCACTGGTCTAGTTTTTGCAACGTGGGGACGAACGATTCTATTTCCGCAGCGGATATTTCCAAGCGCGATAAGCGTTGTATGAATCCGATGGGCGTAAGAGATTTGTCTGGGCAATATCAGGAGTGGGTGAAAGGCCGTTCGAAAGATACGGCTGCTGTCTTGAAGGGCTCAAGCTACAAGGTTTATGAAGGTCTTGATCGCGAGTCGATTGCTTATTGTACAAGCCGTGCGTTCCCGTTCTACACGCGTCCCGACTATACGCAGGATTCCGTTTATCTCTATCGAGAGGGCACGAAGGTCGATACCGTTTATGCCGCTGACACTCTGAGAACTTTGTATAAAATCTTGACGAAAAAGGATTTTAAGGATACGCTCCAGTTCTATGATGTTCTTGATGCAAATGGAAATGTTGTGGGGCAGGATTTCTCGCTTTATTCCGAGTACAAAAAAGGCGGGAAGGCTTGGTTGGATTCTCTTGCAAACGGCCTTACGTACAAACCGTCGAAGAAAGAGGCTGTTTTCTTAACTGGGAAAATGTCCAATTACCGTCAGGCGGCATCGTTCTACAAGTCACCGTCCATTGGCTTCCGGTGCTGTGCGTATAAGAAATAAGCAATTAGAACTTAGAACTTAGAACATTGCTTTATCTCTAAGTTCTAAGAGCGAAGCGGCTACAGACTAGAGACGAAAGTGGTTGTTTACTGTCATTTCGGCTTTATGCCGAAATCTCCTTTAAAAAATGAAAGAAATGAATACAGAAGATTTTTTGAATGTCGCAAAGGACCTTGCTCTTAAAGCGGGCGACCTTTGTCTTGAACTTCAAAATAATTTGGGCGATGTGCGTTATAAGTCCGTAAAGGATGTAGTGACCATTGCCGATGTAAGCAGTGAAAAGCTTATTGTCGAAGGTTTGCGAAAGGCGTTCCCGTCGCATTCGATCCGCACTGAAGAAGCTGGCGTTATTGAAGGCTCGGACCCGCGCTACCGCTGGATTATCGATCCGGTCGATGGAACTGTGAATTTCAGCCGAGGCATTCCGCTGTGGGGAATTTCTATTGCGCTTCATTTTGAGGGCAGACCGCTGGTGGCAGTCGTTAATTTACCTAAACTCGGTGAGCTCTATTGCGCTGCCAAGGGACAGGGCGCATTCATGAACGGCAAGCAAATTCACGTGAGTCGCGAATCCAATGCAACGCATGCGATTGTTTCGAACGGAGACTTTAACGTTGGCGATGCTGCAAAAATCAACGCGCAGAATTCTCACAACTTTGCACGTGAAGCCGAAACGTTTGAGCGCGTAAAATGCTTGGGTTCTGCTGTGATTGAAGGCTGCTTTACGGCCTGCGGTCGTATCGACTGCTTTGTGATGACAATGAGTTATCCGTGGGACATTGCGGCGATTGCTCTTCTTGTCGAAGAGGCTGGTGGCAAGTCTACGCATATCGATGGAACTCCTATGCAATTCGTTGATGCCGAACAGGTCATTTTTAGCAATGGACTCTTGCACGAAACGCTCGTAAAAACGCTCGCGTAACGATCGCATTCTCTGCGTCTTTTTGTTGTCATGCCCGTCCCGGAACGGGCTTCTTTCTTTAGAATATATTTGCTAAAAAGGCAAAATTGCGAAAAAATGATACCAAATCAGTGAAAAATTAAAATTTGGTATCATAAATTCCAAACAAATTAACTAAAATAAGGCGAAATTCGAGATTGTTTGCTGAGCATGTGTTACCAAAATTGAAAAAAAAGCTGATTTGGTAACACGTTATACCATGTTTTACTCAAAATGAATACGGATAAAGTAGAAAAAATGCTGCCAAAATGCGAAAAATTTGAAAAATGGTAGCATAAAATGGCGAAAAACGCATTTGGGCCGCTCATAATAACCCCTTTTGCAACGTTATCATACGAAAAATCCCGATTCCGCGCAGGAACCGGGACATTTCAATTGCTTTATGCATTAGCCAATAGCTATGAACTAACCACAGTCTACTGCCTACTGTCTACTGCCGAAGGCTGAGCGCATTACAGCGGAATATTTCCGTGCTTCTTCCAGAGGATCGCCTTCTTCTTGTTTTTCAAGTTTTCGAATGCAGAAACAAGGCGGTCGCGAACGCTCTTCGGTTCAATGACTTCGTCAATGAATCCGTTGCCTGCGGCGATATACGGGTTCAAGTACTTTTCTTCATATTCAGAAATGTACTGTTCGCGAAGCTTGGCCGGTTCCGCAGATGCGGCAATTTCCTTTCTGCGGAGAATGTCGACAGCGCCTTCAGCACCCATCACGGCGATTTGTGCAATCGGGAGGGCGAACACGCAGTCTGCACCGAGGT
>CAMJNF010000198.1 GCA_946407235.1 uncultured Fibrobacter sp. | reverse complement strand
TCGGTGACGAACACAAGCAGTTCGGTATGGGCCGTAACGCATGGCTCTCCGGTACGAGCTCCTGGACGTACCAGGCTGCAACGCAGTTCATCATCGGTATCCGTGCAAGCTTCGACGGCCTCGTTGTTGATCCTTGCATCCCGAGCGCATGGAATGGCTTCGAAGCCACCCGTAAGTTCCGCGGTGCTACCTACCAGATCACGGTGAAGAACCCGGATCACGTCTGCAAGGGTGTGGCAAAGATGGTTGTTGACGGTGAGGAAATCGATTCCAACGTCGCACCGGTGTTTACGAAGGGTGTGCACAAGGTCGAAGTCACTCTCGGCTAATTTGAATTATAACCGTCGTGATACGGCGTTACTCGCCCCCTCACGTACGCTTTGTACGCTACGGGGGCTCGCGCCTTGTCTCACTCGGTTCTAATCCAAATTCGGATTTTTTAGGTCTGCTTCAAACGAGGCAGACTTTTTGTTTTGCTCTCTGTATTTCTTGAATGAGGATGTCATGCCCGCCATCGAGCTCTTTGATCACTTAGTGCTTTAGCACTTATGTGAGCATGATCCGCGTATGGGGAGGGCACCTCCTTCTCGGAGAATCTTGAACATTTCAAAAGCACCAGTCTCTTACGAGGCTGGTGTTTTTTTTTCATCCATATATTTTGTATATATAAACTATGGCGAATTTTTTCGGAAAATATTTGGGTATGTTTGTGCTCTTGGCTGCGGCGATGTTGTGGGCTAGTTGCAGCGATGTTGATAAGATTGCGGATAAAACTTCTAAACAGGAACACACTAAAATTGAGTTTTCTGTAGATTCTAAAAAAGAAACTCATGAAATCTATTACGATCCTGATTTATTGTTAACCACCCAATTTGACACCAATGGAGTTTTAATAAAGGTTTTTAAAGCCTATTCTATAGAGAGTGCTTTGGGTTATAACGATGATCTTGAGAAAATCGCTCAAATTCTTCGTAAAGAAACAAAACCCATTTATGAAATTTTTGATTCATTTTACAAAAAAGAAACTTGTTATGAGTTGTATGTAATTTATTTAACTTTAAATGTTTCCATAGGGACTAATGGTGTTGTTGAAAATGTAAGACGTTCATCTTTTCTCTATGCCGATCAGAATTTTATAAAGAGAATTACTGAATATGTGAAGCAAATTCAATTTCAGGGTGTAGGAAAAAATGAAGTCACATTATCGATTAGCTTTTGCGAACCTATGAAGGATGAGAATTTTTTTAAGCATGAAGAAGGGGCTTTTGTTATTCATGATTTTCGAGAAGTCCCTTTAAAAAAATCAATAAAGAGAAAAACAAATGGTGCAGTAAGCGCACCAACGGGCGACGAATTGAAATTGGCTGATGATGTTGAACATGATAAAGATTCAGTTTTAAAAGTCATTCGTCAACGGACTCCTGGATTACGCCACATTTACAATAAACATTTAAGGGAAAATCGCGCAAAAGCATGTCTAAAGAATAGCCAAGACAACTTCAATCCGGATTTTAACGGAATGGTTGTTTTTAAACTGAATATAAATGCAGATGGCTCAGTTCAAAAAATTGAAATACAATCTTCTAATACCGGCAACAAAGATTTCGATGACGAAGTCAAGAGAGCTTTAAGCCGTTGGAAATTTCCAAAGATGAATTCAAGCGTAGTCGCCACATTCCCAATAACGTTCTTTGAAAACTCTACACCCTATAGGATACTGAACTGACTTATCCTGAAATTCTCTTCTAGCTATATTTTATGTGACCGTAAATTATATTTTCATGAAACTCAATCCGAAAATTTCATTTGTTCTTATTTACTTGTTTTTTCTTGTCGGTTGTGCAACGCATCCGCCTTCAGCGGTTGCTTTCATGACAACCAAAAAGCAGACAACATCTCAAGATACTCTTAAAACAAATGTTCAAGTAGGAATAAGTCTTTTAGCGTTGGGCTCGATAAATGTCGAACAAACAAACAACAACCATAGTCTCTATGACGAACTGAATGCTGCTTTTACTATACAAGCAAGTTTAAGATATGGTTATCTGGCTTATGGTTTTGGGTTTCAAATGCAATGTCCTTTTGGATACGTCGGTTTTGCATCCGAGCACTTTGGAACAATGCTTTGGTCCAATATATTCCCTCTAATGTCTCTTTTTGAAAAATTGGATGATAAAAATTCCAATTTATTCAGCAAAAACATGGGTTTCGGAGCAAGCGTCATCGAGCAATTTAAAGTGGGCAAAGAAACAACAGTGGGACTGACGCAACATATTTCAAGAACCCTCGCCCCATTTACGGGAAATGGGGGAGATTACACATCAAACCGTTTAACAAATTCGTACTACTATGAATTTGGCGGTGGAGTGTACCTTTCATTCCCATTAAGCAATCAAACTGTAGGCATAGAAACTCGCTATAGTCGAAACTATACCTATAAAGCAGACCAATTTTCACTCATGGTCGATTTTGTAATTTAATTCGAAAATATAATTTTTCCGTGCTTATCCAGAAATTCGCATGTAGACGCACAGCACGCGGCTTACTGTATAACCGGATTTGAGAAGCGATTTAAGCATGGGGACCACGTTGATGGTGCAAATTAGATCGCTATCATCAAATTTACCCTTCCAGCTTTTGGCAGATCCGTTATCGAACACATCCTTGATCATGGAATCGTAATAGGGGAGGTATTTGACGGAGATGACATCTTTCAAGGATTGATTGACGACTTCGTCTGTTTTGGCGAAGCCAGAATCTGTAGCGAAAGCGTTGTTGCATCCGAGAATGGTGAAGTTACGGTCGACCCAGAAAATACCGATGTTCGGGAAATTGAAAATCGAATTTATCAGGGATTCTTCAACGCCACTCTTCATGAGGAATGGTATTTCTGGCGATGTTTCGACGCGGCGGGCGGATCCCATCATCACAATGCGGTCTTCGTCATCGGGGGCGAGGTGGCCACGGAAGTCGTACCACACGAGGTTCTTTTCGCTGTTCCAACAGCGGATTTTGAGTGTGCCAAATCGTGCATTTTCATTGGCGAGGCGATTGAGCTGGCTCTGTTCATCGAGTAGATGGCCTTTGTCATCATAGGCGGCGTCTCCGCCGGCTTTCATCATGCATTCGTTCATCACGCGTTCAAGCAACTTGAAATCGTCTTCCGGCATGAGCGATTCTATATCAACGACACCTCCAGAACGCGGAACGTCGCGGTAGTCATCATCCATCATCGGTGTAAGCAAGAACAGCTGACGGCTTTCGAAATCAAATTTCCACAAGAAATCGCCGGTATTGCGCAATAACGATTTCAGTTTTGTTTCTGCCTCATCCAAGCGGTGCTGGTTTTCGACGGTGTTCGATATATTCTTGATCAAGCAAATGTAGCGGGATTCATCCATGGAAAGTCGCTGGTGCTTACAGCGCATTTCGAACCAGAGCATTGTTCCGTCATCGCGTTTATACGAGAACATGAACGGCATTTCGGGGTGCTTGTCAATATCATCGAAGTAAAGCTTAAGACGCGCCCAATCCTTGGGCGGCAGGATGTCTCTAAACAAGCGGTCCTTGCTCAAGTTATCAAAAAGCGGATCCGACATGAACTGTGGAAGCGAGCTGATAAATTCAAACTTGTCCGAAAGAACAACGATAAACTCGCCAAGGTTGCCCGCAAAAAGCGTATAAAGCCTTTGCCTCTTCCAATAGTCGAGCAACAGCAAAATGGTGACAATCAATAAAAGCAAGAGCACGGTGCAGACATAGCACCAGCCCACAGACCAGTCAATAGAGTTCATCATACGTTCATAAAATAATCAATTTTAAGTGGGCGAGGCAATAGGACAAGAAAAAAGCCTGCTCGTAAAGCAGGCTCGCGAATGAAAATCTGTGTTGAAATGGCAATGCCGCAACTAGGTGCGGCATGACATCTGAACACGCTTTCGCCTCTCGTCTATAGCCCGCTATTGCGGGCGTTCTTTCGTCTTATTCTGCGAAGTATTCCTTGGCCTTGGCGACAACGTCTTCCACCTTGACCATGGTGAACTGCTTTTCGTTACGGAACTTCCATTCGACTTCACCGTTCGCGAGGCCCTTCTTGCCGATGGCGATACGCACCGGAGAACCCCAGAGGTCGGCGTCCTTGAACTTCACGCCCGGACGTTCGTCGCGGTCGTCCACGAGCACGTCGATGCCGGCGGCTTCCAGTTCCTTTTCGAACTTTTCAGCGAGTTCCACGAGTTCGGCTTCCTTGCCAATGGGGACGATTTCCACCTGGAACGGAGCGATGGACTTGGGCCAAATCGGTCCGAAGTCATCGTGGCTGTTTTCCACGACGGATGCCATCAAGCGGCCCACGCCGATGCCGTAGCAGCCCATGATGGCCGGAGCGGTCGTCTTTTCGGCGGTGAGGAACTTGGCGCCCATAGATTCGGAGAACTTGGTGCCGAGCTTGAAGATGTTACCCATTTCGATACCGCGAGTTTCGG
>CAMJNF010000197.1 GCA_946407235.1 uncultured Fibrobacter sp. | reverse complement strand
CCTTCGTTATCCGGGTGCTTGGCGCCGGTCGGGCCCCACTGCGATGTGAAAAGCAAAAGGCCGGTGAAAAGTTCTGCAACGCAGACGGCGCGCGGGTTTTCGAACAGGCTTTCCAGAGCATCCTTGAAGCCGAGGCCGATGAGCGCTGTCGGGATGCTCGCGAGAATGATGTAGCCCGCTTCGCGGAGCTGGTCGCGGTCGCGACGGAGGCATCCGACGATGATGTCCGTAATCTTCTTGTGGAATACCTCGAAAATCGAAAGCAATGTGCCTGCGTGGAGCATGATGTCGAAGAACATGCCTGCTTCGTTCATGCCTAAAAGTTCATGCCCGAGCACTAAATGGCCGGAGCTGGAGATGGGGAGAAATTCGGCGAGGCCCTGCAAAAGGCCGAGAATGATAGATTCGAACATAGTAAAGTAAATGTAGCTTTTAGTTGGTAGAACTTAGTTGGTAGAACTTAGAAATTGCTAAAAAACTAAGTTCTAAGTTCTAAGTTCTAAGTTCTAATTACTATCTTCCATACCATGTCTCGCCAGTTTCTCCTCTGCTTTCATGATTTTTCGGTGTGGAATTTCCGCACGTCGCTTCCGATTCTCGAAGAACTCAAGGATTTGGTGGGGGCGCCTTTTAGTGTGTTGGTTATTCCTGATACAGAAAATGCATCGGACGAAGCGGTTGAAAATTTCCGCGCGACTCTCGCCAAGCTCTCATCGGAAGGCTTTGAACTTGCACTGCATGGCTTTAAGCACAAGGCCGAATTCAGCCAGGGACGCAGTTATGCGGGGCTCATTGGCATGAACCTCACGGGAGGCGAGGCTGAATTTGCAGGGCTTTGCGAATATGAATCGAGCCGTCTTTTGCAGGCCGCGCTTGATGCGTGGAAAAAACTGTTTGCCGATGAAAACGGAAATGTCGAAAAACCGGTTGCTTTTATTCCGCCGACTTGGTTTAGCAATAAGTATTTGCCAGGACAAGTGCGTGCTGAAAAAATGTTGTACGAAGACCGTTTCTCGATGACGACAGCCCATGGAAAACGTTATTCGTCTCCGGTGGCAAGCTTTGCGGGCATCCCCAGGGCTACTGAAAAAGCGGCTTTTGTTTATGCAGAGGGAATATTAAAATTCCCGTTTGGTACTCCGCGCATTGCTGTTCATCCAGTGGATTTCCCTCGACTGCGGGATGTTGTTCGCGATACCATCCGCGTAGCATTGAACAACAGACGAAAGCTAGTCCACTATAGCGAATTATAAATTATAATATGTTCGTTAATTTGTGTCGTTGCATTCGCTGATGTACTGTTGCTTAATCTTGCTAAAATCGCTTTGCGTATAGGATTTTTTGCTGATGGTGATGAGCTTGTTGCCCATGCAGTAAACGTCTTCGTAATCGCTGTCTTTGCTGTACTCTCTGCAGCTTTGTTCTGGAATGTCTTGATCAGCGATTATCGTTTGGTTAACTTTGTCTTTAATTAAATCGATTGTGATTTTAACCGAAACTCCCTGCTGGACTGTTTCGAGTGTGAGCGGATTTTCAGATATTACTTTGCAACTCTCGATTCCTGCGTTAGAACTGCTGTCGCCACAGGCTACGAGTCCCATTGCTGCGGTGATTGCCGTAATCGGAATTAACTTTACAAAATGCATGAAGTCTCCTTGGAAATAAGTTTGTTTTGAATGTACAAAATTGCGTTCAGTAAAACCATTAAATTCCAGGGATGTCAAATTCTTTTGTCGTTTTACGTTTTTTGTTCGTTGGTAACCTGAATTGTAATGGAAGCTCTCGCTTTGCGGCGGTCCTAATTTGCAATTGGTACAGAATTTCTAGAATCCGGGAACTGTAATTTCCTTTGTGATTTTGCGGTTGGAATCGTCTGTGATTTCAATCGTTATCGTTTCTCCTGCATCGGGGAGCGCATCGCCGAGGAGAATGATTTCGCGCGGTTCGGAATCATATTCGGCTGCGATCCACTTTTTGCCGTATTTGACGGTGATGGCATTTCCGTTCGGGATGCCAGCGTATTTCGAATAAAGAGGAATTTTAAGCGCTGATTGGTGTTGTCCGCTGACTAGAGTTTCTGTCCAATACGGGAATCCCATTGAAAATCCGTCTTCGTCAGAAATCTTGGCGAGGTCTCTAAGTTCGTTTGTCGATGCGCAACGGTTCTTGGAACCTGTTTGCTTTTCGAAGTAGAACCATTTGCGAGTTGTTTCGCCGAGCCAGTAGAGCGGGGCCGAGTTGTCATCGTTCTCGATGCAGACATTCCACTTGCCGTAGAACTGCAATCCCTTTGGATGGAACTCGTAAAAATCAACGCTGTCGGTTTGGTTGCGCGTTACGGCGAGTATGCGTTGCGCTGTATCGCCAACGACTGGAATGCCTGAAATCTTTTGTGAAATTTTGGCGTTACCGACTTTTGTGTACCAGTTGATGCTTGTTTTGTACTTGCCGTAAGGGTAAATGGAAATCAATTCGTTTACGCTGCGTCCTGTGCCTGTTGAAGATGCATCTGCGCTGTAACGGATGAATTTCGTTTCGGGGAACGTCTCGACAATCTTTCCAATCGCTAGCGGCTTGTTGTTGTCGAAAATCTTGCATAAATCGTTATTGATAATTTGTTCGTCTTTGTTTAAGGCGGCGAACTTGTAACCGGACTGGCAACGGAATATGTCGAGCATGCTCTTGCTCAGGAACGTGTAAAGCGGAGTATTTTGATATTTAGTTAATACGAACTTCCCGTTGTTCTTGCAAGATTTATGGAAATTGAATTCGCGCCTGATGATATGGCCGCTAAAGTCCTCGACTTCGAGTCTGTAAGTAGAAATAGGACCAATCTTTGCATCGATGTAGTGCCAGTCGCCTGCGGTATCTGCTTCTTCTGCCCAGAGGAGCTCGTTGCGAATGTCAATCATTTTTTTGTAACTGAGCGTGTCCATTATTTTGCTGTAAATCTTGTCATCGTAGCGCCACAGCTCGATACGACGGATTGCCATCGGATTTTCCTTGGGTTCGCGGCTGTAATCTGCAATTTTGATAGCCATGGACAAGTTAAATTCGTTCTTGACGGGCGTTTCTGCACAGCCGTTGCGGAGTGCTTCGTCGGTCGTGAGAGCCAGATCGTTTCCTTGCCATACGGCGATTCCAAAAATTTGCGGTGCGATTGTGTCGAGGCATTTTACACCAAGCCCACAAGGCGATATTATATTGTCTTTGTTCAGACGGACTTCGAGGTGCAAGTGTGGATTGCCTATGCCGGAACTTCCTGAGAACGTAAGCGTGTCGCCCTTGCGGAATTTGATGTTTGGCTTGATGGAGATGTCGTTGCTTTGGGTTGCGTATTGCTTTTGGCTTACGAGATTTTCTATGGCCGGTGTAAAACCGCTTTGGTGCGCAAAAACCCAGGTCTTTCCACTTTCGCCTTCGAAGAACATGACTTTGCCATAGCCGAAAGGTGAGGTCTTAATTTCCTTGACAAACCCGTTTTCGGGCGCATAGATGGGCCAGCCTTCTTCCATCTGCGTGGAAAAATCGATGCCGGCGTGGTAGCGTGTGCCGCGATTTTCACCGAATGACGATGTAAGGTAGGCGTCGCGGTTGAACGGATCGTATTTAAATGGCTCAACGTAAGATTCCGAAATCAGTTCGGCTGGGGCGGCGTTTCTTTCGGAAAAATCCGTATTGTCAAGTTTAGCGCCTCTTTGGATTGCGATGCAGTCCTCGTAAGCGAACGCGTCCATCTTGGATGCATCGCAGACGGTTTTTGCGTTATCGGCGAAGCAAAAGGCGCCGACTGTGAGTATAAATGACGAAATTTTTGTAAGCCTGACCATAATGTTTAACAAAATACAAAAATATTATTTTATAGTGACAGCCATTGTTGTAAAAGAAATGGCAATTTAGGGGTATTTTGTAATGGCTTTAATGCAAAAAAGACCCGCTTTTAAGCGAGTCTTTTTAGTGGAGCTAAGGAGAGTCGAACTCCTGACCTCCTGCATGCCATGCAGGCGCTCTACCAACTGAGCTATAACCCCGAGGACGCGCACAAATATAGAATGAATAGATGCACGTGTCAAGGGTGATTTGAAAAATTTTTTTAAAAATTTTTCAAAAAATAGGAATTCGGAATTATGAATTCGGAATGAAGTAACTCCTAATTCCGAACTCCGAAATCCTAATTCCTAATTAACTAAGCCTTTTCAATCGTGACGGATTCGATAATCACGTCATCGTACGGGCGGTCCATGCGGTCGGTTTGCACGCCGGCGATTTCATCGAGCACTTCAAAACCTTCATAGAGCTGACCGAAGACGGAGTAACCGTCAGCCGGGCCCGGGCCACACTGGTCGTGGTCGAGGAAGTGCACGTTGTTGCCGTGGACAATGAAGAACTGGCTGCCGATAGAGTGCGGCATAGCAGTCTTTGCCCAGCTGAGAGCGCCGCGGACGTGGGTGAGGCGGCTGTCGTATTTGTCGCCGATTGTAGAACCCGGACCCTGTGCAGCGTGGCCGCCGGTTCCGTTTTTGCGAGTGAAGTCGCCACCCTGGATCATGAAGTCCTTGATGATGCGGTGGAACGGAGC
>CAMJNF010000196.1 GCA_946407235.1 uncultured Fibrobacter sp. | reverse complement strand
GTGAAAAATCATGCTTTAAAGCTCGTAGTGTTTACTACGCTTGTTGCAGCCCAAGCGTTTGCGGCGACCGCCTACATCAATCAAATCGGTTACCGTCCGGGCGATTTCAAGGAACTTGCTCTTGTCGATGCGAACGGCAATGTGGATTTTGTGAATTCCGCTGGCCAAGTTGCGCTCTCCGTCACACCGAAGGCTGCCTCTTTTTGGGATGCTAGCGGCCAGAATGTCCAGCTCGTCGATTTCTCTAAACTTTCCGAAGCGGGCAAGTACAGTATCAAGGTAGGCGGCAATGTGCTCCGCACCGATCTCGTGGTGAAATCCCAAACGTACGAAGAAATTTTCAAGGCGGCCATCAAGTGGTTCTATTACCAGCGTGCGTCTATGGCTTTGGAACAGCAGTATGCGGGCAAGTGGAGCCGTGCTGCGGGCCATACGAATGCGACTGTTGAACTTCACAATTCTACAGGTGCTTCGGGAACAATCAATTCAAGCAAGGGCTGGTACGATGCGGGCGACTATGGCCGCTATATCGTAAACTCTGGCATTACGACATACACGCTCCTTTCGCTGTATGAACATTTCCCGGCGTATTTTAAGACGCTCAAGTGGAACATCCCCGCTGAAGGCTCGCTCCCGGATTTGCTTGCCGAAATCAAGTGGAATCTCGATTGGATGCTCACCATGCAGGCTAGCGATGGCGGCGTTTATCACAAACTCACTTCTCTAGGTTTCCCGGGCGATGTGATGCCGGCGCAGGATAATTCCAAGCTTTATGTTATCGGTAAAAGTACGGCGGCCACTTTTGACTTTGCTGCAATAATGGCGATGGCGTCTCGTATCTATAAACCGTTTGATGCAACTTATGCAACCAAGTGCCTCGATGCAGCCAAGAAGGCTTTTGCTTGGGGACAACAGCATCCGAACCAGAATTTTACAGCGAATCCTAGCGGCGTTTCGACGGGCTCGTACGAAGATTCGACACCGAATGACGAAAAAGTTTTAGCCGGTACGGAACTGTTCATTACGACTGGCGATGCTTCGTATAAGCAGTCGGGCTCGACGGAATACATTTCGTACTGGGGCGACGTTATGGGACTTGCAACATACGAAAAGGCAACACACCAGACGCAGTTCGGTGGCGATGCGAACGAAGCCAAACAGAAAATTTTAGGTACGGCGAATGAGTTCGCCAATCGTGCAGAAAAAGGTTTTGGCGTTGTCATGGCAAAGGATGACTTTGTATGGGGTTCCAACGCGGTCGCATCTAACCAGGGCGTATGGCTTTTGCATGCCTATTACCTCACTGGTGAACAGAAATATTACAAGGCTGCGGTCAAGGTTCTCGATTACCTGCTCGGCAAGAACCCGCTCGATATGTCGTTTGTAACCGGTTACGGCTCGAAATATGCGAAACACCCGCATCATCGCCCGAGTACATCGGATAACGTAGAAGAGCCGATTCCGGGAATGCTTGTGGGTGGTCCGCAGCCGGGTGGCGAAGATGTTGGCTCCAAGGCGGAATGGAAGTGCGATGACTACAGAACGGGGCAGGCGGCAACTGCCTACACCGACCAGCAGTGCAGTTATGCCACAAACGAAGTCGCTATCAACTGGAACGCACCTCTCGCTTATCTTGCGGGCGCCATTGAAGCGCTCAATGCGGGCTATGCTCCTGAATTTGCGGTTTCCGGCGTTGCCAAAAAAGATGCTCCTGCATCTAGTTCTTCCGAACAAAAGAGCAGTTCCTCGGTGGCCTCTAGCTCGTCGGTTGTGTCGAGTTCTTCTGTAGCTTCGAGTTCCGCGACGGCGCCGTCTTCTTCGAGCGTGCCGCAGAGTTCATCGTCTGCAAAGCAGGGCGTGTCTTCGAGTTCCTCCGCAACCGCCGTTTCTTCCAGTTCGCAGGCTTCGGACGCCATTCGTGTCGTACCGATTGATCGCAATGACCAAAGCAATCAGCCACGTCTGCGCTTCGATGACCAGAAACTCTTCATCGAAAAGAACGGCAAGCGCTTTGATTTGAAAGGCCATAGAATCAAGTAAGTTTTCTCATATTCATAGAATGCAAAGCGGCGTTTCCATTTTGAAATTGGGAGCGCCGTTTTTTACTAAATTAGTTGTATGATGTCGAGTGTATTGAACAATTTGTTGATGTTTGTTCTTGGCCTGTTGGCCTTGAGTTTCCTTGTCACGATTCATGAACTTGGCCATTTTTTGGTCGCCAAATGGAATAAGGTTAAGGTCAATACTTTCTCGGTCGGCTTTGGCAAGAAACTTTTTCGCTTTAAGAAAGGGGAGACGGAATACTGCATTTCGGCAATTCCCTTTGGCGGTTATGTGGCTATGGCCGGCGAAAATCCTGACAGCATCGAAGAAGGCGCAACTCCAAGCGAAAATGATTTTTTGGGAAAGTCTGTGGGGGCTCGTGCCGCGATTGCATTTGCAGGGCCGTTCGTGAATATTGCTTTTGCCTTTATCCTCTTGATTTTCCTTTACATGGTCGGCGTTCAGGAACCTGACAGCAAGAACCTCATTATTGGGTTTGTTGCAAAGAATTCATCTGCAGAAATTGCGGGGATTCAGCCGGGCGATACGATTACAGCGATAAACGGCAAGGCGACTCAAGGCTGGGACGATTTCCGCGAACAGATTGGCGTAAGTCTCGGTGCGGACGTGACGCTTGAAGTGCATCGCGGTGGCGAACCTCTCGCTATCAAGGTTATCCCGCAAGAACTTGTGATTCCTGCAGCGGATTCGACGTCGGAACCCATCAAAATGGGCATCGGCGATATCGGTATTTATCCGCGCAACCGTGTCATCGTGCGTTTGCCGCCAAAAGAAGGCTCCGCGGCCGAAAAAGCGGGAATCATGCGCGGCGATACCATCTTCGAAATCAACGGTGAACATATTTCCCGCTACGAAGACGTTGTACGCCTTATCGACGGTTCCAAGGGTGCCGAAGTTAACGTGACGCTAAAACGTGATGGTAAAAGTGTTAACGTAAAAATGACTCCTGCCTACAGCGAGGAATTCGACCGTTACATTGTCGGAATCCAGATGGGCTACGTGATGTTCAGCGAAACGCATCTTGTGCGTCGTGGCCCGATCGAAGCGTTCGAAAAGACGTGCGCAACCAGCTGGAAAATGACGACGAGCATTTTCCGCTACTTCCAGCGTTTGTTCAAGGGACAGGTCAAGGTTGAAGCGTTCTCCGGTCCGGTTTCTATTGTCGCTGTCATGGGTAACGTGTGGATGAGCGGTTTCCAGGATTTCTTGATGCTGCTCGCTCTCATCAGCATTAACTTGGGCGTAATGAACCTCTTGCCGCTCGCGATTACCGACGGCGGCCTCCTCATGTTCCTTGCGATTGAAAAAGTGCGCGGCAAGCCTTTGAGCTTAAAAACGCAAACGGTTATCCAAAACGTCGCAGCCGCATTTTTCATCAGCTTCTTCGTGTTCATCACCGTACTCGATTTCGGCAAACTTTCGTTGTTCTTGAAGTAGCGTGTTGGGCGTCATCCTGAGCGAAGTGCGTAGCACGGAGTCAAAGGATCCAGTGCAGTTATTGAACGCGTAGCGTGCGAAGGATCTATTTTAGCCGCTTAATATTGTAAAAATAGATTCCCATGATGACCGAAATCGTGAGAATCCAGCTTATGGGATAAACTACCATCAGCGAGGCGAACGAGTTGTATTTGGGGAACACGAAAATTACCCAAAGAATGCGGATGCCGCAGACTCCAACCATACAGGTGAGCGCCGGTGCCAAGGATTTGCCCATTCCAGAAAGTGCGCCCGAAAATACATCCAAGAAAACATTAATTACTAGAAGCCCCACCACAACGTACATGCGGATAGATGCGATTTCAATGATTTCGGTATTGGATGTGAATACGCTCAGCATGGGCCTTGCGAAAATACAGCATAACGCGCTTAACATAATGGTGGACGAACACCCGAGCAGAAGCGTCCAGCGGACCGTGCGGCGGCAACGTTCCATGTTCTTTGCGCCGAAGTTTTGTCCCACGAAAGTCACGCAAGCCTGCGAAAACGAATTCAGCCAGTAATATACCACGAATTCGTAATTGAGGGCGATGGACGAAGCTGCCACCGTAGCGGAACCGAGGCTGTTGATGGCCGATTGCAAACAGACGTTACTGAATGAGAATACAACGCCGCGAAGCCCCGTCGGTAGCCCCACACGCAATATGCGGCTCAAGAAAAGAGGCGTCACGCGCAACTTCCAGAATTCCAGCTTGAAGGGGCCCACTTCATGTAAGAGCATGTAGAACAAGGTAATTCCGCTGATGACGTTGGCTATGACCGTCGCAATGGCCACGCCCGATACGCCCATGTCAAAACCCGCCACCAGAATCAGGTTCAACACCACGTTTACGGCTCCCGCCACCATGAGCACGTAAAGCGGCCGCTTTGTGTCGCCCTTGCTGCGCAGGATAGCGGAGACAAAGTTGTAGATCATCACGAAGGGCATCCCGGCAAAGTAGATTTGCAGGTAAAGCACCGCCATGTCCAACACATCTTCCGGCGTCGAAATCAGTTCGAGAATTGGCCTTGCAAAAAAGATTCCCACGAACGAGAGGAATATCCCGCTGAAGAACGCCA
>CAMJNF010000195.1 GCA_946407235.1 uncultured Fibrobacter sp. | reverse complement strand
CTAGGGCAGGGCCCGCATATGAAGAACCACCGGCTTTGCCGGTGGGTTCCTTTTTCTATCTTTACGCGCGTAAAAAAAGAGGTTTCTATGGCTATTACTGTTGTGGATTACAATGCAGGCAACTTGACTTCGGTGATGAATGCGCTCAAGTACATTGGCGCAGATGCCAAGGTGAGCCGCGATCCCGATGAAATCGCGAAGGCTACGCGTTTGATTTTCCCGGGCGTGGGTGCGGCTGCTTCTGCTATGGAAACTTTGACCAAGACCGGCATCGGTGAAGCCATCAAGGCTGTGGTGAAGGCCGGGAACCCAGTGCTCGGCATTTGCATCGGCTGCCAAATTATTCTCGAAGAAAGCGAAGAAGATGGTGGTGTCAAGACACTCGGTCTCATTCCTGGTCGCGCGGTGCGTTTCAAGGACGAACCGGGCCTCAAGATTCCGCACATGGGTTGGAATCAAGTGAACTTCACCCGTGAGCACCCGATTATGAAGGGCATCCGCAGCGGTTGCGACTTTTACTACGTGCATTCCTACTATCCGCAGGTCCCGGCTGAATACTCGTTTGCAGAAACAACTTACGGAACGCAGACCTTTACCGGACTTATCGGCAAGGACAATTTAATTGCAAGCCAGTTCCATCAAGAAAAGAGTGGCGAGGTCGGACTTGCCATGCTCAAGAACTTCTGTGATTGGAAAATTTAAGTTAGTATCATAGAATGCTTTATTTGTAAAGATTTTCTTGAAAAGCTTTGTTTTTGCTTAAAAAGGGCATGCAAGTATCATGGTATGTTGCTTTGCTTTTTGTATTAATGTATATTGTGGGCGATGGAATCGGTAACGGAATACGAAGATTATCGCATTTACATGCAAGATTACTATAACGAGCGTAAGAGAGTTTCGTCGTTTTCTTGGCGTGAATTTACGCGTGCTTCGGGTTTTTCGTCTCCGACTTATCTAAAATTAGTGTGTGAAGGAAAAACCCGCCTTTCGCCTCAAGGGGCTGAAAAGGTGGGGGCTGCAATGAACTTGGCTGGCTTCGAGTTAGAGTATTTCAAGTCGATGGTGACGTATTGCCATGCCAAAACAGATCAGGAACGCAAAATCGCCTACGAAGCGATGCTAGAACTGGCTTCTAATAATAAAATCAAAATTATTGGTGGTGATGCGTTCAAATATTTTGAATCTTGGGTGCATCCGGTGGTAAGAGAGCTTGCTCCGATTATGCCTGGGGCAACTCCGGGTGATATTGCGAGACGTTGTTGCCAACGCGTTTCGGCAGGAGAAGTTCGTGAGTCGCTTGACTTTATGGTCCGTGTAGGGCTGTTGAAAAAGAAAGGCGATGCTTATGAACAGGTGGACAAGCACTTGAAAGGTGGTGGTTCGTCTGCTGTATCCGTTGCTCTACGTTATATGCATCAGGAAATGGCTCGCTTTGCTGAGGAATCCATTATTCGTTTTGCTCCGGTCGAGAGAAACTTTACTGGACTCACCATGGGTGTTTCTGCCGAAGATTATAAAAAAATTTTGCAGGAATTAGACGTTTGCCGAAAAAAGGTTGCCCAAATAGCTTTGAACAGTCGTGGCACCGAAAGGGTTTATAGATTGAATCTACAATTATTTCCTTTGACATGGAAAGAGGATAAGTCCGATGCTGAATAAAATAATTTGCTTATCTACATTTGCCTTTTTGACAGGTATGGTTGCCTGCAACAAAGAAACAGCAGGGATTACGGAAGAAGGCAATTCCATCGCGTATGACTTGTGGGATGGTTCAAAAGGTGCTAGCGTAAGTTCTCTTAATGGGAGTGCCGGCTATTGGTTCAGCGTCAGCGAAAAAAATGATGATGGATCGACTATCAATTTCCCGGCCGTTGAAGGAAATTCCCTCACTATGGATAACGTGAAGACAGTTGTCTCGCAGTGTGGTGGCCTTTGCGGAACCGTACAATTGGGTGAATCTGCTGCGCCGAATGTTGGCGTGGGTATCGCTCTTTCCGATAAAGATGTAGCTGTTGATATTTCTGAATGGGACGGTCTTTGTGTATCGTATGAGTCGGACCTTCCGATGAAGGGCGTGCTTGGTTATAAGGATGGTGCTGATGATACGGCAAACGACATGCCATCTGTCGATTTTGACAAGACGGAGAACGGTGGCAAGGTTTCCCGTTGCGCAAAGTGGGCTGATTTTAAACAAAGCTCGAATGACGGCTCCGGTGTCGAAGTTTCTAAAAAAGCAACTTCGATTATGTTCAAGTTCTTCGGAAAAGCGAAGGAATCGGGGTATTTCAATATTAAGGGCGTGAGCACCTACAAGCACGGTGTCGAAAATATTGATTCCGTCGAAATTGTGGAACCCACAAAAGCCGAACCTGAAGCTTGCCTGTGGAACGGAACTTCTAGTAAACCGTCGAATTTCGTTGAAAATGATGCAAGCGGCGCCAATGGCGGGTATTGGTATTCCTATAATGATCGTGAAGAAGGTGGGGCGTCTTTGCTGTATTGGTCTGCTGAAGCGCCGAATTACAAGAATTCACAAGAATGGATTGTTGACGAAGAAGTGCTTTCCGGCGGGCTTTTAGCTCGAGTCGCTTTGGACAAGGGAAGTGCATCGCATGCGTATGCCGGGGTTGGCATCAAGATGGTCGCCCGCGATTCCGAAGACGCTGAATATTCGCCGAAAAACACGGATATTAGCGATTGGGGTGGAATTTGTGTGTACTACATGGCTGAAAAAGATATGCGCATGGTGCTTGCTTCTGATTCTCTAGAAGCGGAAAATGTTTTGGAGGCCTCTACAACGCCTGTCGAAAAATGTGTTACTTGGAACGATTTGTCAAGTTCGGGTCTAGAAAAGAAGGCCAGCGATATTAAATTTGAAATTCGTTCGAGTGAAAATGTGTTTAATCAGATTCGATTCAATATCATCGCTGTTGGCCGTTATTCTACCAGTGCCTGCGTCATTGACTCCTCGAAAGTAACGTCTTTCTAGGTCTGCTCTTTCACGACATGTTGAGCCTGCTCGTTCGAGTGGGCTTCTTTTTTTGCCTCTAGTGTATCATGAAAATACACTGCATTTTTGAGTTTTTGAATAAAAACTGCTAAAATTGTTAAATTTTAGATAAAGGGTATCATGGAATATTGCGCTTTTGAAAAGAATAGTATATATTTGTAGATGTGAAACTGATTACGGAATATCAGGATTATCGCTGCTTTATGCAGGACTATTACGATGAACGGAAGCGCGTATCATCGTTTTCCTGGCGTGAATTTGCGCGTGCGGCTGGATTTACATCGCCATCATATTTGAAGCTTGTCTGTGAGGGCAAAACGCGCCTTTCGTCCATTGGTGCTCATAAAGTCGGTGTTGCGATGCGCTTGGTGGGGTATGAACTTGACTATTTTAAGTTGATGGTAGAATGTTGCCATGCTAAAACGGATGCGGATCGCAAAGTCTTTTTTGAATCAATGCTTAAACTTGCAAAAGACAATGCGGTAAAAGTAGTCGATGGCGATGCGTATAGGTATTTTGAAACTTGGATACATCCGGTGGTGAGAGAACTAGCACCGGTGATGCCAGGAGCGACTCCGGGTGAAATAGCGAGGCGATGTTGTTTGGAGGCCTCGGCGGGGGAGGTCCGTGAGTCGCTCGATTTTATGGTAAATGCGGGCCTGTTGAAGAAAAACGGGAATGCCTATGAACAGGTCGATAGGCATTTGACAGGCTCTCCTGAAATTATGTCGGTGGCAATGCGCTCCATGCATCATGAAATGATCCATTTTGCAGATGAGGCTCTTGAAAAATTTTCTGCAACGGAGCGTAATTATTCAGGGCTTACCATGGGAATTTCGGACGAGGATTACGAGCAAATTGTGCAAGAAATTAACGCTTGCCGCAAGCGTATTGCTCAAATTGCGTTGAATGGTCGTGGCGTCGGCCGTGTCTATAGGTTGAATTTACAGTTGTTCCCGCTGACGTGGGAGGAGGGAAAAAATCATGCTTAAGAAGCTTCTTGACGTATCGGCGTGTGTTTTCACATGCGCGTTGGTGCTAGGCGTTGTTGCGTGTTCGGATGACAACACGGCGGGAATCACGGAAGATGGCAATCCGATTGCTCATGGTGAAAGCAGTTCGTCTGTTGTGGGTGGCTCTTCTGCTGTTGAAAGCAGTTCGTCTGTCGTGAGCGGTTCTTCTGCGGCCCAATCCTCTAGCAGTGTTGTGGCAGTCCAGTCCTCTAGCAGTGTAGAGGCTGTTCCGAAGTTTGATGTGTGGAATGGCAAAACGGACTACAAAATCAATACTGGTAATGAAAATACGGGGTATTGGTTCAGTTATGGCGATGATGCGGAAGGGGGCCTGTCTACCATCACTTGGCCTGTGCCGATGGGCAATGAATATTCTGATAATACTTTGGATGCGGTTATTGAAGAATGTGGAGGCTTGTGTGGAACAGTTGAGTTGCGTGGCTCGGAGACGATGCCTTGGGCGGGTATTGGCTTTACGCTTGCCGAAGAAGGTTCAACGGTGGATGTCTCCGCGTGGGGTGGCATCTGTGTAACGTATGCTTCTGAGTATCCGGTGAATGTCTATCTCAATGTGGATGTCGGTGGCATAGATACGATTAGCAATGTGTCTCCGTTTATGGCTTATCCGATGATAACACTTCCGAAA
>CAMJNF010000194.1 GCA_946407235.1 uncultured Fibrobacter sp. | reverse complement strand
GTTTGGTTCGCTTCTTCGTTAATCCACTGCGGGACCCCTTCCTTGACGCGATCCTTGTTCATGGTATAGCACTTGCCTGCGGCCATTTGTCTTAAGCCGGAGTTATAACAGTGCTTATCATAGTCGCCCGTACCGTTTTTGAACGCGATACAAGCAGCGCCGTCCTGAGCAAACGCCATCGCTGACGCAATCCCCAAGAACAATGATGTACTCTTTACTTTTTTCATTTATTTGCCTTTTTTTTAGTTTGTTTCAAGGTGAAATAAATTTAGTAAATCATTTATACATAATAACAAAAAACATACAATAAATATATTATATAGATGCAAAACGCAGTTTTTTGTAAAATTTCGCCATTTTTGTCCCATTTGCAATTTTATTTTTACATCTTGACAAACAACAATTTCATTTAAAAACAAAAACATATTTGCAAAATTTCAAACAAATATTTACAAATAAAACAACTATAATTCATTCTTCAAAAACAGACATAGTAAATCATTTTTTTAACAAAAAAAATCCGAGAAAAAATGTTCTCGGATTTCAGCTCGTTTGTTTTAATTTTTAGAGGTAAATTTTAGTCAAGTTTGACCTTTTTGAGGCTTGTTACGCCTAAATTTTTCACGCGAACCACATAGAGTCCGCTCGGAACGCCCTTCAACGAGAACGAAACAGAACCTGTAGCATTCTTGTCGTAAGACTTCAAGACGCTACCCGTCATCGAAATCAAATCAACGTGAACATTACCTTCGGCGTTCAGCAAAAGCGTTCTACCCGAGATCGACATTTTCGGAGCTTTCGCCGTAACAGCAGCCAAGGCAATCGTTTCACTACTGGAACTGGATGGCGGAACCACCGAGCTAGAACTCGTCGGAGTCGAAGGAGCGGCAGCAAGGTTCGGCATGTTACCCGAAACGAGGAGGCCGTTCAAGAGTTTGAGCGACTGGTTGAAATAGTTTTCGTCACCCAACTTAACGGCTTCAGCCCAGTATTCGTCGAGCTTGGACTGGTACTTGGCATCCGAAATCAAGGACGTCATAAGAGAGGTCACGAACGTGCTGTTGTGGTCATTGCCGAGGTCGCCAGAAGCTCTGCGAACAGGGCCCGCCATGCGAGAAGCACTTACGGTAGAAACATATTCAGCCATTTTCTTGTCGAGAGCGAGAGCGCGCTGGTCACCATGCCAGCAAACGGCCTTGGCGTTACGCCACGGAGCACGGGATGCGTCATAGCTATAGTAGTCGTCTTCGCTCTTGCCGTTCTTGTCGGTCCAGTCATCGATAAGGCCTGTCGGAGCATCAGCAGAGCTAGCTTCGTAAAGCTTCATGTTCGCATCGTAAGCGGTATTGCTCCAGAAATCGGCATTTTCCGTATCGATCAAAGCAAAGAGCGGCATATAAGCCGGGTCAAAATAGCCCGGGTTCTTGCGGTTGTAGCCAGCATCGCCCCACTTGTCGCCCGGCAAATGCAAGCCGTTCGATTCAAATTCGGACTTTTTCATGGACTGGATGAGCTTTTTGGCGTCTTCCTTGTACTTTTCGTCGCCAAACTGATAATAAGCCATCACTAGAGCGGCGGCAGCATCGATATCGCCATCGAGAGCTGCGCCCTGGTCATACTTTTGGGAAAGATTCCCAACCTTCCAAACCATCAAGCCGTTTTCGTTCATCATCTTCTTGTAGAAGTTCCAAATCTTGTCGAATTGCGGCTGATAGCTTGTGGTGTTGTCGCTAAAATAGACCATCAAAAGCATGCCGTAGCCAACACCTTCCGAGAAATACTGATCAGAACCTGGATCGGAACGCACGCCGGCAACATCGCCACTTTCGTTGTACATGGTCTTGAGCCAATAAGCAAACTGGGACTTTAATTCTTCGGAAGCCTTAGCCTTGTCGCTCAAAAGCGTCGCATTTCCACCGTAATCGGACATTTGCGGGAACGGGAAGTTCACCTTAGCCTGAGCAAGACCAAAAGCAAAGAGGCCTGCAAGACCCAATTTTGCCAAACGATTCATACACAACTCCTATGCCCAAAGGGCCGTTAAATCTGTTTAAAAATAAATTTTTAACGACCAAAAATAAATTATTTATGTCATACGTTTTAGCGCCCTGTGCGGTCCATCACTACAAAAAGCGAATCACGGAACGCAACGTGCCAATTTTCGGCAGAATCAAGAGCCCAAAGCAATTTACCCCATCTAGCATAATAGCGGAGCGGGAGCAACACGCGGTCGATATTTTGCGTTCCTGCATCGCGAATAAACGCTTGTGGATATTCAGCATAGCGCAAGTAAGTTTCAAAAAATTCCGCTGTTTTAAGGATAAAACGCCCATCGATATACGTCGAATCGGACGGATTTACAAAGGCCAAATAGCCACCCGCGCGATCATCGTTAAAAAGCCTGCCCGAATGCGAATGCGATTTCATCCATTCTGCGGCTGCAACAGGAACGCGCTGGTACGCGACCATGGAATCGTAATTAGACATGCTGCGAAGCCAAAGGCCGAGAATGAAGGCGATAAGGAGAGTAGGAAGTAGACTGTAGACTGTAGACAATAGGCGGTTGGAGGTTGGAAGTAAACTGTAGAACAAATGTGTAGGTCGAGCGTTACGGCCATGCTTGCAAGGACATGACCGAGGCCAGCATTTAACGCCTACAGCGAAAAACACCGGCAAAAAGAGCACAAAATTGCGTTCGGCAATAAGCGCGAGAATTGCAGTTATCAAAAGCCATAAAGTACGATATCCTTCGACAGAACAAGCTTTGGATCCAATCGCAAGCGAGCGCTCTAGGATGACTTTTCGAAAGACCCAAGCAATTCCAGTGACGCAAAGCACAATCATCAACACCGATTGCAATACATTCTCCCCCGCCATCAAAAGCGTAAAGGGCGATCGATTTTCGGCAATTTCACTTGCAAAAATGGCAGCCGATGGAGAAAGCCCGAGCAAACGATCCAGCAAGCCAAACGGGTACAAGAACAAATTCAAGCCGTCGCGATGGAAAAAAGGTATCAGCAAAAGAAGCACGACAAGAAAAATTCGCGAAGCCTCAACTTTTGCATGAATTTTCTTCCCTAATTTCCACATTTCAAACAAATACGTACTTAAAACAATCATTGCAAAAATCGGACCTAGAATGTAAAGTCCTTGGCTCTTGCACCAAATCCATTGCAACGAAAGAATTAGTAGTACAGACGCAATCACCTTTGTTTTGCTTCTATCAATAGCCCCTACAAAAAGCCACGGCAAAACGTTCCAATAAACGCCAAGGAACAACAAAGAAAACAGCACTGGGCGAATTTCGAACTGGTAACGGAAAATGAAGAGGATTACCGCAAAAAACGCAAGTGGCTTAATAGATTGCTTCACTCCTACGGAGTTCGCAATGACGTTTTGTTGCGAGTTCGCAATGACGTTGTCTTGACGAGTTCGGACCGAAGGCCACAGGAACAGCGCAAAAACAAGGCCCCAGAGAAAAGCCTTGAACGCCACTAAAAGTGGTGCGCCCCCGAGATTGAACTCAAACGCTACAGCCTGCTGAAAAAGTTCGTGCACATTTACAACTGGTTCACGGACAGGCGTCCATGTCGTCACCCATTCGCGGGCACAAGCCAAATGCCACCAGATATCGGTATCGGTCAACGGGAACACCGCAAAAAGTGCCACACAGACACTCATTGCAATAGCTATCGTTTGGGTCACCGGCATCAAAGGCTTCACTTCAAAGTTTTCAACAAGGAATCAAGACGGGATGCCAGAACCAAAGCTCCATCCATACTCAAGTGGTCTTCATCAAAGAAAAGATTTCTTGCATAATCATGATTGCCATCATGGTATTCATCAAATACAATAAAATTCGGATAACTTTGGGTAAGACTAAAAACCGTAGATTGAATTTCTTTTGCGGCCCTACGTGTAAGGCCATAGCGGCCCCATGCATTCGTTTTGAGGAAATTTGGCGATTGCGGAAAAACGACACCAACAACGTGAACATCATAATTGCTGGCTAAGCCAAGAATTTCAGTCAAATGCTGTAAGTTGAATTCATAACCAGACTTATCCAAATCGTACCAATTGGAATCGTGAACGACTTCAGGCACATCGTCACCCCAACCTTCTGACGGCGAAGTGAACAAGCCTCGATGATAGCCAAAAGCCTCATATTCATAATCATTGACGCCCATTGCATGTTGCGATGCTTCATACATATCGCCTAAGAAACCATCACGCCAATAATCATGATTTTTGTCGTATTCGTAACCCGGAATATCAGCAAACCACTCTTTCCAATTTTCATCCTTGACGTACCAACGGTCATAATCAAGAGCAATCACAATCACTTTCAATTTAGGCATCAACGGCAAAATATAGTTCTTGATATAAAAGAGCGTACTTCCCATATCTTGTGCGGAATAAGACATGTTTATCGCAAACATCGACGTTATCGCTTCTGGATCAACACCATCAAAAGTTCTCGAAGAACCCAAGACTACCAATTCGGTCGTATCGCGATACTGCCAGAAATAGTCCATCTTGACCTTCATGATTCGAGGAGCCACGCCAGTCGTTTCTGTAATGTAAGCGCAAGCGCTGTCTAAATCAAGCCTGTTTCCTTCATTGTTTTCGGCAAGCGATTTCACCCACATGCTCGGATGCCAAAGTTCTTCACCTTCGGCAAGTTCGATCGTCACGC
>CAMJNF010000193.1 GCA_946407235.1 uncultured Fibrobacter sp. | reverse complement strand
TAATTAAGCGAGGCCGTTGATGACCTTAGCAACCTTGGCCTTGTAGTTGGCAGCACGGTTGGCGCAGAAACCAGCGCGATGAGAAACGGCAGCCTTGTCGAGCATGCTGAAAAGTTTCGGCATTTCTTCGAGGGCAGCAGCTTTAGTAGCAGCAGTGCGGATAACCTTGAGGCTAGCACGGATAGCGCTACGAGTGGAACGGTTCATTGCGTTGGCCTTTTCGGCCTGGAGCAAACGCTTTTTGCAAGACTTGTGTTGAGGCACCTTAAAATCTCCGGGTGAAAACCTACTTTAAAAAATGTTAGCACAAAGATAGTAAAACTTTGAAAGTTGTCAAGGGGGGCGTTAATTAGGAATTAGGAATTAGGAATTAGGAATTAGGAGTTAGGAGTTAGGAATGAGGAGTTAGGAAGGTGGAATTAGGAGTTAGGAATTAGTTGGTAGAATTTAGCCCGCTTCGCTCTTAGAACTTAGTTGGCAGAACTTAGTTGGTAGAACTTAGATAGGTTATAGGTTGTAGGCTATAGGGGTTAAGTTAGTCAGGCGCCTACGGCGCGATTATAAAAACCTAAAACCCAATACCTAATGCCTAACACCTTTTTCTAACCTCTAAGTTCTATATTTACCACCATGATCCCGTTCATCAATATACGTGCCCAGCGAGATGCTTACAAGTCTGAATTTTTAAAAGCCGAACAAGAAGTCCTCGATAGCGGTTGTTACATCGGAGGACCAGCCGTCAAAGCACTGGAAGCAGAACTTGCCGCATTTACAGGCGCAAAGCACGTAGTCACCTGCGGAAGCGGGACTGACGCATTGACTATTGCGCTCATGGCACTCGGACTTGAACTGGAAGACGAAGTCATCGTTCCTGATTTTACGTTCATCGCACCTGCCGAATGCGTCACAAGGCTTGGCGGAATTCCGAAATTTGCAGATATCGATCCCGAGACATTGCAGATTTCACCCGAAAGCATCGAAGCGCGGATTAGCGAAAAAACTCGCGGGATCATCGCCGTCAACTTATTCGGCCAGTGCCCGGATTACAAAAAAATCAAGGAATGCGCACAAGCTCACGGACTATGGCTTATTGAAGATTCTGCACAAGCATTCGGAGCAACGCAATGCGGACAAAATGCCTGCACGTTCGGTGACATATCCATCACGAGTTTTTACCCGGCAAAACCACTCGGCTGTTACGGCGATGGCGGAGCACTATTTACCGCAGACGAAGAACTTGCCGAAAAAATCCGCCTGATAGCCAATCACGGCAGTAGCACTCGGTACGTCCACGAAATATGCGGTTTGAACAGCAGGCTCGATGCTATCCAGGCTGCCGTCCTCCGCGTCAAACTCCACCATTTCAAGGACGAACTGAAAAAACGCCAAGAAAACGCCCGCAAATACAACGAGTTTTTTGCAGATTACAACAACGCAACCGGTAGTGCAAACGGCGCAAAAATTGTGCCGCAAAAAATCGCAGAAGGGAATACCAGCACTTACGCACAATACACGTTGCTAGTCGAAGACCGCAAATCATTTATCGAAAAACTAGACGCCGCGAAAATTCCCTACTGCATCCACTATCCCGCCCCGCTGCACGAACAGCCGTGTTTTAAGGATTTCGTCCAATCACGCAAGGCCGTCAGCAACAACGCATCACGAGATTACATCGCCAGTAACGCCGCGAAAGCTAGCCAAAAAGTCGTGAGCCTCCCCTTTTGCGCCTTCACAGATGTGGATGAGATAATTACAAGACTTAAGAAAGTAATGTAGGATGTAGACAGTAAGCAGTGGTTAGTGGTTAGGATTTTAAAATCAAGTTCCCTGTTTACTGCATACTGTTTACTAACCACTAATAATTCAAAACAAATTTCTCTATAACTTCTGTTATTCCCGAGTGGTTATTGTCGTGTTCAGTCACATAATCCGCGACAGCCTTTGCTTCCGGTGAAGCATTCGCCATTGCAACCCCGATTCCAGCAGCTTCAATCATCGGGCTATCATTTTCGGCATCGCCCACGGCAATTGTATTTTCAATCGGCTCGTTATACAAATCTGCCATGTAACGCACAGCCTCGCCCTTGTTCGAAAGCATGTGCGAGAACTCCAACATCTCGGGTTTGCTGAACACATCGAACAGCTTACCGGCTGTCACTGCACGCATCTCCGCACGGAAATCGACAAGGCCAGAATGTTCAAACGGCGTAATGACGTTGACCTTAATTGGCGGTTTCACAACGACATTTATAGAGCCATTTGCATTGTTCTGCCCATTGTAGTACTTTCGAATATCATCAACAACAACATAATCCATCTGCATCAAGCGGCAATATGTTTTAAGCTGTTCCGTCTCGTATTCCGAAACGACCAAATCACCAGCGTAAGTGTGCGCATGCATTCCGCGCTTATGCGCTTCGTCCATGATGAACTTCACCTGATCGACAGAAATACGCCGAGTCAAAATCGATTCGCCCGTACCACAATCGTAAATCAAACCGCCATTGAAACTCACCAAAAAATATCCCGGCTGCAAAAAGCCATACTTTTTCGCGATATGCTTAACACTCGTAAGCGGGCGTCCCGTTGTCATCACGAACTTGTGGCCCTCGTCTATCATTGCATGTATGGCAGCCATATCTGATTCGCTAATATTCTTAGCATCATCAAGAAGCGTTCCGTCTAAATCTGTAAAAAGAAGTTTCATGAAGCAAATTTAATTATTAGTCAATGGTCGATAGTCATTAGTTGTTTGATTAAATATGCGCCATCACCATATAAAACTGAAATAGCATAACTATTGACCAGCAACGAAATCTTACTATATTCTTACGCATGAAAATCGATGATTTACTTATAGACGCAAAAAGCGTCGCCATTTTTGGACATGTCCGTCCAGATGGAGACTGCGTGGGATCCACCCTCGGCCTTTTCAACTACATCAAAGACAATTACCCCTCCATCAAAACCCATATTTTCTTGGAGCGTTTTCCCGAAAACTACAAGCTTCTCCCAAATGCAAGCAACACAAACGAAGACTATAGCGATGATTACGGAACATACGACTTGGCATTCCTCATAGACACGCCTTCGTTTGAACGCATCGGCGCCAATGGTGAACCTTGCATCAGGGCCGCACGCAAGACTTGCAACATCGACCACCACATCAGCAATCCGCTGAATCTCTGCACTACGAATTTTGTCGACGCCAAATCAAGTTCCGCATGTGAAGTCCTGTACTTTTTGCTCGATCCAGAAAAAATCAGCAAAGACACAGCCGAATGCCTTTACTTGGGAATCGTCCACGACACAGGCGCATTCAAATTCAGCAGCACTAGCAAAAAGACGATGGAAGCCATCGGCAATTTGCTCGAAAAGGGAATTGACTTTTCTAAAATCATCAACGAGACATACTACACGAGAACGTACACACAGACGCTCGTCACTGGGTATGTGATGATGACCAGCAAACTTGCTCTTAACGGAAAGGTGGTCTACAGCTACCTCACCCCCGAAGACATGGACCGCTATTCCGTGACACCGGTCGAATTGAGTAACGTCATCGATACGTTACGCGAAGTGAGCGGCACCGAAGTCGCCATATTCCTTTACCCCGTCAACGGCGATTACAAGATTAGCCTGCGAAGCAATTACATTGTCGATGTCAACAAAATCGCATCAAACTTTGGTGGAGGCGGACACGTCCGCGCCGCAGGTGGAAGCTCCAAAGAAACGCCCGAAGAAACCATCAAAAAGCTCCTGATGCTGATTCAGGAACAGCTACAAAATTAAACATTATTTTATTAAAAATTGCACTAGAAAGTCAGCCTAAATGGGCTGACTTTTTTAAATGATAAACAACGCAATAGCCAAAAGCACAAAGACACAGCCGCTGAACCAATTGAGATTGCGGTTTGCTTTTGGAGAATTCAAAAGGTACTTTTTGACGGTACCTGCCAAGATTGCAATACTTCCGAAAACAATCATCGTCGCCACGATAAATTCTACGCCGAAAATAGCAGTCTGCAAACTCGGATGAATCGGACGGTCCAAGCGCACCGCAGGCGGAATAAGTGACAAAATGAAAAGGATGACCTTCGGGTTTGTCATGTTCATGATAATCCCGCGCAAGTAAAGGCTTCGCGCAGAAGGAACGCAGCTTATCGCATCGCTAGACTTGACAGGATCCTTTGAGTCCGCACGCATCTTGTCACCGGCGTCTTTTTCGTCTTTGACGCCTTCGGCGTCAGGTGCTGCGTTTCGGTCATGCCGATGAGTAAACTCATCGTCGCGACACTCAACTTGCAGCCTACTCGTCTCTCGTCTTTCGTCTAATTGAACAACGCCGGCTTTCACCCCAAAGCTTTTGTACGCAAGATACAACAAGTACGCCGCTCCCAGGCACTGGATTGCGAAAAATGCCGTCGGGCTTGCTGCTATAAGCGCCGAGACTCCAGCCACCAAAAGGCAAATCTGTAAGGCTATTCCAGTGCAGAGCCCTAGAATAATACAAAAACCAAGGCGCGCGCCATACGTAGCGCTTTGCGCGAGCACAAATAAATTATCAGGTCCCGGAGCAATACCAATTACAAGAGCAGCAATGAAGAATTCAAGCATGTTTAGGTTACAGGTTATAGGCTATAGGTTTTAGGCTTTTCTGACGTCAAAGCCGCAGTTATTAGCTACAGTTTATTGTTACAAGAATTTTAATTTTTCTAGTAACTAGTAACTCAGAACTAGTAACTGCACCGAAGGTGCAAATCAC
>CAMJNF010000192.1 GCA_946407235.1 uncultured Fibrobacter sp. | reverse complement strand
GAATCTCCGTACAAGAGCCCGACGGACATGGGCGTGAACATGGCTGGCAACTGCATCGTTGATGACGCTGCGGTGTGCGAAGCCGCCAATGCCGAAATCGTCCGTCGCTACTACAATACTTTGTGCCAAGTCCGCAAGGGCAATGCCGAAAAGGATCAGGTCTATAAGCTCGAACTCGTGATGGAACAGGCCCACATCAGTGCGACGGATCGCAAGGTGGCTGTTGCCGCAGTTGCCAAGGCTGAAGAGACGAACGGGCCTGCGGTCGCGATTGAACTGAACGATGGCACGATTATCACGGGCAAGACTTCTTCGCTGCTTGGGGCTTCTTCTGCAGCGTTGCTCGATGCTTTGAAGCACCTTGCGAAGATTCCAGACGAAGTGCGTTTGCTCTCGCCGATGGTGATTGAACCGATTCAGAACCTCAAGACAAAGCAGCTCGGCCACAACAACCCACGTCTCCACATGGACGAAGTTCTCGTGGCTCTCTCTGTTTGCGCCTTGACCGATTACAACGCCAAGATTGCTCTCGAAAAGCTTCCGGAACTCCGCCATTGCGAAGTACACTCCAGCGTAATCCTTTCGCAGGTTGACGTTGGCGTGTTCCGCCGCCTTGGTGTGAACCTCACGTCGGAACCGAATTACCAGACAAGTAAATTGTACCACGGGTAAGGACGCTCGCTTATCCGATTCTTAGCTGTCATTCCGGATTTAATCCGGAATCGGCTTACACGGTTCTAATTGCAGATACTTTTGAATAAAGACTATCAAATATTTGGTAGTCTTTTTCTTTTTGTTTGTATATTTAAAAAGTAATTTGATTAGAAGGATGGGTTTGAATGGCTAATGGTAAAGTTTATGATGATGTCGAAGTTCATGATGTGAACGACTTGCATCAATCGAGACGGAATGATGTGAAATCGGGCGAGGCGCAGAATGGTGCTCCCGTTGTTTGGAAAGCTCTTTCAATCATCATCGCCATGCTTGCGGTTGTGTACGACATGTCTCCAGTGGACGCCGTTCCCGATGTTGTTCCGCTTTTTGGGTGGCTTGATGATGTGGGCTTTACGTTGATGGCGGCTCTCAACATCTATCAGCAATTTACGAAAGATCAATCTGCTTTCACCGTTCGCCTTGCAAAATACGTCAAGTGGATGATGGTTGCATTGATTGTGATTGCTGGCGTTGCCGTTGGTGGGCTTGTCGCTGCCATTATCGCGCTCGTTACGCGTTAATTTTTGCATTGTCATCTTGGCCTTTTTGTCACCCCGGATTTATTCTCTTTGACCACTTAGAACTTTAGTTCTTATGTGGTCATGATCCGCGAATGGGGACGGGGTCGCCTTTTTCAATCCCCAAATTTCTTATATTTCCTTCAAATGTATGGGGAGGAGATGTTTATGAAAATGTTTGCAAAGTTCGTGCCGTTCATGCTTGTGATGGCAATGTCTGTCTTTACCGCCTGCGGTGACGATAGTGGCAGCAGTGCCGATTCTGACGAACCGGTGTCCAGCAGCAGTAAAAAGGACAGCTCGAAATCTAGCAGTAGTACGGCGAAGTCCTCGTCAAGCAAAAATTCCTCTTCGAGTGCAAAATCCTCGTCTGCGGACGATTGGGATGATGACGAAGAAAAGTGCGTGCCACCAACGATATTTGGCTTGGCGGGAGAAGAGGGGTGTTCCGATCCGAGTATTTTGAGTTCCGTAAAGCCCGCAAAGCAGTGCAAAACGGAAAAGGATGATAAGTGCGAATATGGCACGATGACCGACCCTCGTGATGGCAAAAAGTACAAGACGGTCGTCATTGGTGAACAGACTTGGATGGTGGATGACCTAAATTACGAAATGGAAGGTTACAAAAAGGGCCGTTATAAGCAAACCGCTGCGATGCATGCTTGCCCTTATGGTTGGCATTTGCCGAGTGAATGCGAATACATGATTTTGATGGAAACCATTGGGGGGGCTGATGTTGCGAGTAAAATGCTAAAGTCTACGACCGGCTGGAAAGAAGGCCATAATGGTGTTGATGCTTTCGGTTTTTCGGCTCAGCAACTTTCTGATTTGGATGATGCTTATTTTTGGACGAGCAATTTTTATAGCGACCTAGCTATAACCATGTGGGTTAGGGGTGATGAAGATGCTCATACGACTTGGTGGATTCGCCCTACATGTGAAAAATATCCGGTTCGTTGCGTTAAGGGGTATGGCCCTTCGGATGTGGGTGTCGAACGTAGCTCCTTCAAGGATTCTCGTGATGGTCAAACGTACAAGACGGTAAAAATCAATGAGCAGTGGTGGATGGCCGAGAATTTGAATTACGAGTCGGAAAATAGTTTTTGCTTCTATGATAACCCAAGCAAATGCGAAGAGTATGGTCGTCATTACACATGGGCGGCTGCGAAGAACGCTTGCCCTTCTGGCTGGCACTTGCCGGATACAACGGAATGGAATACGTTGATAAACCTTATGGGTGGTAAAGATGAAGCTGGCAAAATGCTCAAATCCACAAGTGGTTGGGAGCCTGGTAAACGATATCGAACTGCAAGAAAGGGTGACGAAATTGTTAGGGTTGATACTATCCCAGTTGTGAACTTGGATAAATACGGATTTACGGTTCTTCCTGCGGGTAATGCCCATACAGTCTTCGGTCTGGAGGGCATTTTGACGGAGTTTTGGACTTCCGTTGAACAAGGGGATTCTTTAGCAATCGACATGATAACCGCATATACGGATGATTCATTTGTGACGGCTAAATCAGACAAAAACTGGAAACTCTCGGTCCGGTGTGTAAGAGACAAATAAAAAAATCTTTAATTTATTCCTTGGAGGTTGTAGATGAAAAATAAATGTGTCATTCTGAGCGGAACGAAGTGGAATCGAAGAATCTCTCTTACGTCATCCTTGCGTAAGCGAGGATCCATACAGTTCTTATCGATTCTTGTTTTATCAGCATTCCTTTTCGCCGCCTGCGGTGACGAATCGACGTCATCGTCCAGCGAAAAAACCGCATGGGATTACCTGAATCCGGATATCGACTACGGCGAGTTCACTGATGCGCGCGATGGCCAGGTTTACAAGACGGTCACCATTGGGAAGCAGACCTGGATGGCTCAGAATCTGAATTATGACTATAATGAAGAAACTGATGAGAGTCTCTGCTACGATAACCGTGCGGAAAACTGCGACAAATATGGTCGTCTTTACACTTGGAATGCCGCGATGGCGGCGGTTCCCAAGGGTTGGCATTTGCCGACAATTGAGGAGTGGGATGTTTTGTTTAAACGAGTGGGCGGTAAGAATGTTGTAGGGACCAAGCTCAAGTCTAAAAGCGGTTGGTTCGATAAAGAAGGTAATATTAATAATGATGGTACAGATGAATATGGCTTTGCTGTTTTACCCGCTGGCTACTGGAAATCGGACTCTTTCTATAGTTTAGGCAGCCACGCAAGGTTCTGGACTGCCACGGAGCACTCGTCTGATGTCGCCTACTACCTTTACTCTGTTACGGGCACCGCGTTGGTGTATTCAAACAACTGTTATAAGACTGACGAAGCTCTTCCTGTTCGTCTTGTCAAGGACTAATAATTTATTCTTGGAGGATTAGATGAAAAAGTATAATGTGCTGTTTAGCAGGCCGTCATCCTCGCGTAAGCGAGGATCCATACAGTTCTTATCGATTCTTGTGTTGTTTTCCGCACTTTTTCTCGCATCCTGTGGTGGCGACAGTGGCAGCAACGTCGATTCAAATGATCCGGTGTCTAGCAGTTCCGTCAAAAGTTCCAGCAGCAGTGCGAAATCAAGCAGTTCGGTGACTGTGGCGACTTCGTGCAAAACCGAAAAGAAAGACAATTGCGAATACGGTTCGCTGACCGACGACCGCGATGGTCAGACTTACAAGACCGTGAAAATCGGCGAACAGATCTGGATGGCTGAGAACCTCAACTACGAAGAACGAAATAGTTACTGCTATAATGATTCTGCAGAATACTGCGCCAAGTACGGTCGCCTTTACACCTGGGCTGCTGCGATGGATAGTGCGGAATCATGGAGCTCAAATGGCCGGTACTGTGGCTTCAATAAGACGTGCTCGTCGAAAAACCCAGTGCGCGGAATATGTCCTAAGGGCTGGCATCTGCCTTCCGATCAGGAATTCAAAACCCTGTTTGAGGCTGTTGGCGGCAAATCCACAGCTGGTACAGCTCTTAAGTCCACCAGTGGCTGGCATAATGAAGGTTCCGGCACCGATGCCTTCGGGTTCTCGGCACTCCCTGCCGGTGACAGGGAAACTTCTGGCAGGCGCGATGCTGATGTGGTTTTCAACAACGAGGGCAACAGCACGTACTTTTGGAGTTCTGCAGAGTTCGACAAGATCAATGCGGATGGCTTGTGCTTGAAAGACTATCATGGCGACGCGTATCTGGACTTGGTCCGCAAAAGTTACAGTTTTTCAGTCCGCTGCATCCAAGATTGAGTTATGCGGGCTACAGACGAGAGACTGAATTTGCAAAAACGCAAAAAAGACCACGAGTGAATCGTGGTCTTTTTCTGTGTGCTAATCGTCATGCTGAAGCCCGTAAGGGCTGAAGCATCCAGTAAAGTCTTGCTGTTGGACAATAACTGGATCCTTCGACTTCGCTCAGGATGACACAGACAATTCGTCATTCTGAGCGAAGCGAAGAATCTAGTTACTTTACAGAAGCCGTCAGCAATTTTGTAATTGCTGCCACATACTCCGCCGGGTTCGGGAGTGGGCTTCCTTCGGCAAGCAGAGCCTGACCGTAGAGGGCCTTCGGCCAATCGCCAAGATCTT
>CAMJNF010000191.1 GCA_946407235.1 uncultured Fibrobacter sp. | reverse complement strand
TGCTTGCGGAGTTCTTCGACGTCCTTGCCAGTAATGGAATCGGCGAGGCTGCAACCCGTGAGCGGGCCCGGGATAATCACGTCTTTTTGCGGGTTCAAAATCTTGGCGGTTTCACCCATGAAACGCACGGCAGAGAAGAGGATCGTCTTTTGCTGAACGGTCGTGGCGTCCTTGCTCAACTTGAAGCTATCGCCCGTGAAGTCGGCTACGCCCAAGAGAATTTCAGGAGCGCAATAACTGTGGGCGAGGATTACGGTGTCTTGGTCCTTTTTGCGTTCGTTGATTTCGTTGATGAGCGGGAGCATCTTTTCCACCTTTTCCATGGTGTAGGTGCAAAGGGCTGCGCCCGGCTTGACGGACTTGAGACGATTGTAAAGTTCTTCTGCTGTCATTGTTGTTCCGTGGTTAAATGCCTATAACAAAGATAGAAATTTAGTGGTTAGTGGCTAGTGGTTAGTGATTAGGAATGCAATAAGAACGTTTTTAATAAGCAATCCTGTTTACTAATCACTGTTTACTAGCCACTGCGGCGAAGCCGCTAGTACCCGGCCCATTCTGCGCTGATGGAGGGGCTTGCCTCGCGGATGTTTTTTTCTTCGGTAGTTTCTTCCTTGCGGGCGATGTCGCCGCTGGCGATGCGTTCCTTGATTTCGTCAAACGTCTTGGGCGGTACGGAATCGGGCGTGTTGTCGCCGAGCACTTTGCAGGGGGCGGCTTCGGATTCCTTTGCCTTGTCCTTGACGGGTGTGTATTCGCGGAGGGCGTTGACGGTGTAGAATTTGTCTTCTTCGGGGCACCAGGCGGTAAGCGCCTTGCCGTAAACGCAACCGGAATCAAGACCGATAAATCCAGGAACGTTCACAAAACCATTTTTGGCCCAGTGTCCAAAAACGACCGTTTTGTTCCATGTGACTTGTTCATACCATGGCTTGTCATTCCACATGCGAATCGAAAGCAACACTTCGGGGCTCATGTCTTCGAGGCGCGTTTTGCCCGGTTCAAGGCCAGCGTGCACGAGCAAAGCGTGCGGCGTATCGCGCCAGAGCGGCCAGTTCTTTACGGTATCGCGGATGTAAACCCATTCGTCGAGCGAGAGCGCCTTGAAGCGCTTCTTCTGCTTTTCGGTCCAGTTGCTCTTGGGCGTTTCCATCATGCGGATAAGGTGTTCCTCGTGATTCCCACGGACGGTCAGAATGCCGAGTTCCTCGACAATGCGCATGGCGCGCATCATGTCGGGACCCTTGTTGATAATATCGCCGGTCTGGTACAGCGTATCGCTTCCACGGACGAAACCGAACTTGTCTATCATTTCGGAAAGTTCGTCCGCACAACCGTGCACATCACCGATGTAGAGAGTACGTTTTGTCAAAGTGGCTAGTGGTTGGTGGTTAGTGGTTAGGTAATGAGGTTTAATTAGACGAAAGACGAGAGACTAGAGACGAGAGAGGAATAATCGCGGCTTTGCCGCCAAGCATAATCTTTCGTCTTTGGACAAGTCCCAAATGCTTGGCTCAGTTATAGGTCTGCAAGCAGCCCTGCAACATTCGCCTTTGGCATTTGTCGTCTGTAGCCGCATAGCGGCGTTCTTTCGTCTAAAGATGCACGGCTTGTCGCAATTTGTTCATTTCATTTGGCGTGAGTTCGCGGAACTCGCCTGCGGGCAAATCGCCGAGTTGAATTTGGCAATAGCTTACGCGCTTGAGGTCGCGGATTTCATAACCGATGGCTCGCATCATGCGACGGATTTCGCGGTTCTTGCCCTCGATGAGCACAAGTTCTGCAAAGCCGTTTTCGAGATACACGTCTGTGGCGAAAGCGATTTCTTCGGGGGCGTCAGGATCTTCCGGGTCACGGATGTCTACGCCTTCGACCAAGCGCTGTGCAGCCGATTCGCTGAGTTGGCGCGTTGTCCACACGTAGTAGCTGCGTGGCACTTCAAAACTCGGGTGCGTGAGGCGGTAAAGCAATTCGCCATCGTCTGTAAACAGCAAAAGGCCGCGGCTCTGCAAGTCGAGTCGTCCGACGTATTTAAAGTTGTGGTATCCCGGCGGCAGGTAATCGTAAACCGTACGGCGGCCTTGTGGGTCGTCCTTGGTGCATACGCAACCGGCAGGCTTGTGGAACATGATGACTTTGGTTTTCTTGTTCGTGGAAATCTTCAATGGCTTTCCATCGATCGAGACTTGGTCCTTTGTTTCGTCCACTTGATGGCCGAGGTCGGATATCGTTTCTCCGTTCACCTGAACACGACCGCTTGCGACGAGTTCATCGGCGGCACGGCGGCTAGCAAAACCACTGAGAGAAATGTACTTGTTTATACGCATTTTTTCATCCCCGTCTTTTATTTGTCATCCCCGTCTTGTTCGGGGTTCGACGTTTCGGATGCTGCATCCGTCTTTTTCAAAAATGCCGGGCGCTTCTTTGGCTTAGGTTCCGGTTCTTTTTCTGGCGGGTAGAGTAGTCCGAATCGCAACCCGGCTGTACTGATCTTGAACGTTTCTACGCGGAGCTTTTCAAGGAGCGAACGCAACCAGAACAATCCGCAAATGATAACTTCGTGGCGGCCGTTTCCAAGTCCCGGGAGCATCGCGCGGAGTTCTTTCGAAAGGTTTGTGATGCGTGTGGTGACGGCTTCAAGGTCGGCGAGGCTCATTTCAAGACCTTCGATGGCCTTGTAGTCAAACGTTTGGCTGTTCAAGAATACCATTGCAAGTGCGGTGCCTGTACCACCGATAAGGTAAACAGGCTTTTTCGTCATGCCCTTGAACGACAAATCCTTGAACGTTTCCTTGATAAACTTCTTGTATTCCGGACCGGGAATTGGGCCCATCGCTTTGAACATCTTGAGCGCGCCAACGGGAATCGAGAACGTTGTTTCGCCGTTGCTGAGTTCCGTGGAACCGCCGCCGATATCGATCGTGACATTGCCTGCACCATGCCATTCCTTGACGGAACGGTAAGTGAGCTTGCCTTCTTCTTCGCCGGTGATGACGCGCGGCTTGACCCATACGGCTTTTTCTACAGCTTCGATGACTTCATCTGGATTTTCCGCTTTGCGCATGGCTTCGGTCATGGCAACGGCTTTAAGGTCAGCGCCGAGGGCGTGCAAGTCCATGCGGAACTTCGTCATGATTTGCACAAGTTCCTGAATGCGTTCCGGCGTGATTTTCCCGTGTTCGTAAATGTCTTCGCCAAGGCGGCAGACTTCGACCTTTTGGAGTTTCGGCACGAGAATCTTGCGCGGGGCTACAGGCGCTTCGCTTGTTGCGGCGGGAGTCTCGGGGACTGCTTGGACTGCAGAAGTCTCGGAATTTGCGGGCGCCTCTGTAGGTGTCTCGACTTTTTCGAGATTCGCAGATTCAGCGGGAGCTGCGGCGGGAGCGTCTTCAAACGCAGCAATCAAGAGAATGCTGCTATGACTCCCGATGTCGATGGTTGCCTGGAGTTTATTTTCCACTTTCGGCCTCGTCCTTTTTTTCTTCTTGCTGATTCATCTTTTTCAGCATGATGTTCTTCATCTTTTCGGCGAGGGCGCCTGGATTTGTTAGGAACTGCTTGGCGTGAGCGATTGCTTCTTCGACAACGGATTCCGGGTACTTGGAACTCCATGCGGCGACGATGTCGCCGGTCGTGCTGCCGAGCGGTTTCTTTTCGCGAATTTCCTGACCCATCTTGAGAGCGAGCAAAAGCCCGAGTTCAAATGCTTTCGGTTCTGCTTCTGCTTCGATCATCTTTTCGATGCGGGCGATGCGTTCTTCAAAGGGAATGTTTTGCGAATTGGTCAAATCTTTTTCTGAAATCATGCTAACAAAAATAGTAAAGGTGGGGCGGAGCGCCAATATAAAAAGTGTATCGTGGCGCCAATACAAAAAAGACCCGCAGAGGTCTGCGGGTCAAAATCGTTGGGTCAAAAAGAAGATTACTTCTTGGCGGCCGGCTTCTTAGCGGCAGCCGGCTTCTTGGCGGCAGCTGGCTTCTTAGCGGCAGCCGGCTTCTTGGCTGCAGCTGGCTTCTTAGCGGCAGCCGGCTTCTTAGCAGCAGCTGGCTTCTTAGCGGCAGCCGGCTTCTTAGCGGCAGCTGGCTTCTTAGCAGCAGCCGGCTTCTTAGCAGCAGCTGGCTTCTTAGCGGCAGCCGGCTTCTTAGCAGCAGCTGGCTTCTTGGCAGCGGCCGGCTTCTTAGCGGCAGCCGGTTTCTTTGCAGCAGTGGGTTTCTTTGCAACAGTTTTTGTAGCCATTTTTTTCTTCCTTTTATGTTATTTATTTGTTGATACCTGAAAAATAACTTCTTTTTCACAAATAATCAACATTTATTTTAAAAAAAATGAAATTTTTTTGAAAAAAAAATTATAAGAAAAATCGTTAGCAAACAAAAAACTACAGATAAAATAAAATCGACTCCGCGTGAAGTCGATTTTACGAGTAAATAAATGATGTTAGTTTGTTTTGAAATTGGTGTGAAAATAAATTAAATTATTCTCTGGCTTTTACACTTTCGATGTATTTCTTAACTCCTTGAACACCAACGGAATACATGTCTACGAACTTTGTGGCGAACGGCGGAATTTTATTCGGGTGCATGCCGAGAGCGTCGTGCATCACGAGGACATGCCCGTCTGTAAACTTGCCTCCGCCAATGCCAATTGTCGGTGCTGAGACTTCTTTTGTGATTTTTGCACCAAGTTCTTCAGGAATGTGCTCGAGAACCATTTCGAAGCATCCGAGACTGTCTACGAACTTTGCTGCCTCTTCAATCGCGCGTGCTTCTTCTTCGGTTTTGCCTTTCTGCTTGAAGTTTTCTGCGGTCTGCGGTAAAAGTCCGAGGTGAGCGCA
>CAMJNF010000190.1 GCA_946407235.1 uncultured Fibrobacter sp. | reverse complement strand
ACACCTTCAAGCAAGGCTATGTCGAAGAAGGCATGACTACCGACATGGTAAACCTCTTGTGGGGACCTCCCGACCATGAAACCGCCGATGGCAAGGTTTGGGAATACTTCACCCGCGAAGGCAAGCTCATCACACGTCTCTTCTGGAAGGCTCCGGAACAGGCTCGTTTGAAGGGCTACGAAGCTGAAATGGTTCTCGACAAGATCGAAGGCGACCGCTATGGTGGTTCTCCTCCGCCGAGTTCCGCACGTTCGAGCACGTACGATCACTAGTTTTGAAATTAAGAATTCGGAATTTGGAGTTCGGAATAGAAACAATCGCGGCAAAGCCGCCTAATTAACCAATTCCTAATTCAAACATCCTAATTCTTAACTAAATAAAACTGCACCCCTTGGTTAAATGCCGAGGGGAATTTTTGTTTTAGGGTTTAGGTTTTAGGTATTAGGGTTTAGGGGTGCGATTTACATTGCCGTATGATGCAGTTGGCTGTAGCAGAATAAATTATGGATTCCCTCACGACTTTCAGTCGATCGAGAATGACTATGGTCTAAGTTCCATGCGCTAATAACTAATGACTAGTGACTATTCGCAAAAAATTTTCTACATTTACGCGCGTTAAATTTTAAACCTCTCAAGGAGTTAATTATGCGTCAGTATATCATTGCTGGTAACTGGAAGATGAACAAGACCGTTAGCGAATCCATTCAGCTCGCTAAGGATATCGTGGAAGCCGTCAAGGACGTGAAGAAGACCGAAGTGGTCATCGCCCCGACTTACCTCGCCGCCGCCAAGGTCGCCGACGTCATCAAGGGTTCCAACGTGAAGCTCGCCATCCAGGACATCCACTGGAAGGACCAGGGCGCATACACCGGTAAGGTTTCTGTGGACATGGTCAAGGAAATCGGTGCCGAATACATCATCATCGGCCACTCCGAACAGCGCCAGTACTTCCACGAAACGGAAGAAACCGTGAACCTCAAGGTCAAGAAGACTCTCGAAGCTGGCCTCAAGCCGATCATCTGCATTGGTGAAACTCTCGACCAGCGCCAGGGCGGCATCCTCAAGGAAGTTCTCGGCCTCCAGGTCAAGGGTGCTTTCAAGGACGTTTCTGCAGAAGACGCTGCAAAGTGCGTTCTCGCATACGAACCGGTTTGGGCAATCGGTACTGGCGTTACCGCTACCGACGAACAGGCTGAAGAAACTCAGGCTTATGTCCGCTCCGTTGTTAAGGAAATCTACGGCGAAGCTGTTGCAGAAGGCATGCGCATCCAGTATGGTGGCTCTATGAAGGGCGCCAATGCAGCCGGCCTCCTCGCCCAGAAGGATATCGACGGTGGTTTGATTGGTGGTGCAGGTCTCAAGGCCAACACCTTCATGGAAATCATCGCCGCTGCTGAAGCCAAGTAACTTTTAACAAAAGGAACGTCACAAATGACAACTCTCTTTTGGGTATTGATCGTCCTCCACGTGTTTCTTTGCGTATTCCTTTCCCTCCTCGTTCTCGTGCAGAACGACAAGATGGGCGGTCTCGCAGGAATCGGTGGCATGACTTCGCAATCTGCATTTTCTACCGCCGGCGCAGCGACCTTCATCCAGAAGTTGACTCGTGTCGTTGCTGTGATTTTCTTCATCGTGGTTTTCGCTCTTGGCCTCATCACCGCCAAGCAGGATCAGGCTGTTGAAGAATCCGCAATGCAAAAGGCAACTCGCGAAAGCGCTGCCGAACAAGCTGTTCCGGAAGTTCCGGCTCTCCCGGCAACGTTCAACGCTCCGGCTGAAGCAGCTCCTGCTGCACCGGCTGCCGCTGAAGTGAAGGCTGAAGCTGCTCCTGCTGCTGTTGAAGCCGCTCCGGCACCAACCGCTGAAGTTGCACCGGCTGCTCCGGCAGAAGCTCCGAAGGCCAAGAAAGGCAAGAAGAAAGCCAAGTAAGAGTTTGTAGTTTGCCGCATCGGAAACGAAACGGCGAACTAAGCTCTGCGGTCGTGGTGGAATTGGTAGACACGCTAGCTTGAGGTGCTAGTGGGAGCAATCTCATGACAGTTCAAGTCTGTCCGACCGCATTCAGAAGTCCGTTCTCGAAAGAGAGCGGATTTTTGTATTTTGAGTAAATGATGAGAGTTATCCTGTTCTTAATACTTTGTGTTTACGGCTTTGGATTTTCTGCAAGTCAATCCGCCAATTCTGCCGAAGTGGATTCATTAACACACATTCTGCAAAGAAAGAGCATAGGCGGCAATCCACAATCGACGGGCACATACTTTGTACAAGATAACTATCCCGATGATGCCCTCGAAACCAACCCATTATTAAGCTACATTGCCGTAGATGAAAGAGCCACGCACAACGCGAGAGTCCTACTCTACAACGCATTAAAGAACGAGAATCTGGAACCCGACGAATTACTGCAGCTTATCGAACCGGAAAATCCGGACGACCCGTTTGTCACCAATTACGAAAAATTGCAGCTCTACTTTATAGCGCAAAAATATGACCTCGCCATAGACCACTGGATAAACAAATACATCACCGACGAGCCCAAAGTAAAACATTTTCCGTCGGCACCAAACGTCTTGGACGACTATCTAAATAAAAGAATGAGCTTAAGAGATTCAAACAATATAAAAGTGCAGTTGCATCTTATAGAAAAATCAGATGTTTCTCCCGATCAAAAAGCGTTAATCAAAATCATCGCGCATTTTCCGCTTGGTTTTAGGTGCCGCACTAAATGCAGGTGGACCCCAATTCAGAGCATATCCATTCTCTCCGAACCAAGCGTAGAGGCTTACAAAAAAAGTTTTAGTCAGTTGGACTCTTTCAAAGTCCAGTTCCCGGAATCAAAATATATACCGCAAGTAGTACAGATAAAAGAAATTCTAGAACAAAATTTAGCAGACAATCATTATTATCTTGACCCGGCTCAGTTCAAAATTTATACTGGCGGAATCGGCATTGAAGTATTCGCCGCTACAGATGCAAGTTTTCATGCAGCACTTGCCTTGCAATACAAGAGAGGCATCATCGCATTGACCGGGACAACTGGATTTTATGTCACCTGGGGCTACGTCTTGTACGATTCAAGAATCGTCAAATTCCATCCATTCATTGGCGCTGGTGAAACCAATGAGTATGGAGGTTTAATATTGGGAGGCGCCCAGACCGATTTCCGTTTCGGCTTTGAAAAAGGCGTTGACTCGAAATTTAGCACCCAGGGACATTTAGCGCTAAAACTGAGATATATGGGCGGATACTCTTTCAAGAAAAACGGTTATGTGAATATGTTCATGATAGGCCTTGGTGCTCATTTCTGGTAAGGGTTGCTATTTTTTAGGCGAAAAAATTTTAGAGGTTTTTTATGCAGAATACACTTGTTTCTCCGGTTGGAATTTTGGGCTTTGGCGTTGAGGGCCAGAGCACATTGCGTTATCTTTTCCGCGAAGGCGTCAAGGACATCGTCGTGATGGACAAGAACCCGGTGAACTTGCCTGAAGTCCCTGCTGGCGTGAACGTCAAGGTGAGCAGCGGCGAAAACTATTTGGACGGACTCAAGGACTGCGTGACGGTTGTACGCTCGGCAGGCGTTTATCCGATGAGCAAGGAACTGTTTCATTTCCAGATGAACGGCGGGCTCATGACGAGCCAGATTCAATTATTTTTGGAACAAACTCGTTCTGCAAAAGTGGTCGGTGTAACAGGCACACTCGGCAAGGGCTCTACCGTGAGCATGATTAGCCATATTTTGGACAAGTGCGGCAAAGCAAACGCCATTGGCGGCAACTTCGGCGTGCCGGCACTGGACTTGCTCGAAGACGAAACTCCGGAACGCATCAGCATTTTGGAACTTTCGAGTTTCCAGTTGATGACTTTGTCCGTATCGCCGGACGTTGGCGTTGTTTTGCGAGTTTCGACAGAGCACTTGGACTGGCACAAGACCGTTGAAGAATACCGCGACGCAAAGGCAAATTTGGTGCGTTGGCAAAAGCGCGATGGCGCATGCGTTTATCTGAAAGACGCCGCCCCGACAGCAAAGATTGCCGCAGAAAGCCCGGCCAAGACAAAGTATGCAGTAAGCCTTAAGGATGGCGAAAGCGCAGGTGATGGCGATGCCGTGATTGATGGAGCTACACTCACAATTGATGGTGAGACATTGTACCTCGCCGACTGCAAAGTGCGTGGCATTTACCAGCTCGAAAACATGGCAGCAGCAACGCTTGCATGCAAGGCTTTAGACGTTAAAGTTGCCGATGCTTTCGAAGCGCTCAAGAGCTACGAAACGCTCCCCTTCCGCATGGAATTCAAAGGCGAAAAGAACGGCATTGAATTTTACAACGACAGCTACGCCACCCGGCCCGACGCGACGATTGCTGCAACCGCAAGCATGAAACGCCCGTTCGCATTGATTCTGGGTGGGTCCGAAAAGAACGCGGACTTCACGGAACTTTCAAACATCTTGGTGAAGGATCGCCCGAACTTGAAGCAAATTGCACTCATTGGCGCCACCGCCGAACGCATGCTCGCCGACTTGAAAAAAGCAGGCGTGGATGAAGCAGGCATCAAGACCGCCATCTTCCCCACTCTCGAAGAAGCTTTTGCTGATAGCCTTAGCATCGGTCAAGGCGGAACCGTCATCATGAGCCCAGCCTGCGCAAGCTTTGGACTGTTCAAGAACTACAAAGTCCGCGGACAAGTCTTCGACAAGCTGGTGGAAAACTACGGCTAAGCCGTACAGTTGGTAGAGCTTAGACCGCTTCGCTTTTAGAACTTAGAGAGGATGTTCTAAGTTCTAAGTTCTAATTTTTTTTATTAATTTCACAAACACCCCTTTACAAGCGGAAGGTTTTATACTAAATTTGTTGCCGTTCCGCTAAGGACCACGCGGTCGTGGTGGAATTGGTAGACACGC
>CAMJNF010000189.1 GCA_946407235.1 uncultured Fibrobacter sp. | reverse complement strand
TAGTGGCGAGCTGGCAATGGATTTCGAGACCAATAACAGGACAGTAATTAGACATGTTAAACTCCAATAAATTTTACGCGGAAAAGATAGCATTTTAGAACTTAGAACTTAGAACTTAGAACTTAGAAATGCAAATAAATCGTGGTTAGGAGTTTAATGTTCTCATTACTGACGGCAATTTTCTAGAGCCTTAGCGCGATTCTCGTTGTATTCCATCATCATTTCTGAACAATGCTTGTTGCGGCCAAAACCTCTTCTACACTTAACTCTTTTTACAGCATTATTGAATTTTGCAAAGACAACGCTATCCATATCCTCTTTACGCACAAGGCTGTCTAAAATGTGGCGAATTTCTTTTTTATACGCCAAGGAATCAAAGCGATTTGCGCAAGGACAAGTTTCATCGCAAATTTCTAAAACAAATCTTGCAAAAGTCGTGCTATCCATAATGTAGTTCGATTTTAAAATAAATTCATCACCCGCCGCAAGGCAGGCCCTGCCACACGCATTGATAGGAATGATATTTTCAAAGGGACGGCAGGATTTTTCACATTCGTTTGCAAGAACACGCACATTCCTACCCACGTGCAACTTCATACCACCGACAGAAACGCCTTCCTCTTCAAAAATCTCCGCTGCATAACACGCCCGGTAACATTCATCTGCTGAATGCAATGTTTGAATGCGAGGAGGTTCCTTTTCCTCTTCCTTCACCTCAGTTTGCGGGTTAAGTTTCTTTATTCGTTCCCGCTCTTCAAACTGTTTTAGCGCTCTTTCTCGCAAACGAATTTTTGACTCTTCCGACATTACAAACTTTCCATTTTTTTGCACATGCCGTTCCGTTTGCGGTAAATTCTGTTTTTCTTCATTATTATCGGAACAGCCGATAAACAGCAAGGCTAATAAAGCCCCCCAAAAAACATGATTGCGAGTTATTAGACACATCATAAAATATTCCCCTAATTAACTATTCTACAAAATACAATTCCACAACTTGGAAAAACAATAAACAGCAAGACCACGCCAATAAAATCTTTCAACAGGCGATGCCATAATCCAATTCCAAAAGGCTTTGTTTATTAAGCCTGGTGCTTGGGCAAGAATCGAATAATTTAAGCAAACCAGAGCATTCAACAAACGAACCCACACAAATCATCGAGCCCACATTTGTTGTCAACGATAAATATCTTATTGAATTTGACGATGACGGGAACCTCGACATGATTGACTACATCCCTTACTATTTACAGTACAACGGCAAAGTCAAGGCTTATTTAGACGAAAACGAAAAGAGAAAGCAAGAATACGAGCAGAAGAAAAAAGAATTCGAGCAATCTCAGCAAAAGTAAAAGCACTGGATCCTTCGACTTCGCTCAGGATGACAGCGTTATATTCTCATTCGCAATTACACGAATTTTAAATTTCGTCCAGCGTCACGACGAGTGCATCAGTTGCATCGCGGAAGTTTGCGCATTCCGTGAGGATGCAATCGGCTCCGTTCACAAACGCAGTTGCAAGGCGCAAAGCCTCCCCTTCTGTCAGCTTGTGGTTCGTGCGAGCCGCAGCAGCAAAAAGCTCTGCCGCCTTAAGCGACACATCGGCATCCACTTCACAAAGGCGAACGTTTGCTGACTTCTCGAAAAATTCGCGGTACTGTCTAGCAAGTACACCATCGTTTGCGCCGTACGCTTTCTTGCAAACCTCGAACAAAGTCACAGACGAAACCAGAACCTGCACGTTATTCTCGTAAACTCCGTCCAGTACACCTGAAACTACCGGATAAAAGTCCGGATGCATCTGGAGGAGCCGCACCAGCGGTCCCGAATCTAAAAACAAAATGCGACTCTGTTCAATCGACTTAATCATAATCTTCTGCAACAATTCTACGGGCTTGGGCGAAGCCCACTCTTAATCATCTTCTTTTACTGGTTCGTAGATTTCCATGTAGGCGGCATCATGACGCTGACCGGAACGCATCATCTTAAAACGTCCCGCTCTCGGATAAAAATACCAATTCATCCATTCACCGCTCATGTCGGTGCGCTTCGTTTTAATGGCAATCGGCTTTTCACCCATAAAATAATCCCGTTTGTGCGGAATTACGCGTTCCATCGCACGATACGTATGCACGGTATTCCCCGCCTTACGTTCAATCGTTCCATGTCCGTCCTTGCTCCACGTGATATTTACAATTCCATGTTCATCCTTTAACGGTTCGCAAGTATCATAGCCACTGGCGCACCACAAGTATTTCGGATAAGAGAAATTGTACGTATCCAAATTAAACGTTTCCGCAATGCGGTTATTCCCCTTGAACGTCGGGTAGTTCCCAGCAAGCGTGTATCCACCAACATTATAATCTTCGCAGCCATGCTGAGCCACGCGGACAACGCGGTTAAACACGTCTACACCAACAGCACAACCTTCTTCCTTATAAACAAAGCGGGCATGACCGTTGATATTCTTCTTTTCCAAATTGCCCATTTCAATTTCGGCAACGTTATCGTCCTTACCATTTTGCACAACAATGTTAAAACGGTTTGCATTGCTCGGAGAACTTTTCAGCACGACACGTCCCGTCTCGGAAACATATTCACCGCTCAAATCCACATATTCCTGCATAAAGCGGTCCAACTCCGAACGCTTTACCCAGACATCGCCAAACTTGCAATTCACAGGCACATAACGCGGTGGAACTTTCGATTCCACTTCTTCGTAAGTCACGACCCTTTGCTTTTGTGTAACAGTCTTGTATTTTCCATTGGATCCACGAACTTTCTCCTGGACATCCACGAAACTTTCGTGTTCAATCCTTTCTTTCGGAATCGGGAGTTCCTTAATTGCATCGGAAGACATCAAATATCCAAGGGGGCGATTTTCGTCTATAGCACCATTAATTTTTTTATAGACATTAAGTTTCATTTGAGCAAACGAATTTGCCGAGAGCAAAACAAACACCGCCAACAATATTTTTTTCAAAACAACCACCTCTTTTGGATATTTAAATTAGATTATTGAGGGCTTTATATGTAGTAAAAAAAAGATTAAGATATTTTTACTAACATTTAATCAAGTATATAAACCAGGAATTATACCAAGGAGACTATCAAATGAAGAAAATGATTCTTGCAACCTGCGTGCTTGCAGCATCCGTGTTCGCAGCACCCAGTGTAGAAGATGTTAAGGCCGCAACCGAAAAGCCTGCTGTAGAAGCAAAGACCGCTATCAACAAGGCAAAAACGGCAACGGTCAAGAAAAAAGCTCAAGCAACAGCCAAGGCCGAAGCAGCCGTTAAAGACGCCAAAGCCGCTGTCGCCGCAAACGAAACCAAGGCTAAAGAAACTGCAAATGCAGCTACAGCCGAAGCAAAGGCCGTTGTAACCGAAAAGGCTCCAGCAGCCGAGGTCAAGGCTATTGAAGCAGTCAAGGCTGATGCAGCCGCAGCTGTCGAAACAAAGGTTCCGGCAGAACCGATTATTCCGGCAATCGCCCCGACTCCGGTAGAAGCACCGGCTCCTGTAGCAGAAGTCAAGGCTCCGGAAGCACCCGCTCCTGTTGCCGAAATTCCAGCCGTCAAGGCTGAACCTGCTCCAGAAGTTGTAGTTCCGACTGTTGCACCGGCAGAAGAAGTCGCCGCAACCGAACCGGCCTCTACGACATCTCGCAAGAAAAAGAAGATGATTGAAAACGCCGTATTCACGGTCAACCAAATCGACTTCGACATCAACGCAGACTTCGAACTCGAAGCCGGCAAGATCCTTTGGACCACCGAAGACGACAACAATTCGGACAACCTCGAAACATGGAGCGGCCAGGCAAACCTTGCCATCCTCGCTGAAACTCAGAACTTCAAGGGTAAAATCGGTGTAGCATTCTACCCAGGCGATTTAAAGACTGATAACGACAACCAAGCTGTTGGCGACGCCGAAGATTATTTCTCTCTCGATGAAGCATGGGCTTACCAGAGCAAGGATTGGTTCAGCTTCAAGGTCGGTCGTTGGGACAATACCGACAAGAACGGAGACTATTTCGGTGGCTACATCGATGGCTACAAGAGCGGCTTCCTCTCCACGCAGGATCCGGAAAACCAGTTCGAATTCGGCTTCGTCCCGAATGAAAACGTCGATATCGCCCTCTCCTTCATCAGCAAGTCTGCACACCTTAACAAGGGCGATCTCCGCATCGTGTTCAACTTCCACGACCTCCCGAGCCTCGAAATGTTCGACATCCAGCTCGGCTACCGCAGCAACATTTTTGACAAAGTTCACGATAGCGATGTCGACGTTATTCAAAACGCCTCTTTGAAGGTCCGTGCTCCGATCGTTCCGGATTTCTTTACGATTTTCGGTGAAGTCGCTCTCATGGACATGGCAAACGACATCGTAGCCCCGCTCACTGGCGGCATCGAATTCAACTTCAAGACTGTTGACCGCGTCATTCTCGAAGCAGAATACGTCCACAACCGTCACAACCATCGTGACTTTATTACAGGCAAGACCAAGCACATCAAGGACGTCCTTGGAGCTCTTTATCTTGAAAAGGCTCTCACGGACCGTTTCTCGCTGTCTGCTGGCGTACACAATTACAACGCCTCTAAGGACTTCACGATTTCCGGCAACTTGGTGGGTAGAATAAACTAATAAGACCGCTCGGCTCTATACGCTGACAAAAGATCTCCGTCAGAGCCTCGCTCTCGCAAACACGCCTCGTTAATACGAGGCGTTTATTGCTCACGGAAGACCGCTCGACTCTTGAGCGAAACGAGACTCCGTCTTCGCCTCGCTCTCGCCAACGCCCTCGGTTAATACCGAGGGCTTTTTGCTCACAGACTACTGCAAAAACAGCCTGGCTTTACAAAGGCACCTTGCTTGGCAGGGTGTTTTTTGGCCTATATGACATTTGGGTACCTAAATTTCTCGTAACCTTTTGATTTATAAGGC
>CAMJNF010000188.1 GCA_946407235.1 uncultured Fibrobacter sp. | reverse complement strand
GCACCCACATTAAAGGCCAACTTTTGGATAAATTTGGCTTGCAAGGCAATCCATCCACCGTAAGCACCAATGCTTCTTACGCTTTCGGGGTCTTCAGTATTCGAAACCAGTCCGCGTCCAATACCGGCTGCGTATGTATCGAGATTGGCACCGACAAAATACTCACCAAGGAAGGTAAAGTTGCTTGTGATGGGGAGGGTCAAATCAACGTTAAAAGACCATGAGGGAATATCCTTAGTATCACCAGTGGCATCCAAGTCAACTTCTTCTTGGCCATAATGACCAGAAATACCTAAACCGAACTTTTTGTTTTCAACCCAAAGCGGAATGGCAATACCGATGCGTCCCTGAATGGTAGGAACGTCTGCATCGACACCGGTCTCTGAAGCAGAAGAAGTGTTGTACGGCTGCGTTTCGCCAATAGTGCGAACAAGAGCAACGGCAAAATCTAAAGAGCCATTACCAACAGGAACTTTTTCGGTCAGTCGGAGTTGTGCTCTGCGAAGGCCCGGATCACCAGAGTTGTTAAGAACGCCAGCATTGAGCGTTGGAGTCACGAGGGGAGAAATCAAATCCCATGTCTGACCGCCCAAAATGGAGAAACCGGACATGCCAAAAGAAATTTCGCCGTAACCATGACGAAGGCGTGGAACAGGCGCATTACCGGAACCGCCGCCGTAGAAATCAACTTCGATTTTACCGTTCACCTTGAGGAACGAAGTATCGCTACCGCTCGAAAGATTCAAACCGATTCGAGTGAGGTTCGGCGTGAAATGCCAGCCACCATCGTTTTTGTTGGCAATATCCGATTGAGCAGCAAAGTTTGCAAAGTTGCCATTATTACTCTTGGAATCTTCGTAGGCGGCGTTCAAAGATGCAAAACCATAGAGTGTAGCACTTACGCCAGATTTCGTGGTAACAGCAATAGGTTCAGCAGCAATTGCAGTAATTGAAGACAAAAGAGCAATTTGAGCTATAGATTTTTTAATATTGAAATTCATGGAGGAACTCCTATTTTTTATGAGTTTAGTAACCACGCAGAGCAATGTTCTGCGCACTTTTAAAATTGCCGATTAGCCTTTAAAAAGGCTTCGGCTTAGTTATTGGAGAATTTACAGCTACAACACATATAGGTATCCTCGTGTTGATTTGTGGAAGTTTCGGAACACAATGTTCTCGATTACGCTGCATAAATTAGAAAACAAAAAATGGTTTGTAAAATACTTTATTTTTATCGCTTGATATAAGGTTAAGCTCTATGTATAAAATTATTTTATACATATCGTACACGAATAGCGAAAGACTATAAATAGCGTTAACGCTTAATTAGAGTGAGAAAAGATCTGCAATAATCTGCACAGCTTTTTTCATCTTATTTCTTTCAACAGAAGAATAGTTGATAACAAACTTATGTTCCGATGGAGTCGCTTCAAAATAATATTCAGAAAGAGCCTTAACATTGACGCCCTTCTGACGCAACCGCTTACAGAATTCAGCATCAGAACATTTCGCATTCACTTCAAGAAGAAAATGCAAGCCTGCATCTTCTTCATAAACATGCGCTACTTTTGAAAGCTTACTTTTATCAATCGCCGTAAGCAACGCGTCTCGTTTACTTCTGTACAAATTGCGCATACGGTTGATATGCGTTTCGTAATACCCGAGGTCAATAAACTTCGCCATCACATATTGGTCAAGAGTCGATACGGTACAAGAATAAAACGAAAGTTCATTGTGAAATTTTTCAGCAAGATGTGGAGGGAGAACCATATAACTGAGCCTAATGGCAGATGTCATCGTCTTGGAGAATGTATTCAAGTACACAACCTTTTCAGTGACATCAATATTTTGCAATGCAGGGATCGGTTTTCCGGTCATGCGAAATTCGCTGTCGTAGTCATCTTCGACAATGTAGCGTTTGGGCGATTCCGCCGCCCAGCTGAGCAAACGATAGCGTTCACCAACGGGCATCACCTTCCCCGTCGGGAAATGATGCGCCGGAGAAATATGCACGATATCGGCATCTGATTTCTTTAATGCATCTACAAAGCTATCGCCTTCAACAGGGACATGGTTCACCTTGACACCATATTGGCTATAGATTTTCGAAATTTTGCCCCAACCAGGATCTTCAACCGCATAGCACTTGTCAAATCCCAACAGCTGAACAAGCAGGCCATACAAGTAATCCGTTCCCGCACCAATAACAATTTGCTCGGGCGTCACCTGGATATTTCTGAATTCACGGAGCATGCGCACAATAGCTCGGCGAAGTTCCAATGTACCAACGCCAGGAGAAACTTGTAGCAAGTCATTCTGTCTTTCGCAAAGAACTTCTCGGGTAATCTTAGCCCAAGTCGAAAAAGGGAAAGCCTCGATATCCGCGCCATTGCTTGCAAAATCGGCTATGTACTTTGGATTGATATGCTCAGATTCTTCGGGAAAATCAGCTCGGAATCTGCGAGAGCGATTCGATTTTTGACGAGTCTGCACTTGCAATGTCGCCTTCGCATTAATATCAACAACAAAAAATCCCTTTTTCGGAAGAGAATAGATAAAGCCTTCGGCCAAAAGTTGTGCGTAGGCATTTTCAACAGTCACCACGCTAATACCAAGATTTTGCGCAAGACTTCTTTTAGAAGGAATCTGTTCATCGGCTAAAATTTTTCCGCTTACGATATCCTTTTTGATACACTGATAAAGATAATGATAAAGGCTATTGGAGCCCGCCTTAGACATATCGTAAGTAAACATAAATCTGACCTTATTAAATATGTAAATCTGGTATTCAGCTGACCTTATAAAAATAACAAGAAACTGAATATTGAACAAGGCCAATGATTGTTTTAAATTCCCCCTTGAAAAAAAAAACAAATCATTCCACAATCAAGGAGATACTCATGCCAGAACAGAACCGTTACGAACTCAATAAGAATCTTGCCCAAATGCTCAAGGGCGGCGTCATCATGGATGTAACCACGCCGGAACAGGCCAAAATCGCAGAAGCAGCAGGCGCTGCCGCCGTAATGGCATTAGAGCGCATTCCCGCCGATATTCGCGCCGCTGGCGGTGTATCAAGAATGAGCGATCCAAAAATGATCAAGGGGATTCAAGACGCCGTTTCTATTCCCGTAATGGCCAAATGCCGCATCGGGCATTTTGCAGAAGCGCAAATTTTACAGGCCATCGAAATCGACTACATCGACGAAAGCGAAGTACTTTCTCCAGCCGATGATGTATTCCACATCAACAAGCGAGAATTCAATGTTCCATTCGTGTGCGGCGCAAAAGATTTGGGCGAAGCGCTTCGCCGAATCGAAGAAGGCGCGTCCATGATTCGCACCAAAGGAGAGCCGGGCACGGGCGACATCGTTCAAGCCGTTCGACACATGCGATTGATGAATCAAGAAATCGCTCGCATTTCCAGTTTGCGCGAAGATGAACTTTTCAACCGAGCCAAAGAACTTCAAGTATCGTACGACTTGGTGCGCTATGTTCACGACCACAAGAAACTTCCGGTCGTGAACTTCGCGGCCGGGGGTGTCGCCACCCCCGCCGATGCAGCCCTCATGATGCAACTCGGCGCAGAAGGCGTATTCGTGGGTTCAGGCATTTTTAAGTCTGGCAATCCAGCAAAGCGCGCTGCCGCCATCGTGCAAGCCGTCACGAACTACACCGATGCAAAACTCATCGCCAAGCTTTCTGAAGACTTGGGCGAAGCCATGGTCGGCATCAACGAACAAGAAATCGCATTGCTCATGGCCGAAAGGGGGAAATAATGTCCAATGCAAAACCGCAGATAGGCGTGCTTGCGGTGCAGGGTGCGTTCATCGAACATGAACGCATTCTTGAATCGCTTGGCGTCGAAGTCTTTGAAATTAGGCAATTGCATGATCTCGACCATCATTTAGACGGTCTTGTACTCCCCGGAGGTGAAAGTACCGTACAAGGCAAACTCCTTCGCGACTTGGGGCTATTCGAACCATTGCGTCAAAAAATTGCAAACGGGCTTCCCGTGCTTGCGACATGCGCAGGGGCAATTCTCCTTGCCGAACACATCGCGGGCGAAAACAAGGCTCACTTCGCAACGCTTCCGGCAGTCATCCGTCGCAATGCTTACGGACGGCAGCTCGGCAGTTTCCTTACAGAAAACGAAGTCGCGCACATCGGAAAAGTTCCGCAAACTTTTATTCGCGCACCATTCTTCGAATCTGTTGGGAACGATGTCGAAGTTCTTTCGCGAACCGCGAGCATAAACACTGACGCAAACGCCACAAGCGCCACAAAGCAAATCGTCGCCGTAAAATACAAGAATCAAATTGCACTGTCGTTCCATCCAGAACTCAATAGCGATACAAGCATTCACCAGTACTTTTTGAATCTTGTAAAGTAGGGCATGCGCATGTCCAATCCGCAAATTCATTTACTTCAAATAAAAAATGCCGACTGATGAACCAGTCGGCACTTTTGTTGATGTAGTGAAGAAGCAAGAACTTACTTTCCGCCAACGGATGCGCTATAAATTTTTTCAAGCAAATTAAGTGCGCCCTTGTAACCGACGAAACTACGATTGATAATCAAAGTTTCGCTGGACGGAGGCGTAATTTCGAAGAACAAAGCGCCCTTATCGTTGGCAAGATTGATTTCCCAAGAAGAAGCAAGAATCAACGGCTTTCCAGAAGAGAAATCAACTTCCTTGATTGCCTTTTCAATCAAGTAGCCATCTTCTTCGAATTCCACTTCAACATCGACACCTTCGCTGATGTTATGGAAAGCATCTTCAATTCCCTTGCGGAATTTCTGCGGAGGATCGTCCGTGATAATCGCCTTGCGCGGAATAAGACCGATTTGGTCAGCAAGGAACTTGGTGTAAGCAAGCGTGTAAGCGGAATCAGCGGTAATCGCAAATTCACTCGGCATACCGTACCAGTATTCAGCAAAGAATTCAGAGAAGTGTTCCAAATAGTAGTAATAAATACCATTTTCTTGTTCAATGAACTTTTCGCTCTGTTCCTTATCGATTCCGGCAAAATCAACAACTTTGCGGATAAATGCAGCAGT
>CAMJNF010000187.1 GCA_946407235.1 uncultured Fibrobacter sp. | reverse complement strand
ATGGTGGTCTTGCGGAGGTCGCTGTTAGCCATCAAGGAACGGGAGAAGTTCGTGTTGGTGAGGTTTGCCTTGCTGAAGTCAGCACGGGTGAGGTCCATGTCCATCACGGAAGCCTGGGTGAGGTCTGCCTTGCTGAAATCGCATTCGTCAGAGACCTTCATAGCATCGAGACGGGCGTTCTTGAGGTTTGCCTTCGGGAATTTGCTATCGAGAAGCGTTGCACGGTAGAGGTTTGCGCCTTCGAGGTTTGCACCTTCGAAGTTTGCAGAGCGGATGTCTGCGCCACTAATCGTTGCACCTTTGAGGTTTGCCTTTTCGAAGTTGGCTCCGCTAATCACTGCATTGCGGAAAGAAACTTCGGGAAGGTTTGCTTCTTCGAAGTCCGGAGATTCACCGGCAGAGCGCTGGAAGTCCGTAACGCCCTTGATGGCCCTTGCCTTCTGGAACTGGTAGTTGTCAATACGCTTGTCACGGAAGGAGGTGTTCAGGTCTTTACCTCTGAAATCCTGTGCAGACACGTTGAGCGCGAGTGCACCAAGGAGGCAGAGACCAAATTTATAGACGTTCTTCATATTCATAATCAAGTTCCCTTTATGAAAAAAGTAAATCAAATAACGGATAGCCCTAAAATAACTAAAAAAATTGCAAAACTATCAATGAAAAATAAAAAGTGACCAAATAAATACTAATTTTACGATGTAATGACACTTTTTCATTGATTTTACGATGTAATGACACGTTTCCGTTCGAATTTATACAATACGGTGATTTGCGGTGCTGGCCCAGCTGGCCTTATGGCTGCGTTTCAGCTTGGAAAATTGACAGGCGGTGCCGGACGGATCCTTCTTTTGGATAAAAAGGAACCTTGGAAGGAGCCGATCTTTTGTGCGGAGGCCGTATCGACTCACCGTTTGAATGAATTATGGCCTATTGATGAATCCTGGGTGCGCGGACGCATTTCCGGTATTTTCTTTACATCGCCAAAGGGCTATAAGGCCGAATTTTACAGCAAGGATTGCGGGCGGTTGTTGGACCGTTCGAAGTTCCACCATGCACTTGCCGATGCTTGCGTTGATGCTGGCGTGGAATGCCATTTCGATGCGCTAGTGAAAGACATTTCGCATGATGAAAATGGCTGGCACTTGAATGTGCTTGTCGGTGATGAAATGGTTGCGATTTCTGCGTCTGCGATTATTGATGCTACGGGGCCGGGTTGCCGCCTCACACGCGGAATTGATTGCCTGGAAGGGATTGAATCGGGTGATACGGACTTGGAACCGGGTATTTTTGCCGTTGCCGAGGGAATCGAGCATCAACGAGATCATATTGACTTGTTCTACGGAAGTGAATTTCCGGGCGGTTACGGCTGGATTTTCCCGCGTGACGGCAAGGAAGTGAATATTGGTTTTGTGCTTGCAAAAGATGCAAAGCCCAATATGCCTTTGCGCGAAAAGCTTAAGCATTTTATTGATACCCATTATCCAGGAGCAACTATCAAGGCTATTTATGGAGGCATGATTGCTTGCGGGCAGTCCAACAAGCCGATGGCAAAATGTGGTTTGTTCAAGGCGGGTGATGCTGCAAGTTGTGTAAATCCGCTCAGTCGTTCGGGCATTGTGGAAGCGCTCCTTTGCGGAAAGCTTGTTGCAGAATCGGTTCATGAATGGCAAAATGCAAGCGATGAAAAGTCCCGAGCCCGTATAGAAGCCTCAGTCCTAGATCGTTGGATGGCTGCTCTTGGAAAGTCTCATTTGCAGATCGCAAAAGCCAAGCCCGGCCTTGCCAAAATTAAGGATGAGCAGTTTGACAAGGCGGCAATGCGCTTGTCGAGACTCCCTCGTGAAAAGCAGACTCTGCTCCGGATTTTCTTTGCTGTGCTTTGGTCTTGCCCATCTGTAATTTGGAAAATGCGCTCGTTTTTGCATTGATTTTTAATTGCTTTGAAATGATTATGTCTGAAAGTATTGTTGATCGTCAAGAAAAGATAAGAGCAAAATTTGCTTCGTTTACCGACCCCGATGACAAGTGGAAGTTCCTCTTGGATCTGGCTCGCGAGCACAAGGGTATGGATGCTTCGCTCAAGGCGGAAAAGTTCATTATCCAGGGTTGTGCTTCAACGATGTATCTTGTGCCGAAGTTTGAAAACGGGAAAATCCATTTTGAAATGGATGTAGAAGGCGGTACGACGAATCCGCTCATAAGCCGTGGTCTCGGTGCGCTTGCTTTACAGATTTTTAACGACATGACTCCGGCGGATATTCTCTCGGTGGATCCGACGTTTTTCCAACAGATTGGACTGAATGTCGGGCTTTCGCCAACGCGTTCCAATGGCTTTGCAAGTCTGATGAAACAGATTTATTTATATGCACGCGTCTTTGACGCAATTTCAAAAAAGTAGGACGGATTCTATGTTTAGTTTCTTGAATGGAAAAAGCCCGTTTGACGAGGCTGAAGAAAAATTGGAAGCCGGTGAAACCATTAATGGTCGCCCGAAGCTTCCGCAAGCACCGATTATGGGCTGGCAAGACGGTGTTTTCTTGCTCGTACTTGTGGGCTTAATCGTGGGTGGTTATTACTACTACCAGTACGCCAAGCAGAAAAGCGCTGATTCCTTTGCCAAGTGCGATGCGTTGTATGTCGCTGCAGAAACAGATGCAACGAAGTACGTGGACGCAGAAGCTTGCTACAATGAAACATGGGATCTTGGCTTTGTGAGCGATTCTATGGAAATTCTTCGCCAGAACCGCTTGGGCGCCATTGAAGATTTGCGCAACCAGCAGAAGGATTTGTATGCCGAAGCGATGGGCGCCATGGCTGCCCGTGATACGGTTGCCGCTTATAAGGTCGTGAATGAATACAAGGGCCCGATGCTCTTGAACCAGGGTGACCGCAAGGATTGGAATAACATTGTTGATAACGATGCGATCAAGGCTAGCGTTGCCGCCGCTGCCGCTCGTGCCGATTCTATTGCTAGAGAAAAGGCAATTGCTGATTCGTTGGCCCAGGTGGCTGCTGAACTCCGTGCCAAAGCTGTTGCCGATTCCATTGAAAAAGCGAACAAGAAACTTGCTCGCAAGGGTAAACGCAAAAGGGCTCAATAGGTAATAGGTTGTAGGTTATAGGGGTTAGGGAAATTAGGTATTAAATTTGACGGCGAAGCCGCGATTATAAATCCTAGTATCGTGCCAAACGAGCGTCGCAGAAAATGCTTGCATTTTTTATGACCGAGTGCAGCCGATGACGCTGAAAGCGTCAACACCTAAAGCCTAATCCCTAGAAACCTTTTCAACTGTAATTTCGCGTTCAGTTTCGGAAACGATTTGAATTTTAACGACGTGGGTGATGCCTGCGTCGTTTCCTTCTAGGCGTTCGGGCCATTCGATAAGGCTGATGCCGCTTTCGAGATAGTCCGGATCCATGCCGACTTCGTAAAGATCGGCGCCGCCTTCGAGACGGTACAGGTCGAAGTGGAAAATGGGCGGGTTGTTCGGGTATTCGTGGAGGATGGTGTAGGTCGGGGAGCAGACTGTGCCATCGAAGCCGAGCCCCTTGCAGATGCCGCGGCTAATGACTGTTTTGCCTGCGCCGAGATTTCCGTACAAAGCGACCTTGTCGCCGACTTTCAGTTCTTTGGCGAATTGCAATGCCCAGTTGTATGTATCGTTTTCGCTTTTAAATTTCATTTTTCGCTCATAAAGTCTTTCTTTGTCATGCCCATCTTCGATATACTTAACCACTCAAGGAGATTCCCACCTAAAGGTGGCCATGCGCACTAAGGCAACAAAAGCATATAAGGCGAGCGCCGCGACAGAATGTTCACATTCTGGCATGGTTGAGCCGTAATTGCGGACGCCAACGGCGTCCACTTGCCAAGTGCTGTCCGCCCGGTCGGAGCCGGGAATGACAGTGAGAAAAACTGTTTTGACATTGCGTTTTCCTGTCTACTGCCTACTGTCTACTAATCACTGCGGCGAAGCCGCTTATAGCTTCTCTTTAAACTGCTCGTACGTGAATTTGTGCAGCAGGTGGAACTTGCCGTTTTCGTCGAACTTGCCAATGCTCGGGTGGCGTACGCCGTTGAAGAACGTGGTCTTGACCATTGTGTAGTGGATCATGTCTTCGAAGATGATGCGGTCGCCGACTTGGAGCGGTCTATCGAAAGAATAGTCTCCGAGCTGGTCACCTGCGAGGCAGGAGTTGCCTGCGAGTTTGTAAGTGTGAGCCTTTTCGCGTGGGAGGGCTGCTCCGATGATATTCGGGCGGTAAGGCATTTCAAGGCAGTCCGGCATGTGGGCGCTTACGGAAACGTTCAAGATGGCGATGTCCATTTCGTTGTGAACGATATCGCCGACGCTAGCGACGAGTTCGCCTGTTTGCCAACCGATAGCTTCGCCCGGTTCCATGATGACTTGCAAGTGCGGATAACGCGCGGAGAAATCCTTGAGAATGCGGACGAGCTGGTCTCTATGGTAATCCTTGCGTGTAATGTGGTGACCGCCACCAAAGTTAACCCACTTCATTTGCGGGAGGTATTTGCCAAAGTGTTGTTCGAACGCGGCGAGAACAATTTCAAGGGCATCGGTATCTTGTTCGCAGAGTGCATGGAAATGCAATCCTTCGATGCCATCGAGAAGTTCTGGCTTGAATTCGATTTCCGTGACGCCAAGACGGGAGTACTTGCCACAGGGGTTGTAGAGGTCGGTTTCTATGGTCGAGTATTCCGGGTTCACGCGGATGCCGGCACTGACGCCGTGGGCGAGAGTCTTGTCCTTGAATCGTTGCCATTGCGAAAAGCTGTTGAACGTGATGTGGTCCGCTGTATCGAGGATCGCATCGATTTCATCGTCTTCGTAGACAGGAGCAAAGACGTGGACTTCCTTGTTCATCTCTTCGCGCGCAAGGCGTGCTTCGTTAAGGCTTGAGGCGGTGGCACCGGCGAGGTATTCGCCGATGAGCGGGAAGGAACGCCAGAAGCTGTAACCCTTGAGGGCGCAGATGATTTTGACGCCGGTCTTTTTCTGGATATCATCGAGGATTTCCATGTTGCGGCGGAGACGTGTTTCGTCAAGTACGAAACAAGGACT
>CAMJNF010000186.1 GCA_946407235.1 uncultured Fibrobacter sp. | reverse complement strand
GCGAACTCAAAAAACGTTGGGCGGAACTCCGCAGTGGCGTGTGGCACACCAAGACCATGGACAAGTATCTGGATTCCATGAAAACGTACTTGAAGAGCGCTGCCGACAGAAACTTCAAACGCTGGCCGAACTTGGGTAAATCTAGTGGTCAGGGCGACAACGATCCACAGCCAATGAAATTCTGCAACCAAGGCGGAGGACAGCAAGGCGGAATGTGGGGCATGGGCGGTATGCCCATGGGCGGCTACAACGCAACGACCTGGGACGGAGAATTCGAACATCTCCGCAAGAAGATGAAAGAAAGAATGGCCTGGATGGACCAGCAACTCGGATTTACCGAACCGGCCCAAGCCATCGTAACAGAACCGATTATCCATGAACCCGATTGGCAAAAGGACCTCGAAGAAAAGGAAAAGAAAAAGAATGGTGACAGCCTCGTAACCATCCGTCCGAACAATCTCGGCAGACTTTCTCCAACAAATTACTTTGTGTTAAATGGAGACAATCTAGAGGTCAATACTGATATAGGCGGGACATTCGCCATAATCGACCTGAACGGAGCAGTCCTATACAAGACAACCGTCAAAACAGGAGCTACAACGTTACAGGTTCCGGCTAAGGCAAGAGACAAGCATTGGATTGCAACCCTTAACGGCAAGATGATGAATCGATAACCAACCCCATAACTTGAAAAAACAAAAGGGCTCCCGTTTAGGGAAGCCCTCTTTTTTTGCGAAATTCCGGCAAATTTCAACCCCTTTGAAAAATGTCAAACTCACAACACTTTATTCGAGCAAAGCGCGACAAACATATCTCCCATTTGACAAATCATATAGATTATGGTGTGGAGTATTGTCCAAGGAGCATTCGAATGTTATTCAAATCTAAAAATCTACTCTGCGCACTAGTCTACGCAATGTCTGTGCCCCTGTTCGCACAGACTTATGACCTACCCATTATTTTCGTTGACACCAAGGGAAAATGCCTTGACAAAAATGTCACCGAAAAGATTCCCGCCACGATGAAAGTTCTTGACGGGAAAACGAACAACGTTGCAGACAGCGCCAAGGGAACTCTCTACGATATCGGTATCAAGGTCAGAGGACAATCCTCAGCCTTGTTCCCCAAGCCCGGCTACAGCATCGAAATCCGCGACGAGAAAGGCGAAGGCATGGACGTGAGCATGTTCGAGCTCCCGCCCGCTGACGACTGGGTGTTGCATGGTCCGTATGTCGATAAGAGCATGCTGAGAAACGCTCTTGCCTACTGGCTCTTTAGGCAAGCAGGCCGCTATGCCCCGCGCACCAAGCATTTTGACCTTTACATCAACGGCGTCTATCGAGGTGTCTACGTGATGGTCGAAAAAATCAAACGAGGCAAGTACCGCGTCAACGTGAGCAAGCTTAAAGAAGATGACATTGCTGGCGACAGCCTTACCGGCGGCTACATTTGGGCATTCGACAAAGTCGGAACAAACACCGGTGGTGCAGGCAGCGACAATCAGGGCGGCATTAAAGCAGAAGGCTTCAACACTTCCGATGGCTTGAACGTCATCTTGCACTATCCCAAGAAAAAGAACATCCAACCCAAGCAAGAAGAATACCTGAAAAATTACTTGAACGATCTTGAAGCGTTGTTCAAGAACGGCAAGAATGGTGACGGCTACGACAAATACGTAGATGTCGGCTCCGCCGTGGACTATGTGTTGCATCAAGAAATTACAAACAACGGAGACTCCTACTGGTGCAGTTTCTTCTTGCACAAGCCCAAGGACAAAGGCGGCAAGGATGGCAAGGAATTCAAGGAAGGCAAAGTAACTCTTGGTCCGCCGTGGGATTTCAACCTCGCCATGAGCAATGGCGGCATGATGGGCGGCGGTGGCAACAAATGGCAAATTGAAAGCAAAGGCGGCGGAGGCGGAGGCTTCGGCGGCGGATTCGGCTTCGGTGGTGGTGGCATGGGTTCACTGAAAGCCCCCAACTGGCTTATCGGTTTGTGGAAGAGAAGCGATTACCAAGACGAACTCAAAAAACGCTGGGCAGAGCTCCGCAGTGGAGTTTGGCACACCAAGGTCATGGACGCCTATTTGGATTCCATGAAAACGTACTTGACAAAGGCTGCCGACAGAAACTTCAAGCGTTGGCCGAACTTGGGCCAAAACAGCGGCCAAAACGATAAAGACCCGGAGCCGATGAAATACTGCACCCCCAGTAGTGGCGGCATGGGCATGGGTATGGGTGGCAACAACGCCAACACCTGGGACGGCGAAGTGGAACATCTCCGCAAGAAAATGAAGGAAAGAATGCAGTGGATGGACCAGAAGTTAGGATTTACGGAACCTGCAAATCCCGTCGTTACACTCCCCGTGGACCCGTCAATCCATGAACCCGATTGGAAAAAGGACCTCGAAGAAAAGCAAAACAAAAAGAACGACGACTCCTCCCGTGTAATCATTCATCCGGATGATTTCAGCAGACTGTCTCCGACAAACTTCTTTACGATTTACGGAAACCTGCTTGAAATCAATACCGACATTGGCGGAACATTCGCAATAGTCGATTTAAACGGCGCTGTTTTGTTCAAGACACAAATCAAGACCGGGACAACGACATTGGAGATTCCTGCTAAGGCCAGAGACAAGCACTGGATTGCAACCCTTAACGGGAAGATGCTTTCGAAATAACGTTTAAGAGAATTCCTCACTTAATAGAAATGCCGGCTCATAAAGAGTCGGCATTTTCCTTTTTAAACGAGAAATTATGGATCCCCTCCCTGACGGTCGAGGATGACGAGCGTGTATGGCAATCCCGTTCCCCCGGAACGGAGTCCGGGATAAGAGGCCAGGGTTACATCGCACCCGAGGTCGTAATTACGTGTTCCAGAGCCATGTGCTGAGGTAACGTTCACCAGTATCCGGGAGCACTGCGACGATGCGCTTGCCTTTGAATTCAGGACGTTTTGCAACCGTAAGAGCACATTCCAAAGCCGCACCCGATGAAATCCCGACGAAGATTCCTTCTTCGGCAGCGGCAGCACGAGCAGCCTCCCCCGCCTTTTCGGTACTCGTCAAATACACTTCGTCGATTACATCTGGATTGTAATTTTTCGGAACAAAGTTTGCTCCGATTCCCTGAATCTTGTGCGGGCCAGCAACGCCCTTTGAAATCATCGGAGAATCATCCGGTTCAATTGCAATCACATAAACATTCGGATTCTTTTCCTTGAGGAACTTGGCCGTGCCAGAAACAGTTCCGCCTGTGCCTGCAGTTGCTATGAATACATCCACCTTGCCTTCCGTATCGCGCCAGATTTCTGGACCTGTCGTGCGGTAATGCGCTTCTGGATTCGCCGGATTGTCGAACTGCTGCGGAATGAAGCTCCCCGGATTGGCAGCGGCGATTTCATTTGCCTTCGCGATGCAACCCGCCATGCCCTTCGCGCCCTCGGTCAGCACGACTTCGGCACCAAGCGATTTCAACAGCATACGACGTTCCAAGCTCATGGAATCTGGCATCGTGAGCACCACCTTGTAGCCCTTTACAGCGCCTACATAAGCAAGGCCCACACCCGTATTACCGCTAGTGGGTTCAATGATGAGAGCCCCCGGTTTGAGCTTGCCTTCGCGTTCAGCCGCTTCAATCATGCTGAGCGCCACACGGTCTTTGGCACTGCCGAGCGGGTTGAACATTTCGAGTTTGACATAGACTTCAGCATCGCCCTTGTTGAGCTTGTTGATACGCACCAGCGGCGTATTGCCAATCGTTTCAAGAATGTTGTTATAAATGGCCATAAAAAATGCCCTCCGTACTGTACAGAGGACAATCTAGAATTATTATAGAGAGAAATTTTTTTGAGAGAACTATTTTACAAGATCTGCGCGATGCCATTCGCCGTAAGCATCCACATACGTGCCATCATCATAATTCCAAGTATTGGATGTATATACCTTTGATGTCACTGTCGTATTTTCGTCAATCAAGCCATCGCAATCCTGAACAAGGAACGCAATAGGGAAATAAGCATTCGTTTGTACAATCACGCCTCCAACAGCAGCGGATGCTCCTTGAAGAACGGATGTAATTTCAATAGTTCCTTCAGCGACACTTGTCACTACATGGCCCATTGGCTGGCTCGCATCGATATCGGTAACAACATACGTCTTGCACCCGACTTTCTGGAGCTTGTCCTTGGCTACAGACGACATCTTTGGGAAAAATCTTGGAATCTCGGAGGCTTGAACCTCTATGATTGTCGATTGGCTAGAAGGGATTGTCATCACAGCCACATTTCCGTCTGTGACAAAAATGGCGTCAAAAGGTATTTGGCCATTATAAGCAAGTACATGGCTATCAAACGAGAGTTCTTCTGGATTATCCGTAAATTGAGCCGTATATTCGTCCAACGTAAACGAAATCGAATCGGGGGCAACAACATCATCTCCGCCTTCTTCGTGAAGCGCATTGCACATATTATCCGACGAAGTCACAAAATCATTCAAGATTTCATTAAAATCGACGGTTGTATCAGCAGGAATTGTTGTGCAAGAACCAGGAACTGTATTCGTACATACGGTCAACGGAACAGCTCTTGCATCATGGCAAAGCGCTATTACACTTCCCTTTTCATCGCAAGATTTCTTGTAGTTCGTTTCATTATATACAGAAGCCTTGACGGGACATGAGGAAACAAAGGCATTGAGGACGCTGTCGCAGGCACTGCCAAAATTTTTCAATTCCATAAGCTGTTCAACAACGCCATCGCTAACCTTCATTTTGGCCGTATAAGATTTTTCACCGACAGAGCACGAAGCTGATGTGCCGTCTTCTTCGCCATAAACGGAAATACTGATACGATTCAAGACCACAGACGATGTGCTATTAGTCAAGAAATTAATATCAACCTTAGCATTTTCAGCGCTGGACGAACTACTATTGCTCGCGCCATCCGATGAACTGCTGTTTTGAGCAACAGCATTACCCTCAATCGCGGCACCACTGACATTGTCATCCGCACAGCCCATTAGAGCGAGAATACCCGCCGCCATGGTGAATTTAATTACGTTATTCATGGGATTCCTCCTCGACTTTT
>CAMJNF010000185.1 GCA_946407235.1 uncultured Fibrobacter sp. | reverse complement strand
GACTTCGGGGTCAGGCGGCAAAATAGTGCGGCCACTGCTCACAGTACAGACAAAGGTGAAAAAGAACATCCACACCCAGTACATACTTTGCTTGTAACCAGTCGTGAAGTTCCACAAGATAATCCACATCATGAATGTCGCCGTGAGCAAAAGCATCAGCGGGCTTTTCGCAATCGCCATCTTGTGGTAGCAATACGTGAACAGCACACCAAAGAAAAACGGCAACAAGAAAATTCCCGGGAGCCCAAAGTCCTTGTATGCATCCCAAAGATAAAGAATAGTATTGAGCCCAGTATACTTTACCACGCTCTCGTTGTACGGCGAATCCCAACCAAAGCTCTGCTGGATTCCGTCGCCAATGTGCATCAAGTGCGTCACTCCGAAAAGTGCATCTATGCCGTAAGTCCATTCGTGTTCGGGAATGTCACTCATGCGATTGAATGCGTAATCCAAATTCCAATAGTTGTTCGCCACGTACTTGTACGGGAGAAGCGCCACTTCCTTTGCAATCTTGCTATCGGTAATGTCGGAATTTCCGTATTGCCCTTTGAGCGATGCGACCGCCACAAAGAATACACAGACAAGCACAGTCACCACGGCAAGCGATCGCCACGAGAAACGCCCGCGCAGATAATTGAACAAAATCATGAACATGCCGATGCAAAGCATATTGATACCACGGCTAGGATACGTCATGAACGAAAGCACAATCGTAAACGCGACCATAAAGCGCGACGCATAGCGCACCCAGCGCACCGGGTTCATAGACTTGAAAGACGCTACAGCAAAAAGCCCAACGACCATCGCACCCGTGGTAAAGAAATCCGCATACTTGAGCACGTCATTATCTTTACCCGTGAGCCATTGCGACGGATTATCCGTCAAAAGCACAAGGTTTCCTGTCACTGAAATCACGCCGAGCACGCCCACAAAGAAATACGCAAACGCCGAGAAACTCAAGAAGAAATGACAGACCCAATTGTACTTGCCATGCACCGAAAGCGTTTTCTGCAGCGGAGGTCCACCGTAAGAACGCCACGCAAAATCGGTCATGTAGCAGCCCACCAAAAAGCAGAACATGCCACCGCCCCACACAAGCCATGTCGAATAGTTAAAGTCCGACATCATCGGCAAGAACTGCATGTAGGAGACGCCGAGCATCACCATCTGCACCAAAAAGTACAAAGTCGACGGGCGGAAAAAATCTTCCTTGAAAATGGAGATAATAATCAAGGCAACGATGGCAAGCGTAAACATCACGCTTGACTCTGGATGAGCAAAAAACGCCTCCACCATAGCCTTAACGCCTCAAGAATTACTTATGCCAGAAGCAGACTTTCTTGACAAAGAAATCCCACTCGGCAGCAGTCCTGGAATTCGAGTGTTTTTCCGAGCGCATGAACTCCACGAAGTTGCAGAAGAACGATGCAAGGAAGAACGTGAAGAACACCGTAAACACAAGAATAAGCCCGCGCTTCGGAGAAATCTTCTTGTTATTTTCCCAAGGCGGTTCAAGCACATGGAGGTTCGTGAGCATCTTCGCCTCTTCCAAGCGCATTTGTTCGCTCTGCTGGCGAAGCACCTTGTACATTGCTTCCTGAATGCGGATTTCCGCTTCACGCCTCAGATACTCCGCATAAAGCTCCGGAGACTTCTTGAGTTCCAGAAGACCTATATTGCTGTGCTTGCCCTTGAGAGCCCCGTTAAGAGCGGAATTCATGCCCTTGACGCGCTTCGAAAGTTCCTGGTAGCGCTTGCTGTTTTCGCCACGGTCAAGCTTTTCGAAGTTCATCTCCATGTTCACTTCTTCGCGCATGGCCTGCAACTCGCTCAAGTACTTGATGGTCGCTTCGAGCTGCACACTCGGTTCATAAACATTGTTCGTCACCTGGAAATCGACAAACGAATGGAGCAAGGAATCCAGCACATGTTCGCAAGAATCAAGTCTCGTCTGGAAATATTCCCTAGACTGGCGCGCCTGCTTCGTCTTGAACGCGTTGAACGAGGAATCAGCCTTTTCGAGCATGAAGTTTAAAACTTCAACTGCAAGTTTTGCGTCCGTATCCTTGTAATAGAGAGAGAACATCTCTTCCTTGTTCATCTCGAGGCCAAAATTCTTGCGGAACGCCTTGAGCAAGTCCGCATGGAACTTGCCCTTGAACTCGTAATGCCTTGCAAGGTCAAACTTTTTGATGACCATGTTGTGCAATTCCCACGAATTGAAAATCGTCCACACGGCATTCGCATCTTCGTTATCCATCGAAATCCCGAGAAGCGAGCTCATGCCGGAGCCTCCCATAAGTCCGCTAAGCGCGCCTGCCATTGGCTGCGTCGATGCAGGCGGCGTGACAATCGCCGAGGCGGCGTACTTCGGCTTCACGATCCACATGACCGCAACGAACACAATAATCGTCGGGATAAGAACAAACGTTGCAACAAACTTGAAATGCTTCAAGTCGTTATTCAGAATCCGCAAGCAGATTTCAACAAAACCGATAGACTCTTGCTTTTCCATAAATTACTTGTAGTTGACGTAAATGATGAACGCAGACGAAACCACACTAAGGAGAGACGCCATAAACAACGTGAAATCCTTGAACGACTCGTAATGATTCTTGGGGATTTCGATCACATCGCCCGGCAAAATCGGGTCTGTCGCCACATTGATAGAAATGGCCTCCGGCTTTGCACCACGCCAGACCTTTGCCTGTGTCCAGGAACCCGTAATCGTGTTCACTCCACCCGAAGAGATGTAGTCGATAGCATGCCACGTCGGATTGTAAGGGTAACGTCCGATAGCGTTCACGGCACCGCCCAAATAGACGAACAGTTCCTTGATGAAGAATTCAATTTCTGTGTTCGGCTCGATGGTCGTCGATTTCATTTCAGCAAGCGAAATCCAGCGCGGCTCCTTATTCGGTTCACGAATGCATACGGACTTATAACCTTGGTTGTGCATCCGGTTTGCGCCCGAAAGCTCAAAGTAATCCTGAATGGTCCTGTCGGAACGGTAAGCGACCGTCGTTCTATACCCAGGGAATACCAGGGAAACATTGTCACCCATCGGAATAAACGGGACATAAATCTTGTCGCCCTGCTCCAAAAGAATGTCGTTTTCAAAATTGCCATTCTTCGCCATTTCGTTATAATTCACATGGATAGTATCCTTACCGCGAATAATCTGGATATCTTCCTGGTTTGCGTTCGGGAGAAGTCCGCCAACCGCACGGATAAACAACGAAAGCCTGTTCTGGGGGTCAATCACATGCTGCCCCACCGCAGGAATTGCACCCATGGCATTCACGCGGAACCTTTTCATGGCAGCAAGCTGGACAAAACACAATTCGCGCTTGTAACGCTTGGAAACCAAGTCGAGAATCAATCTCTGCGCCTCGGCCAAAGTCTTGCCGTTCACGTTCACGGCACCGCATTCTTCGACAGCCACGTTCCCATCCGGATACACCTGGATAGAGAGATACTTTTCTTCAAGCATCAAGTCCAGAAAATCACCCGGACCGAGCACGTAATTGGAATCCACAGCCATTTCGGCATACATCGGCGTTAGCGATGCGGCACTTCGCGTAGACGCTCCACCATCACCAATAACGAAATTTTTAGACCCAGAACCGCTAAAAATGGATTCCGAGGCAAAGGCACTCACACACGCCAAAAAAAGGAAGACAAAAAAGGATCGCATAAGTGACTTAATAATACAAAAAATGCGGGAATAAGTTTTTAGAACCTAGAGCTTAGAATGCAAAAAAGCACGGCATATAAGCCGTGCCTTTTTCAAAGCGACTTTGATCTTAGTTAGCGGACTTGCCTTCGCCTTCGACCATGTCAACAGCAGCGTCAGCCTTGGCAGGTTCTGCAGCCTTCTTAGCCTTAGCAACGATTTCGTCTTCGACGAGACCGATCAAAGCCATTTCAGCAGCGTCACCGGCGCGGTTCGGGCCGAGCTTCAGAACGCGAGTGTAACCACCGTTGCGGTTAGCATAACGCGGACCGATTGTGTTGAACAAATCCTGGAGAACCTTCGGGTCCATCACGAAGCGAGCAGCTTCACGACGTGCAGAAAGGTCACCCTTCTTTGCGTAGGTAATCATGCGTTCGACAGCACCACGGACAAGCTTTGCCTTGTGGAGAGTGGTACGCACATAGCGCTTGTTCTGATCCGTTTCCATGCCCTTCTCGAGAATAGAAGTCGTGAGGGCGCGGAGGATGGCACGCTTGTGTTGGGCGTTAACACCCAGTTTCTTGTTTTTTACACCGTGTCTCATTGTTAATCCTTCAAGTAGTCATCGACGTCCATGCCAAAGCTGAGGCCCATCGACGTCAACACCTCGTTAAGTTCAACCAAGGACTTCCTACCGAAGTTCTTGTATTTGAGCATATCGTTTTCCTTGTTGCGCACAAGTTCGCCAATGGTATGGATGTTCGCCATACGGAGGCAGTTGCTGGAGCGAACGGAAAGTTCCAGGTCGTCCACGCGCATACGGAGGAGGTTAGCGATACGCTGACGTTCTTCATCCATTTCGAGTTCTTCGGGGCTTTCGAGATCGCCTTCGAAGTTGATGAAGATTTCCAAGTGATCCACGAGAAGCTTTGCAGCGTATGCAAGAGCGTCTTCCGGATCAATGGAACCGTCTGTCGTAATTTCAAGTTCCAGACGGTTGTAGTCCGTCTTCTGACCAACGCGGGTATCGCTGATGTGCATTGCGACTTTCTGAACCGGGTTGAAGTTCGCATCCATGGCGATAACGCCAATCGGAGCGTCCTTATCCTTGAGTTCGTCGGCAACAACATAACCACGACCGCAAGAGATCTTCACGTCCAGCGACAGAGAAGCGTTGCCGTTCAATGTCGCAATGTGAACATCCGGAGTCAGGATAGTGACATTGGGATTGTCCATAAAGTCCTTGGCCGTGACTTCGCCATCACCGGACATGTCCAGGTGAAGGGTTTCGTCGTGATCAGACAGGAGCTTTACACGGATGCTCTTGAGGTTCAGGATAATGTCGGTGACATCTTCCTTCACACCCGGAATCGTCGAAAATTCCTTGTCAACGCCTTCGATTTTCACGGAGACAATAGCCGCACCCTGCAGAGAGGAGAGGAG
>CAMJNF010000184.1 GCA_946407235.1 uncultured Fibrobacter sp. | reverse complement strand
ACTTTTCAATCGGTGCTTCGGAATCGCGCGACTGGGCGCAATAGGCGCAGTTCTGTGTGCAGTTTCCGCTGCGAACATTGGTGAGCAACTGGATGCTTACGCGGTTTCCCTTGTATTTCATGCGCAGCTGGTACGCCTGTTCAATCAAGTTCGGTAAGGAATCCGCGTTCGCGTTCAAAATTTCAAGAGCGGTTTGTCGATTCATAGTAGAAATCTATCCTATAGAAAAATATTATAAGCCAAAGCGTTGTTTTTTAAGTCGCCGTTTGCTACTTTCCTACTGAAAATATAGGAAAAAACAAACCAACGAGCACCTTATGTCTTCTACCCATTATATGGATTTATTGATGCAGAACTCGCCGTGGAACCTGATTCTGTTCATGGCGATTCCTGTCGTCTTGGCAGAAACCATCGCGATTACGGAACTGTTGATTCCGCTCCTCTCGCAAAGGGCCGAATTGACAAAAAAGGTGAACCGCGTGTGCGGCGTTCTCGCAGGCATTGCGTTTATCGGCATCATCCTTTACCTCGTCCCTGCTGTAGTCCTGCCGCTCGCGTCCAACGGAGAATTCAGGACATGGGTCGATGGGGTCGCCATCTTCTCGTACCTGCTGGCGGGCATCCCGATGATTCTGCTGGCGCTGCTCAACTTGAAGTTGCTCTTTAAGCGTTCGGAGCCGAAGAAAAAACACATCATCCGCATTTCTTTGCTGGCCGCATTCTTGGTCCTTTCTCACATCGCCATGATTTTTGGTATGGTGGATCCGTCCATAGCAGGCTACCAGCCGGAAAAGCAATCCGTCGAGATGAATCATTCTCACCATCATTCACACGGCGATGTTCAGCAGGATTTTTTGCAGCAAGACCATTCCATGCACGACCATTCGCATCATCACTGATGCGTAAAAAATCATGCTTGCAAAAACGCTGTAATTCCTTGTTTAAGCCGGTTGAGCCCTTCTAGGCACACGCTTTTAGGGCAGGCGATATTCATTCGCAAGAAATGTTCACCGCCGGTACCGTAGGCGTCACCCCCGATAAGGAACAGTCCCGTTTTGCGCCTTAAATAGGCTGCAACATTTCGCCCTGTTTCAGGCAACGCAGAAATATCAAGCCACACAAGGTAAGTCGCGTCGCCCTTGACAGCCTTGATTTTCGGAAGATCCTTCGCCAAAAAGTCTTCGACCAGTTTCCGGTTTTCCCAGAGGTATTCACGCAGGCATTCAAGCCATTCTCCGCAGCGGTTAAAGGCTGCCTCGGCTGCCACCGTTGCAAAGGAATTGGGCACGGCGATTTTGTCCGTGTACAACGCATGCCGTACCTTGCGCCTCAAAGTGGGGCTTGCTACATACACCGCCGAAGTATGGAGACCCGCCAAGTTGAAAGTCTTTGTCGGGGCAATACAGGTGACGCTTACCTCGCGACAAGTTTCGGAAGCCGCAGCAAACGGCACATAGCCTTTCCCAGGCTCCGTAATGTCGCAATGGATTTCATCGGAAATGACGATAACATTGTACTTCTTGGCAAGTTCGCCGATTTTTGCCAAATCTTCTGCACTCCAGATTTTTCCAATCGGGTTGTGGGGATTGCAGAGAATCATCGCATTTGCCTGCGAGTTCGACAACTTTTGTTCCAGATCCGTAAAATCGATGAAGTAAGCCCCGTCTTTGTACAAAAGCTTGTTTTCGACAACATTACAACCGCTATTTTCGATGCAGTTGTAGAAGTTATTGTAGACCGGAGATTGGATGACGATGTTTTCGCCTGGGGCGGCAAGCCGCTTGATTACGGAGAGAATCGAAGGCATCACGCCTGCAGAAAACGTCAAGTTTTCCTTTTCCATTTTCAGGCCATGACGCTTTTCCCACCAATTGATATAGGCATTGTACCAGGCGTCGGGAACATCCGCATACCCGAAAATGCCATGATTCAGGCGGCTTTTGAGCGCATCCAAAATTTCGGGGGCAGTCCGGAAATCCATATCCGCCACCCACATGGGGAGCTCGTTCTCGGCGACATTCCACTTTATAGAATCCGCATTCCGCCGATCAATTACTGTATCGAAATCATATTTCATTGCACAAAACAAGGTTTAACTGAATAAAGATAGAACCTTGTGCACACTATTCCTAATACATTTTTTCTATAAGCCGCAGTAAATCAGGTGAACGCCTTCGAATGCAGAAAGTTCTGCCGAATCCCTGAAAAAAGCTTCGTCGAGATCTTTTGGGGTAAGGTCGTGGCAATATTTGATGCCCGATTTTTTGGCCAGTTCGACAACTTGTGCGGGGTCGTAACCATCAGCCATCCGTTCGCCACATGCGGCAGCAATTTGCTTTAGACGGCTGATTTTAGTGGTGCTGTCCGCACTGTTTCGTTCTTTTTCGTAATAATCAAATACCACCACACTGTTGGATGCCGCTATCTGAGAAATCTGCGAAATGGTTTTGAAGAAAATTTCAATCGGAATGTAGTACGACACGCCGAGAATCGAAAAGACGGAGCGCTTTTTCGGATTAAATCCCGCGTTTAACAATCTGTCAATGATGCTGTCTTTGTTGAAATCAATTTCTACAAAGTGAACTTTAGGTCGCCTTTTGGTGAAAAGTTCCCGCATCCGTTCAATCTTGAAAACCTGAGTTTCGTAAAGGTCTAATTCAAAGACATCTACATTCTGACTTTTATTCCTAAGCGCAAAAGAATCTAAGCCTGCGCCCAAGAGCACGTATTGCACGTCTCCTGTTTTCTGCTTGGTATCGACAATATCTTCGGCAAAACGGTTACGCGGAAGAACAATCGGGAGAAAATACTGATCCAGCAAATCCTTGGTTAGATAATCTTTAACGCCAGGCTTTTTCGCAGGGAGAAATGTCCTTGCGAGGTTGCGGGCGTGGCGGTATTCCTTTAAACCGACAAAATCCAGCGCAAATTCGTCTTCAAAAATCTTTTCGCATTTACTGTGGGTGTGTACGGCCCGGGCAAGAGCGCACAAAAGCGCAGTTTTGCTAATCATGTCTAGTTCGCCTTTGTCCAGAACAGGAGTTTGCGTTTTACAAATTCAAAAAGTTCCATAATCGCAAGCACTACGATGCCTGTCCAAAGAATTCCTGCAACCATGTTGGGATAATCGGAATAGTCCGCATAAAATTGCACAAAGTGCCCAAGCCCCGTATTTTCACCGAAAAGTTCTGCGACCGTGAGCATGATAAATGAAAGCCCCATGCCTACGGAAAGCCCGGAGAATATGGACGGAAGGCTTGCCACAAGGGCTATTCGCCACAGGTATTCAAACTTTCCAATTCCGATAATGGCGGCGTTGCGCCTGTATTTTTCGGGTATTTCGGCAGCACCAGCGGCCGTATTCAAGTAAATAGGCCAAAAGGCAGCAATAAAAATGATAAATGTAGATGACAGGTAAAAGGTCGGGAGAATCGCAATAGCGTAGGGAATATAAACGTTGGGCGGAATCGGGGCCGCAAATCGGGAAATCGGTTTCAGCATGTTGCTTATCCAAGAAACAGACCCGGAAAGAATTCCGATGGAAATGCCGACAATCGCCGCCACCAAATATGCGGGGACAAGTTTCAAGAGCGACGCTCCTGCACTTCGCAAGAGTTCTTCACGAGAATCAAAGAGGGCATTCGCTATCGCCTTGGGCGATGGAAACAGGTATTGGCTGCTCCATTCCGGGCCACAGCTAATAAAAGTCCAGATTCCAAGCAAAAACAGGAGGAAAAGAATTCCCGAAAATTTGGATAGATATTTTTTAAAAGTTCTCATATGCTTGCACCTCCCTGTACGATATGCCCGAGTTTTTCAAGGACATCTTTATGGTAGGCTTCTTCAATGGCAACGATAGTCTGTTGAACTTTTTCGTCGCGGAACCAATCGCTGCGATTTTTCCTTACCGGGAAATTCAGAGGAATGTCTGCAATAATGCGACCCGGTGTCGATCCCAGTACAATAATTCGGCTTCCCAAATAAACGGCTTCGCGAATATCGTGCGTAACAAATAAAGTAGTTATCGGTCGATCTTTTACGCCTCGGCAAAGTTCCAAGACCAAGTCCTGAAGGCTTGCACGGTTTACGGGGTCAAGCGCCCCAAAAGGTTCATCTAATAAAAGGGCATCGGCACCAACGCTCAGGGCTCTTGCTATTGCCCCGCGCTGGCGCATTCCGCCCGATAGTTCAAAGGGATATTTGTTGAGGCTTCTCGAAAGTCCCACCAAGTTCAGGTATTCTTCAGCCAAATGTTTCGCATCGCCGCTCTTGACTTTTTTAGTCTTCTTGATGGCAAGCGTGACATTCTGGAGAAGCGTAAGCCAAGGGAAAAGGCTGTAATCTTGAAAGACGACGCTCCTTTCGGCGGAAGGCTTTTCGATTTCCTTTCCGTTCCAGGAGATTCGCCCTTCATTTGGTTTGGTGAGCCCAGCAAAAAGGTTCAGCAAGGTGGTCTTGCCGCTGCCGCTTTCGCCCAGCAAACACACGAATTCACCCTGATTTATTTTCAAGTTGATGTCTTTCAGGATGGCCTTGCCATCGTAAGAAAAACCGAGATTCGTTGTTTCAAAACCACTTTGCTTTTGACTCATGTTGGCAATCCCTTAGTTTCTAGACTTGAATATTTTTTCAGCGTTCGCATAAAACTCGGAATTCGGCTTTTGCTTGCGGAGTTCTGCGATGGCTTTCTGGTAGAAGTCGGTACGCACATATTCAGCGACCTTCTTGTCGGACTTGATGAATTCAGCATCCTTCAAGAAATCCCAGAAGAATTCGACGCCCTTCACGTTCGGATCGGTATCTTGCGTGACATGACCGCTGTAGAACGCCTTGTTAACAAGGGCTGTGTCGAGCTTGATCCACTTGGCAATAATTTCCACGCTCTTCTTGTGGTCATTTTGCACCAGTTCTTCGGCTTCGATTAGCGACTTGACCAAGCGCTTGTAAACGTCATCACGGCCTTCGATTTTACGGAGCGATGCGATAAGCCTGCAGCAGATATGGCCCGGATTGATGTCCTTACTGCGAAGTACCACAGAAAGGCCGGCTTCTTCGGCGCGGAGGTCATGCGGGCCCCAAGTGACACCTGCGTAAACGCTACCGTTCTTGACGGCTTCGATAACGGCGGGCGGATTCTTGAGTTC
>CAMJNF010000183.1 GCA_946407235.1 uncultured Fibrobacter sp. | reverse complement strand
ATTGTGCAAGTAGCTAAATAATTTTTAGATTTTACACTGAAATGAATAAGATTAACGTTTTGTTTAAAATTATTTTACTTAATGTCGCGATTTTTAGTTCCCTGTGCTTTAGTGCGATGGGGTTTGACCATTCTAATTTGGTTGGATTGCGTTACGGACCGAACCTTTCTTGGGGAGGGATGATTAACACTCCGGTTGTCTGGGGACAGTGGGTGCCGCAAGCGAACATCGGAATGCGCTATACATGGCTTGAACCGTTGTCACTTTTGAACTATGGTGAGCCGATCGGCTTTGCTTCGGCTTATCTCAAGTTAGACGGGTCCGTTGAAGTAACTCCGTTCTATGGCGGATTTCGTGCTGGACTAGGTCTTCGTCCTTTCAAAATCAATCCTCAAATCGAATTTAATTTTGTCTACGAGAGCTATTTTTATTTCAAGTCCAATTTGGAGATGGCTAATGCCGATGTGAAAGGCAAGGGCTCTATCGCAGAAACATGGAACTCCGAGTACATCTTTGATAATGTGTGGGGGTCTGACAATGCTGAATTTGATTATGCACAGCTTTTTGATATGAGCATTGACTTTAGCTATTCCTTGCCGCATGGCGGTGTCATCGGTCTTGGTGCGCATTATGTGCTGTCGGACATCAGCACGGACTTTGATGGCAAAAGCTATGATTACGAAAGGAATATCCCTGTGTTCAGTCGCGATTATATTGTTGAACTCCAGAGCTTTGGGCGTTTCCCTGTGACAGACTTGGTATCTGTCATTTACGAGGCCCAATATTTGAAAACTGGGCTTTTACGCAGCGGTGGCAGCGTTCAAAAAGAATCCCTGAGCTATCGAATGTTGCTCTTGGGAACTCATTTCTCGTGGATGGATGGCTTCCGTAATTTTATTGTGAAGGCTGGTTTGTGGAGCCGTGATAAAAAGCGTTTCTATAACGGCTCACTCGCTCAACAGTTTTTGGTTCAGCTTGAGTATAAGGGGTATTTTTCTTTCCCCTTCCATCGCTAGGTTACCAAATAATTTGGGGACCGGAAGCAAAATTTTGGGCTTGACGGTCTTGGGGATGGTGTCAACTTCTGGAGCGTTGGCTGGGTAGGCCGAACGAATCCAAAGGCTCCCGCTGTAATCTTCACTAGACATGCTGGCCAGTGTTGGGAGCATCTCTGTTGCGTAGGCTTTCCAGTTGGCAATAGAAAGGTAACGGGGCTTTTTGGATGCACCGCGCATTACCGCTTTTTCTGGATGTGGGATAGAGTCCACGACGATGCTCCACCAGGTGTTGGAGACTGCTGTTGCGAGAATATTGTTTTTCTGTTCCTGCTTTGTGGAATCGGGGCACTTGAAGTAGCCGTTTGCTAAAAGTTCAAGATCATCGAGCTTTAAGGGCGTCTTGCCGATATTTTCTCTGAGGTGATGGAGGCCGAGCTGGCGCTTGATTTTGCCTCCTTCAAATTCCATGTAGCGGTACTTTCCCGCGGTAATGTAAGTGAATGGGCGGGTGTCGTTCGGGGTCACAAAGAATGTATCCAGTTCATCGGTATGGTGTCGCCATTCGATTTTTACGCTAGTTTTATTTTTCTCCACATTGACGAATTTCCCCTCGACATTGATAACCGTTGACGAATTCGTCAGGAGATGCGGGCAAATTTTTTGCAAATTGGTTTTGGCCACTGAGGTGGAGGCCAAAATGCATAAAACAATAGCTGTTATTTTTGTGCCGTGAATCATATATTTTGAATATAGATAAATTTGAGCCCATTCTGTACGCATATAAAGGTTAAAGTTCGGTAACTTTATGACTTTAGTATAAAAGAAAACCCCGGCGCTTCCCAAATGGCTAAAAAGGAAGAACCAGGGTTTGTTTTTTTTCAGGAAGAAAATGTTTTGATTGCGTTTGTCACCCCGGCCTTTGTGCTCTTTGACCACTTAGAACTTTAGTTCTTATGTGGTCATGATCCGCGTATGGGGACGGGGTCGCCCATATACGATTAAGCTTCTTCTTGCATTGCTTCGCCTTCGCCATCGTCACCGATGTCCACGGAGTCGTTTTCACCGAGCTTGAAGAGTTCTACATCCTTCATGCTTTCGCGAATCTTCTGTTCAATCTCGTTGCAGAGTTCTACGTTGTCCTTCAAGAAGAGTCTGGTGTTTTCACGACCCTGGCCGATGCGTTCGTTGTTGTAGCTGAACCAGGAGCCGCTCTTCTGGATGATGTCGAGTTCGCAGGCGAGGTCGAGGATGGAGGCTTCGCGAGAAATGCCTACGCCGTAGAGAATGTCGAATTCGCACTGGGTAAACGGAGCCGCGACCTTGTTCTTGACAATCTTTACGCGGGTTCTGTTACCGATGACTTCTTCACCATTCTTGATGGCTGCGATACGGCGGATGTCGATACGCTGTGTCGCATAGAACTTCAATGCGTTACCGCCGGTGGTCGTTTCCGGGTTGCCGAACATCACGCCGATCTTCATACGGAGCTGGTTGATGAACAGCATGCAGGTGTTCGACTTCGAGAGAATGCCGGTGAGCTTGCGGAGCGCCTGGGACATGAGGCGGGCCTGAAGGCCCACGTGGTTGTCGCCCATTTCGCCATTGATTTCGGCCTGCGGAACGAGGGCGGCAACGGAGTCCACGACGATGATGTCGATGGCGCCAGAACGCACGAGCGTTTCGGCAATGTCCAAAGCTTGTTCACCCGTGTCCGGCTGGGAGACGAGGAGCGATTCAATATCGACACCGAGCTTGCGGGCGTAGACCGCGTCAAATGCGTGTTCTGCGTCAATGAATGCCGCCACACCGCCGAGCTTCTGGGCTTCGGCAATGGCATGCAATGCAAGCGTTGTCTTACCGGAAGATTCCGGTCCATAGATTTCGATGATGCGTCCGCGAGGGAAACCGCCTACGCCGAGCGCCATGTCTAACTGTATGCAACCTGTCGGGATGACTGGGATGTCTTCGACCGGCTGTTGACCGAGGGCCATAATGGAACCTTTACCATAGTTCTTTTCGATTTGGGCTATTGCTGCTTCGACTGCTTTTGCTTTTTCGCTGGAAAGGTTGCTGGTGGGGGTAGTTGTTTTCTTGGCCATTTTTGACTCCGTTTTTTATCTTTTTTTTGTTAATATACTAATTAGTGAACTTTTGTGCAAGTGCTTTTTTGGTTATTCAGCAAAAAAAGAAGCTTGCTCATTACCTTATACACGCTTTTTTCACGGATTTTTTCACGGTTTCCTGTAAATATTTCGCAAAATGCTTCATTTTGCAAACTATTGGCGACACACATCCAAACAGTACCGACAGGTTTTCCCGGTTCTGCTCCGGTTGGTCCTGCAATTCCTGAGGTTGCGACCGCCCATTCACAGTTGAATGCTTTGCGGGCGCCTTCGGCCATCGCTTTTACAGTCTGTTCGCTGACTGCGCCGTATTTTTCCAAGGTTTCCTCGTCAACGCCCAGCAAGTCGTGCTTGACTTCGTTTTGGTAGGCGACGATTCCACCCTTCAAAATCGCAGAGGAACCCGCTTCGTTGACGATGCTCGATGCAATAAGCCCTCCTGTGCAGGATTCCGCCGTTGCCATCATTTCACCGCGCTTGATCAGTTCTTCCTTGATCTTCAAGGCCAGTTCGTGAATTTCGTGTTCGATATTGATTGTTTCGTTCATCATTACCCCCATAAATTAAAAACATTAAATGTCAAAAACAGACATTTTGATAAAATTTTAAAAAAATTGTCATTCCCGGCTCCGACTAAGAATCTTCAACGAGTACTTTCATTTTGTCATTCCCGGCTCTGACCGGGAATCTCCATCGTGTGTCGCAAAATTAAATATCTTTCGCGTTTTTGAGTCTATTTTTTACTTGTGTTTTTCTATATTCGCGCAAAATGAAAGCAAAATCCTTTATATTGGCATTAATTGTGCTTTGCGTGTCCCTTTTTGCAGAGACCGCGGCGCCGGCTGCTGTCCCGGACTCGGTTCAGCGGAATGTGCCTGATTCTAGCTCTAATGTAAAGGAAATTGTTGCAGAATCTGAAGACGAATCCGATGAAGTTGAATCGTCCGCTGCACCATCTGATGTCGATTTTCAGGTGGCGGCGACTCCGATTTTGAGAGGCAAGACCGGTATTGTTGCTATCGACACGCTTCCGGTGAACGAATGGGACATTCCGACAACGCATAATTCTCTCAAGTACGCGATGCTTTTCAGTCTTCTTCCTGGTGGCGGTCAATACTATACGGAACACTATGTCCGTGGCGGTTTTTTGACTGGAATTGAAGGCTTGCTGATATACGATATCTTTTTTAACCGGTCTTACCAGCGCGATAGGCTTTTAGAACGTGCGCGTCCGTTCCAAGATTCGGTGCTCTATTTTACGACTAAAGTTTTGGACGCTCGCCAAAATAGAATGCCGCATGATAGCATTCGGTACTATCACGAAAAGCGTTTGGAATTCCTTGACCGTGTACGTGCCCAGAGCGATAAGAAAATGGAACAGGAAGACGTTCGCAAGGCCGAAGTGGCTTGGCTTATCGGCGTCCACCTTTATGGCATGTTTGACACTTTTGGCATTTGGTACAACAATAACCACAGAAGTACGGAATATCGTGACATGAAAACTGCTGTGTTTTGGGCTTTTTTGCCTGGTGGCGGACAGATCTTTAATCGTGATTTCGGAAAAGCTGGGTTAGTTTATATGGGGCTTCTTGGCGCTGCTGTGAGCGTTTCTACATCGCAGAATATGGTGAAATATTATCTTGATCGTAAACACTTGGTTGAAAAAGAGAATCCTCAGTCAGAAGAATACGATCGCCTTAAAGAACGTGTAACGTACTATCGAAAAAATCGCAATACTTACATTTGGGGTGGCGTGTTAATTTACTTGTATTCTATCGCCGATGCCGCTGTAGATGCGCTCCTGAGCGATTTTGATAGCCCCATGCACATGGCTGTTCTCCCGAATTTCAACGGTGGAGCCCAAGCCGTCATGACGCTCGACTTCTAAAGCCGACTCCGACCGGGAATCGCCTTCTCGTCATCCTGAGGGGCTAAGCCCTGATGGATCTAGTTAAATCTCGCTTTGTGCAACCAAAGCACTAAGCTCTGCCAACTAAGTTCTGCCAACTAAGTTCTGCCAACTAAGTTCTGCCAACTAAG
>CAMJNF010000182.1 GCA_946407235.1 uncultured Fibrobacter sp. | reverse complement strand
ACTCGGGATTTTCATTCCCGCAACAGCGGTTCGAAACCGCTTGGGGGTATAAAAAGAACTCAACGCAAGTTGGGTTCTTTTTTTATACCCTCGAGCAAACCGCATCACAGGGTATAAAAAAAAGAAAAGGAACCAATCAAAAGACTGATTCCCTTTCATACGCCAAAGCACGCGATCGCAACTCTTAATACGGGAAGTCGCCCTCAAATTGAGGGCGACAGTATTTTACGAGTTGGAATGAGAGACTTTTGAATAAACTCCGGATACACCAAAACCGTTTTTACGGTTCCTTTGTCTCATGATGCTGTTTATTTCTTTTAAATTCTATTCGAGATTGCAATATGCAAACTAATCAAAGCTCCCCTCTGATACGTTCACGCAAGTAAATATAGCATAATTTTCAAAAAAGAATACATTTTTATTACAAAAATTCATTTTTAGACCAAAAAAGTGCTAAAAATCACCAATTCTTCATACAAATTCTTATCAAATTTTCGGAAAAAGACCGCAATAAGCAAAGAAAAAACGAATTTTCATGATTTTTTTGCGCTTCGCACACTAGGAGAGAGCTCCTCTCTCCAAGAAAGAGAGGGATTGGATCGTTCGGTCACTTTCAGTTCCCTCACGCAATTCGCCCCTCTCTAGGAGAGAGAGGGATGGGACGACGAACTCACTTCGTTTCACGTCTTGCCCTTCGGGTTACGGCCGGTGGCCGTAATCCCAAACTCGCCTGTGTTCGCTTCGCTCTCGGCGAGTTTGTCGAACCCTCTGCGAGGGGTCTCATCCACTGTTTTTTCTCTTGAAACAAATAAGGAACCCACAAGGGGTTCCTTATTTGTTTCAAGGAGAGAGAGGGATTCGAACCCTCGGTCCTGTGACAGACTCCGGATTTCGAGACCGGCCCATTCGACCACTCTGGCATCTCTCCGAGGTTTGCATAATATAGTATAATTCGTTTAAAATGTCTATAGCAATCAACCCATAATCCTATAATTACTATTCCTTTCGGCATTTGCCATATCGCTAACTACTATTTTCTTATTTGCAACGGCAGTCCTTTTAAAACCTTTGATTTCACATCGTTATTTTCTACATTTGGCGCAAATTTCTAGGGGACCCAACAGACTTCAGGTTTATAAGTGCGAGTGCACTTCGGGGCTTATTGAATGCTCGATTCGAGCAATGTGATGACGCGGCACCTGCCGCAGATGAAGTTTACGGATCCCGAAGGTGACTTATGGCAGAAGATAAATTGTTCTGTCCGGAAGATTCCATTCCGGGCAATGAAGACAAACTCAATTCCAAGATGCAGATCGAAGCGGATGCGTTTTTGAACGCAATCGCAAGCGGAGCAGACGAAGACCAAGCTGACGAAGCAGCATTCTTTGCCGCAAATCCGGATGGTATCGTTGTTGATGATAACGGAGAAGTGCTGGAAGCCGGCGCAAATTCTAAAATTCAAAAAGGCGAAAAGGTCGAATTCGTGGAAGATGATGCAGAACCGTCTCAGAAGACGGCCACCACTGCAGTAGAACCGACAGAATCCATCACAGCCGAAGATTTGACAGAAGCCGACAATACTTGCGAAAACGACAGCAAGGCTCCTAGCGATGATTCGGAAGAAGATGTCGCCGATGAATCCTTGGTGACATTCGACGATCTTGGACTCTCTCCGGAAGTTCTCGAAGCGGTCAAGCTCGCCGGTTACGAAACGCCCTCGCCCATCCAGGCCAAGGCTATTCCAGTTCTCTTGCAAGGCGTAAACCTCCTCGGAACAGCACAGACGGGTACTGGCAAGACGGCCGCATTCTCGCTCCCGCTCCTTTCGCGAATCAATTTCAACGGACGCGAAACGTCCATGCTTGTGCTTACACCGACTCGCGAACTTGCGATCCAAGTTTCAGATGCCATCCAGCAATACGCCGTCAAGATGCCAAACGTGAGCGTCATTCCAGTCTATGGCGGTCAGGATATTTCCATCCAATTGCGCGCCCTCAAGCGCAAGGCAAGCATCGTCGTTGCCACACCGGGCCGTCTTATCGACCATATCAAACGCGGTTCTATTTCGCTCGGAGCAGTCAAGGCAATTGTCCTCGATGAAGCAGACGAAATGCTCGACATGGGCTTCATGGAAGACGTGGAAACCATCCTCAAGGAAATACCCTCCGATGCCCAGCGTGCCCTCTTTAGCGCAACCATGCCCGACAGCGTCAAGAAAATCATCGACCAGCACTTGGGCGATTACGAGGAAGCACGCATCGAAGGCAAGACGACCACGGTCGAAAACATCCGCCAGCGTTTCCTGGCCGTGAAAAACGAGCACAAGATTGAAGCGCTCGCCCGCGTGCTCGAAGGCGAAGACTTTGACGGAGTCTTGATTTTCGTGCGCACCAAGCAGAACACCACCGAAGTCGCAGAAAAGCTCGAAAGCCGCGGATTCAACGTTTCTCCGCTCAATGGCGACCTCGCCCAATCCATGCGCGAACGCACCATCAACCGCCTCAAGATGGGCAAGCTCGACATCGTTGTCGCAACAGACGTCGCCGCCCGCGGTATTGACGTGGACCGCATTTCGCTTGTGGTGAACTACGATATTCCTTATGACACGGAATCCTACGTGCACCGCATTGGCCGTACAGGCCGTGCAGGCCGCAGCGGTAACGCCATTCTCTTCGTGACGCCGCGCGAACGCCGCATGCTCAAGATTATCGAAAAGGCGACCCGCCAGCCGATCGAAGCGATGGAAATGCCGACTTCCGAACAGATCAGCAAGAAACGCGTCGACGCATTCAAGGCTAAAGTCAAAAGCGTTGTAAGCTATGGCGAGCTCGACCAGTTCAAGGAACTCGTCCGTGCACTTGCCGCAGAAGGCAACAACATGAAGGATGGGGTTATTCTCGAAGATGGTAGCGTCAACGAAATGACCGCCGAAGACATTGCCGCCGCCGTTATCAAGATGTACCAGAAAAAGCAGCCGCTCTTCCCGAACCTCCCGCCGCTCGAAGCCCCGAAGGAACGTCGCGAAAAAGTCCGCAGCGGCAGAGACTTCCTTGGCGGAGACAACTTCGGCCTTGACAACGACGAAAAGAAACGCTTGAAAAAAGAACGCAAAGAAGGCATGAACGGAGTCGAAGAAGGCTACTTGCGCTACTATCTTGGCGTTGGCCGCATTGACCACGTTACCCCGCGCGACATTGTAGGGGCAATTGCTGGCGAAGCGAACATCAACAGCAGCAACATCGGCCGCATCAAGCTCTTTGACAAGTTCAGTACCGTTGAACTCCCGGAAACGCTACCGCAAGATGTTCTTGACATCCTGTCCGAAATGACCATCCGCGGCAACGATGCCCGCTTCCGCGTGATGACCGACGAACCGCCCGAGGGCCCCGCACCGGGAACAAGACCGCACGCGAGCCGTGAAGAACGCCGCAGCTTCCACAGAGACCGCAAGGGAGGCTTCCGCGACGAAGAACGCCGTGGTGGATTCCGCAAGAATCGCGAAGGTGGCGACTGCTTTGGAGACAAGCCGTTCGAGAACCGCAAGGCACGCCGTGAACGCGAATTCGCCGACCGCAAGCCCGGCAAGTTCGAAGACAAGCCCTTCCGCAAGGACCACGACGAACGTAGCTTTGGCGACAAGCCATTCCGCAAGACACGCCGCTTCGGAAGACATTAAAAAAACATGGGCGACCCTCAGGGCCGCCTTTTTGCATTTACAAGCCAAAAAAAGAGTCCGTTTCCAACAACAACGGACTCTCTTTAAATTTTGATCATATTCAGCCACCGATAAAAATCAGTGCAAAGCTAGACACCAACAGAAGAACGCCCCAGACGGTCTCAACAATTGGCCCAATCTTCCTGATTTCGACTTCTTTGTTTTCCATGTTCTTAACCTCACACCCTAGGCAGGGCAACATCGCTCGCCTACGCTCTATAATGTACAAACATCAGCGATAAGAGCAAAGTACAAAAAAGAAGGTTCTTTGGACATATTGTCCATGTAGCAAAATGGAATATTCAAAGATGGAACACGTATAACGATTACAACAATTATTATTCAATATAAGCATAATACAACCGATAGCCTAATTTGGTAGCCTCCTTGATTAAAGGTTCTACCTGATTCATTGTAACATCTGGATTTTCCAAATCATGTACCCAAATAGTCAAAATGTCATAATCCTTTTTATTCTGCAAGTTTCCATTTTCACGAACTGATTTCAGAATATTCCACAATTCATCCTCTGTTTTTAATCCATATACTTGGAGAGGAATCGATTACGTTTCGTAAAAGGCAACTCTGTACTTATAATCTGTTTTTATTACAGGGAAAAGAATAGATAAATTCATGTAGTTGCGGATGCACTCTAACCTTGAGGACATATATTGAGGGTCTTTTTTATTTGAGGAATTCAAATAATTTTCACCCCCATTTGAAATAAGTGAATAAAGTTCGTGCAACTGTCTAAGTGACCAACAATCCTCAAAAAGCTTTTTTATAAGGTCATTCGAAAATTCTAACGAATAAACTTCACTAGCATTTGCACCAATCGTGTAGCGAACAGGCTCAAAATCATTCATTCGAAAAGTATGCAAAACTTTAATGAACTCGCTATAGTAAACATCTTCGCTGAGACGAATCATGTGTTTTATATTATTTTCGCCCAATTGCAATTTCAATTTTTTTAATTCATCATCGAGTGACTTAATAAAAAATTCTTCACTTCGATAGATGTCCTCTCTCGTATTGCCAATGATTTTTCCATTCAAAGCATAATTTTCAGTATTAACATCGAGGAGTATTTCATCCGATTTCAGGGGACTGGATTCATTTTTCTCTTCATTGCAAGAAGCAAGGAGAAAAAGGGAAAGGAACAGGATGTATGCGAAACGTTTAGTCATTTGTATGGGATATACAAAATAAGTTACTAGTTATGAGTTACTAGTTAATAGCCATTAGATGCTAGAGATTTATAGCGGAAAGTGTATGCCGTCGGGGATGTGTATGCAATCAGGGATGCGCACGGGAAAGCTGGCGCGTACGCGATCCGAGAATACCTATGCTGTCAAGAAATGCGCGCAGCCAAGGGATGCACGGGATACGCGGGACACGCGGGGCGCGAATGGCGGCCCCGCAACGGGTGCGGTGCGACAGTGCGGGAACGGGGGTCGCGGGGGAAACATATGGCGATGCCGGCTCAGGGCCGGCATGACAGAGCTGGAGCGGGATTGCGCGGGAGTGCACAAAAAAGGAAAGGGCCCCTCGGGCGTTCCGCTCAAGGGGCTGCGAGCCATGGGCGGCCGGTACTGACCGGCCGT
>CAMJNF010000181.1 GCA_946407235.1 uncultured Fibrobacter sp. | reverse complement strand
AACAACGGATTTGATTTTAGAAGCCATTTTTTAGCCTTTTGGTTTAGTGTGAAAATTTTTGTGCCTTAAATATAAAAAAGTAGAAAGTAGGAAGTAGACAGTAGGAAGAAAAAAAGTTGAAAAAATGTGAACAGAATTGAGCGATTGAAAATGATGTACAAATCAATGCCAGCACGTTACGGACGTGTCATCGTATTTCCAGACGCCGTCTATCTTTTTGAAGTGGTGCTCAAAGCAATTCCAAGACGCAGTCGCCACCCCATTCTCTAAATCCAGATAAATATCACCAAGCCCATCCGCACCATAATCAAAACACATATCAAACTCATTCAAGCTGGTTTCTATCGGCAAAAATTCCGTTTTGTTGTACCTGTCTTCTTCATTCTTCATGGTCCCTGTCCAGCGGTCACAACCCGAAAACACGTCAAGGGCACCCCTGTCTTCACTTGTCAAGAACAACCTCTTGAAATCCGCACCCTTCGTATCAACGCAGAAAGTATCGATTGTCGTATATTTGCAGCCCGTCTCCACAACCATGCCGAATGTTTGCGAAAGATTCTTGTCAACTCCACAGGGTTCCGTCGTATAAGAAACAGACCTATTTTCTACAAAATAATCCTTTCCGCCTTCTTTCCTGTACCATGCCAAAAGTAAATCGTTCAATTCCTTCTGTACACCTTTCTTCGCAGGCCTTCCCTTGCAAATGGCCTCGGAGCGTTCATGAATCCGTTCAAAGAACGGACTATTCAACGTCTTGATGGAATCCATCACCTTTGCATATTTCGCCGAATCCTCTATGCTTACGACCCATTTATATTGCGCTATTTCAAGGGGATGGACAGAATCGGGGTTGGCAATCTCCTTGCCCTCCAAATCCCAATACTTCAATTTTTCATAACGCTTGAAAATCGCGTAGGCCTGGTTCAGCTTGATAAAGGCGGAATCCTTTTCCAATCGTTTCTTGGTAGCCTCCACGCTATCGTAGAAAGCCTTCTTCTCTTTTTCAATTTTTTCGACTTCCTTGCGGTGCTTTTCTTCCCACTCTTTTTGACGCAGGGCCTCTTCGGCCTGAATCGAATCCTTCTTCGTGCGTATCGCACCACAAATATCCGAATCCGTTCTCGCATTACATTCGTCAAGCGCTTCTTTCAGCGAATGCAACTGGCTTCGTACAAACTTTTTGTAGCTGGCTCTCTCATCCTCGCAATAGAACGCCATACCCGCCGTCTTCCGTGCGGCATCATCGCCGATTTCAGCCAGAACCTTTTCCGAAACGTTCGACGGCAACAGGATATCCTTCATTTTTTCTCCGTCGTATTCCCTGCCGGTAAATTTACCCTTAGAATCAAATACGAGATCGAATCCTTTTTCACTGGGCAAGCACCCCTTCGGCGATGACTTGCCACCATAGCAAGAATAGAACGGAGTCTCCACCCGCTTCTTTTGCTTGAGATTTTTCACGCTGTCATAGCAATAATTATAATTCTCGTCATCATAAGCGGTATGGATTTGACCGGGCACGTTGGAACCCAGCACCAGGTAGTTTTTGCCCTGAATATTGAAGCAGCCCAGACTCGTTCCCCTTCCCTCGGGGTGTCCATCCATATTCATCACTTTAGAACTTCCGTAATAATTCACTTTTGGATGTTCGTAGGTCGAATAAAAAGAATAGCAGGGGAACATTCCCGGCGCAAGCACCGTGTCCTTTTTCGTTTCTTTCGCGTCGTCATCCGAAACACATTTCTCGCCCCCGGAGCAGGAACAACCACCAAGCCATTCCCCCTCATCGTCGCTCACCGAATCTGCGGAAGCAGGCGCGCATTCCCCGTCAATCACCACATTCAGCTTTGTTTTCAGGGTAGAAGTTTCATACTTGGGGCACGAACACGAAAGCGAACTTTTCCATTCCACCTTTAACTTTTTCCCGTAAAGATCCTCGACAAAGGACTTTTCGATTGGGTGCTTATTATTCTCGGAAATTTCGTGCGAGGTGTAATATCCGTAGGCGCTTAGTTTATCCATAGACGGTGCCGGCACGGCGCTGTTCCGCAAGCGGGCTTCGTCCGTGCAAATCTTGCAGACGTTCCCACTAGGGGCATCCTTGTAATCTCCCTTAAATTCAATCCGTTCGCCCTTGTGATCCAGCGTAAAATCATTTTTCCAGAAAGCATTGCCGCAAGCAAGCGAATCGGGCCATTTCCATTTTCTATCGGCAACAGCCCCACCTACAAGCCGGATTACCATTTCGTAACTGTTATCGTTCTTCGAAAAATACTGGACGCAAAAATGTGCCGTCGAAGGCCCCTTCGCCCAAGGGATTCCCGAAGCCAAAAGCAAGAACAAGACACCCAGACGTTTCATTTTAGCAAGTCCTTCACTTCGATACAGTTTGTCGGGCAGACGTATTCTTCACCGCACTTTTTCCAATATCCCGCAATAGAGTGCCCATAAGCCTTAACATCTTCGACCTGTTCCAGTTCAAAGATGTTCAGTTTTTTCTTGCCCTGCATGTCGCGTTTGCCGCACTTGCCCACGACACGCACACTAAAACGAACATTCCTCTCGACCGTATCGAAATTGCAGGTCAGGGAGTTTTTTGATGTCACGAAAAACGTTTTCCCATACAAACTCTTTGCAGGTATTCCCTTGAGGGCTTGAGCATCGATATGCTGCGGGATAGGCATATAGACCTTTACCGCAATCTTGCTTGTTGCATGACAAGTATCCTCTTCTACAAAGTGCGAAAGCAGGCGCTTCCCGTACTTGCCGAAATCCATCTCGTACGACTTTTCCACGCGCATCGCCCCCTCGCAATCTATCTTGTCGTTCTTCTCGACAAAACGGGGCTCCGGCAAATTGTCGTAACGATTCAACAGATAAAGTTCCGCATCCTTGCCGCCCGCCACGCAATAGTCCAGAGCGGGAATGGTTTCGCTGCACTCGCCCACGAGCTTTGCCGAAAAATCGACCTTCATCTGTGGGAGTTCCGCATTGCCGTTAGCGTCCCACTCTCCGGTCCACTCGCCCCTGAATGTCTTGCCATAAAAAGTCTTCAGGGTCTCACGAGCGTTGCGCAAATACCACCGATCACCGGTGCATCTGTCGCCTCCATTCATTTTACTTCCGTACAGTTTCACGCTCTCGAATCGTGCAAGTTCAATCGGGTGATACGGGCAATGTACACAGGTTCTAATGCCTCCGCCTCCACCACAAAGACCGCCAACAAGCCTGCCATTCTGACAACGGATATCATTCGGAAAATAGAGTTTGCTTTCCGTTTCCCATTTGGCATCGCACGGGGTTTGCGTGCAAGGAATCTTCTTCGGATAGTTCCATTCTTTTATAGGCACGTTCAAGTCCTTGATAAGCAGGGGGCGGTACGTACTGTCGTTCAGGATTTCGGCGCAGTATTCCGCAATGCGGGGCGTTTCTGCAAACGCTCCACAAACAAAACAAAGACAGACTGTGCAAATACTAAGGAGCTTCATGTGCCACCACCCAGTCCTTACAGGCTTTCATTACGTCAGCAAAAGAAGAAAAGTTTCCCCGTTTATAAGATTTACTTTCGATCTTTTTTTTCCGCAAATAGAAATTCATTCCCGTCCACCTGGGCGCAGCGGTATTCCCCGCCTTCACGACATCTTCATCTTTCAAGCCCCACGGCAATGTCTGGTGAAAGTCCTGTAATCTATGATTTTTCAAAAGCCAGGCCATCAAGGAATCCAAACTTTTCCTTTGGCTCGCCTTGAAATAGTATAACAAGGCATCTCGTGACAGATTCGATATTTTTAAATCGTCCGTTACAAGAATTTCCATTCCCTTTTCCACAGGCTTGCAGCCTTTGGCCGTCGCCTTCGAATTCTTACACGAATAAAAATAAAGTCCCGAATTTTTTGTATAACGAGGCACTTCCACATCTTCACCAAGATTGCCGCAATTCATGTTATCATCGTAGCAACGGGACTTACTTCCCCCAAAAACGCTATCGCGAATCTGTTCCGGAGCATTGCTCCTAGCGATTATATACGCATGACCTTCGCCATAAAAACAATCCACCTTGTTCTCTACAAATTCCAAAACACCATCCATCGGCATTGTCGTGAAACTCGCGTAATCCGCAATCTTGCAAAAATGACCGTGAGGTTCATAGCATGGGAAAATGTCCTTAACCCCCTGCGGAAAGCGAATCATAGCCGCAGAAGCAAATGCGGCAAGCAAATTTATTGTCAACAACGCCTTTTTGTACATATTTCAAATCATAAATATACACAAAACGGCATCAAAGAAACTGTCGAATCTTTTGGAATTAAATAAAAGTCAATCAAGTCATGTGGAGTTGCCGTTCTATTATCTGAATATTTTCTTCCCAGATGAAATCCAGCTTCCCTTCTCTGCGTATCCCGAAACCGATTTTATGATATTTTTATTTCTATCAAAATCTAGGGAGCTTACCCCTAAAAAGAATAAACCTATAGTACTCTTATAATTGATTGAAATCGTGGCTTTTCATGTCATATTTCCCTAACACATTCTGTGAAACTGCACAAATATAATCCCTTATTCAAAAAACATACAAGGTAATGTTTTTTTCATGAGCTTAAGACAAAACAGAAAAGGCTCGCTGTTTACAGCGAGCCCTTCTCTAGGATAATTCTGTGCTAAACAAGAATTAGAAACGGAAGTGGGCGAAAGCCTTGTTGGCTTCGGCCATCTTGTGCGTGTCGTTCTTCTTGCGGACAGCGTTGCCTTCACCGTTCTTGGCAGCAACGAGTTCGGCAGCAAGGCGGTCAGCCATGTTCGGTTCGTTGCGGTTACGGGCGGCATCAAGGAACCAGCGGAGAGCGAGAGCCTTGGCGCGGTCCGGGGCAACTTCCATAGGAACCTGGTAGTTGGCACCACCGATACGGCGGGACTTCACTTCGAGACGCGGCTTGATGTTCTCGAGGCAAGCTTCGAACTTTTCGAGAGCGGATTCCTTGCCTTCAACCTTCTTGTCGAGCTGGTCAAGAGCGGTGTAGACGATCTGTTCAGCGATGGTCTTCTTGCCCTGCTTGAGCACGACACCGACGAGTTCGGTAACGAGGGTGGAGTGGAAACGCGGATCCGGGAGGATGGAGCGATGGAGAGCCTTTCTTCTTCTAGACATAGATTACTTCCTTTCCTTACTTCTTGGCCGGAGCGGCACCTTTTTTCTTAACACCGTACTTGGAACGACCGTTCTGACGACCGTTGACGGCCTGGGTATCGAGCGTACCGCGGATAATGTGGTAACGAACACCCGGAACGTCCTTCACACGACCACCGCGGATGAGCACGATGGAGTGTTCCTGGAGGTTGT
>CAMJNF010000180.1 GCA_946407235.1 uncultured Fibrobacter sp. | reverse complement strand
ATAGTGTTTTAATTTAACGGTTAATTGAAAATCCTGCTACTCTGCAAAATTTTACAAGCTACAAGATAAAATTATTAAGCCCGACGGATTTCCAGATGTAATCCGAACAGACTGAAAATAACTCCATTTTAAGTTTTGTGTAATATTTTTGTAATATTTGATTTTGGCTAGGTGGGGGAGGGTTGGACTAAAGTCCCAAATGTTCGGCTCAATCATGCCAGTCCGTAAACGGCCTGTCGTGATACTCGCCTTAAGCAGTTGTCCCCCTGATTGCAGCCCCGGCTTACAATGTCATGCCCGCTACCGAGCGGGCACCTCCTTCTCGTACAGCATCAAAGCATTCCCGCCGGGTCTTCCATCACCCTCTCGTGCGGGCTTCAAACGCCAGACCTCCTAAAGGTGCCCATGTACACATAAGCACTGAAGTGCTAAGTGTCCAAAGGTCGCATCGCCTGGCTTGGAAACGTTATAAATCGTCCATTTCCAAGAAGTCTTTTAGTTTGATGTGTTTGATTGTACTAGAGGAATAGTCAATATCGTCATTGGAAATGAGTATTTTTGCGTGTGTATTGTCTATGTCTGCAAATGCTCCCATTTCTCGGTCGTAAGTGGAACGCTCCGCTACGGAATAGGCCACCTGAATGAAGTATTTCTTGTTTTCTTTTTGGGCGCAAAAGTCAATCTCTTGTTTTCCGGAATAGACGCTCAGAGAATATCCCCTGTATAGGAGCTCATTATAGACTACATTCTCTAAGTTGTGCGTTAAGTCAAAAATGCCATCAGCAACGCGAATGGAATTAAATAACAAAAGTTTTCAGTATAGTGAAAACTTTTTCAGTTTTTGACAAAAGTTTTCAGTAGAGCGTGGGACTGTGCTTCATTAATTTCGGCAGTTAATTCGCTTTTAGGGCGAGACTCGTCAAAGTTGCAAAATTCAGCGAGCGCCCCCATGTCCGAATTTCTTCTCGTATAAAGCGAGCCCGGATTTCTTCATGTAATCTTTTTCGGAGATGATCTTTTCGCCGCCAGCAACCTCAGAATTTTTTTTCTTAAATACGAATCCCTCTGAATCCTTAACATATACTATACATATGGCTTATTAAACCTCTATGAAGAACATAAGTAAAGAGCTTGGTTTTGGCAACATATTCAAAAGAGGGCCATCTACGGGGAAAGTGTTCAAAAGGCAAATAAAAATATGTCTTTATAATTATGTATATTTCCATTGTGAATAAATGTATTTGCTTATTTTATTTGATTTCGTTTCTCTTTCTTGGATGTAGCTATGTGCAAGTAGAAAAGGGATCGTTTGATGCTATGGTCCCGAGTGCGTATGTTGGCTCAGGCTTGCCATTGAAAAGGGATTCAAGTGTTTGGAAGGCGAATGTATCCATTCGAAATTACACGAACCAAAAATTGCATTTACATGGAATTGAAAATGATTCTGTTGACAGTTATGAATATAATCTGCCTCCCGTAGCAGCTGATATTTATTACGATTTAAAAACATTCCCTGTTACGGTATCAATAGATTATTTCACCAAAATAAAAGACTTAGTTGGTGGAATTGGTTTTGGCTTAAACCCGTATCCGTATGCTCGAATGTCTGGAGGAATAAACAAGAGTTTCTTTGAATGGGGTCTTTTTCTTTCACTAGGGTACGCGAAAGTTTCCTATTCGACTTACAGCATTTATGTGATAGATCAATTTAATTTTGCAGGCGCTGGATCTAGTTCAAAAGGAACTATAGATTGCGATGATTGTTCCGAATGGAAATTTAATGGTGGCTTTGGAACTTACTTGAATTTTTTCCCGTATAAAGATATAACGTTGTCTTATTCACTATCCGCTTATTCTCCTTGGTTGTATAATGAATTAAAGGGTAATCAATTTTCATTTGACTTCCCATATATCTTTTCTCATTATTTTGGGGTAAGCTACTTGTTTGCTGAACATATTCAAGCGTCTCTAGGAGCAAATGTTTACTTTGGCAATGCGTTCAAGGAACATGTATGGAATCTAGAAGGCGGCTGTTCTTACATTTTCTAAATTCGCCCGTCTTTATTTCACTACTTCGATATATGCCCTTGGGTAAATCGGGGAGTGCTGCGCCTAAAAACTCTGTTGGTGCAATGCTCCGCAGCTCGACCCCTTGCTTTGCAAAAATCCCTTTGGTATATTATAGACACGCCGGTTTATTAGAGCGTTGCCGGGCTTTCACCTGTTTAGTGCTAGCTCCAGAGTTAATATATTCACCTTCAAAATAAGGATAAAGGGACGATTACTTCCTTGCTCAAAGGAAGATATTTTGGCTATTGTTTCTCGGGGAGTTTCATGAATCGTATTAAACTTGTTGGTGTGAATTGCGATGGGAGTATGCGGCTTTGGCGCGGTCCCGAAGAGAAAATCAGTGTGTTCGCTTCGCGGCATTTTGATGTGGATGATTGTCGCCTTGTGCAATGGGCGGCTGAGATGGGCGAAACGCATCGGTGCCTTGTGGGGACGTTCCATTCTAAAGCGGAACAGCGGATTTTGGATGTTGCTCTTGCGAATGGGGCTTTTGCGGTTTGGCTTCGTGGATGTTCGCTTCCTGCTTATTATAGTGGCGAATTATGGAAAGCCATGGTCGAAAATCGGTTGCTTGTGATTTCGTGCTTTCACATGAAACACCATACGCGAGATACGGCTCGGTATTGTACGCACTTGGCTACAATGTGCTGCAAGCGGCATGCGTATTTCTTGAAAGACGATGATTCGCTGCTTATTCCGTGCTGCCGCAAGGCAATCTCTTGGCGATATGACGTCCAAGTGTATAATGAAGAATGTTCATGAAGTTTTCTTCTAAAAAAACGCGGGCTTTAGTTCATATCATATAGCCTGCGTTTTGAATTCTACTGAACCATTTCTACGTATGCGCCTTTAGGCAGGTCGGGCATTTCGCCCGATTCTGTTCTTTGACCGACGGGCTTGCCGAGCACATTGAAAATCATGTTTCCAGGTGAGCCACGTCTTGAACTGCGGATGTTTGAAATCCTTGTCGTTTTCTGCTGTATCGTGACCGTAATTTCAAAAGTGACTTGCTTGCTTTCGTAAACAATCGCTTGGCGCACAGTGAATGAATCTCCGATTTTCACTTTGTTCGGCATGTGTCCGATTTTTGTTGTCATCGTCGTAAGATCAACATTGGAATAAATGATGCTGGTGCCGTTTGGATCCCAAGCGACGATTTTGCCGTCCTTGTCAAACCAGTGTCCGGTCCCTTCGCCGGTGGTGCGGCTGTTGAGCGATCCGTCGGGTTCTACGCCGTAGAATTTGACTTTATCTGCGATTTCGTTTTTGTTTATGCCCAAAATCTTTGCAACGTCATTACCTTTCAGGTCTAGCGAGATATAAGCATAATTGTTGTCTAGTGGAAGCGCTACATCGAGAGCTATTTTCTCGATTTTCATTTCGATGGCGCTGCTGCTTTCGGGCTTCGGCGCACTTGACGAACTCGACACCATTCCTGTTGAACTTGATGATTCCTGTGCAGTGCATTTCTCGCCTAAGCAGAACGTGAGCGATTCTCCGGGCGTTCCGATGTCCGTAATCTTTAGCCCCGTTTTGGAACCGTTGTACCAGCGGATGGCGGGGTATTTGTCGTCTGAAAATTCTGAGTATGTCCCGCTTTTGAAGAATGTATTTGCGGTACTGCCAGGATTCGGCCATTGATCGGTCACGTTGTCGTTAGACTTGCCTGCAGCGCTTGCATGTACGATTCTCAATCCGAGTTTGTCCGAAGCGGAGTTGCCTTCGATCGAAAAATCGTAGTGCTGCATCAAGAGTCCGCTTCCTTTTAGCACTTGGTTGCGGCCCGTGTTGCGCACGTATGACCATACCAGCCCTTCCTTGTCTGGCCTTGCCGGATTCTTGTAGCGATAGCAAACTTCGTTTGGCTTGGTTGTTTCAAGACTTGTTGTGTTGCTTATGTCATCGCTGGTCACGTCTACGAACGGAATCCATCCTTGGTCTGCGCGGAAAAAATCGTTAATCGCAACCGGATTTAAGTCATGTGCGCGGTTCCCCATGGTGCAGTAATCGCCGTACCAGTAAAGGTCTGGCCAGCCGAAAATCATGTGTCCCGATTCATGCACAAAGACGTAAATGGAAAACTTGCCCGGCATGTCTGTCATCTGGTGGTGCGTGAGCTTTACTCCATCACGCCTTTCGTTGGACCATCCAGAATGCGGCCAAAGCCCTTGTCCCCAAGTCTCTCCGGCACCTGCATAGACAATGTTGATGGCTTCGGTCGTTCCGTCTTTGTCGTTGTCGTAACGTGAAAAATCAACCAGCGGATCGAAGTAATTGAACACTTCTTTCATGAGCGAGTCCGATCCCGTGTATCCTTGCAAATTTTCGTACCAAGATTTAGGGTGCTTGGCGCGGTACCAACCGTAGACTTCATTGGTGAGGTCGAGTTGCCCGTTGGAAACGTCCAAGTAATAGTCGCGTACGGAGCCGTTGCAACCGTCTTTGTTGAATCCTTCTTTGTTGAGCCAGTCTTCGACATCGCTAACAGTGACGGGAGCTGGTTTGTCCGAGAAATCGACGAGCAACGTCAAACTGTAAATTTTGCCCTTGGGCGCCGCGTAGTGGCTTTGCGTTTGAGTGACTGTTGATTTGGAAAGCGCTCGAACTTGCGATGCGTGTGAATGGAATTTGGGTCTAGCCTCTTCGGGCCATGCTTGAACCCTTTTCCCTTGATACACGATGTCGGCAAAAAGCATCGTGGGAAGCATCAATAAAAGAAAGCTAAGAGGTAAAATCTTGTTGCTCATAAAACCATCCCTTCCGTTTAATTCATTTTTAGAAATACATTAATTTACGGTAAGAAGGAGATTCGTATGAAAAAAGCAAGGACTGTTAATATTAGTCATAGCCTATTTTTATTACATTTCTTTTGAATGAAAAGGAGATGCTCGGTCTATGCTGGGCATGACACCGCCGAAGGTGCTCCTGAACATAAACCTTTAACCATAGGACGTTATTAGGGAACGTTTTTTCTGTCTACTTCTAACTTCCTACTTCCAACTAAAAATTATGAAATTCAAACGCATTCTTCTCAAGCTCAGTGGCGAAGCCCTCGCAGGCGAAAAGGGCCACGGCATCGACAATCAGATTCTTTCTGACATGGCCTCCGAAATTGCTTCCATCGTCAAGCAGGGCGTGCAAGTTGCTCTCGTGATTGGCGGCGGCAACCTCGTTCGCGGCATCTCCGCTTCTGCTGGTGGCATGAACCGCGCTCAGGGCGATGCTATGGGCATGCTCGGCACCGTGATGAACGGCCTTGCCATGCAGGACGCTCTCGACAAGCAGGGTATCG
>CAMJNF010000179.1 GCA_946407235.1 uncultured Fibrobacter sp. | reverse complement strand
CAATGATTTACGTTGTCGTCGAAGAAATGCTCCCCGAAGTGAGCGAAGGCGACCACTTTGACGCCGGCACCATCCTCTTCGCCGTCGGCTTCACGCTCATGATGGCGCTAGATAGCGCACTATAATTGCTACAGTTCAACATTCTCTAGACAATTTTATAAGCCTTATCCCATCAATAAACTTTAAGTATTTCTTCATGTCAGAAACGTCGAAAGGCTTGCCATGCGACGGGTAGATTTTGCTTGGATTGAGCGCAATTATCTTTTCCCATGAAGTCTTGTAATCACACAAATTTTCAATCCAGATGATATTGCGCTTCATGCTCGGAAATCCGTTCATGGCAGCATCTCCGCAAAAGAGAATACAGTCCTTAAAGAGTGAGATGTGATCTGCCGTGTGGCCGGGAGTTTCGATGATTTGAATAGGCAAATTTAAATTGCGAAACTCAAGCGAATCAATGGGAATCAAACGTTTTAAATATTCATCTTTGATGGGTGGAAACTTGTGTTCGCCCTTTCCGAATAGTGTAAGCAACAGGCAAAAAAGATAGGCGAGTCTGTTGGAACATCCGCCTTCGAACGAATTCTGACCGCATTTCAGCCTTTCAATTGCCTTGGGGTGCAAAATCACTTTTGCATTCGTTATTTCAAGAACTTTATTCAAAAAACCGGCATGGTCATCATGCGCATGCGTCAAAAAGATGAACTTGATTTCGCTTGGCTGAATCTTGCACTTTTGAAGTTTACGCCGGAAACGGGCAAAGCCGTTCTCGTAGCCAGTGTCAATAAGAATATAGCCTTTGTCGGTTTGAACAAGATAATTATTAACAACGCGGTTACCGAGATTGAAAATCGTTTGCATAAACAAAAACTTTAAATTATTTCTCTAGTTTCACGTTCTGTCATTCCCGCCACCGAGCGGGAATCTCCTATTTTTCCAGTTCCGCTTTCAATGACTTCAGGAACTGCGCGGCGGGCTTGCTGAATACGGAATTCTTTTTCCACACGACCACGAGGCCGCTAGTGCGTAACGGCGTAAACGGTACGAAAGCGAGTTTGCTCTTGCCACCCGTATTCACGAGACCTTCCAGCGAGAAGGCGGCGCCAAGCCCCTGTTCCACAAAGACGGACGCATTATAAATCAGGTTATAGGTTGCGATGATGTTGAGCGAATTCAGATCGCGCCCGAGTTGTCCTGAAAATTCACGCATCTTCATGGTCTGCCTCGATGCGAGTAGCGGAATATTTTCAAGATCGCGGACCGTCGCAAAGCCCTTTTTTGCTAGCGGATGATCCTTGCGCACGAGCAGTCCCCACGTGTCTCTTGCAGGGAGTTCTACGAATTCGTATTTCGACTTGTCAACTGGTTCCACCAAAAGCCCGAAATCCAGAAGCCCCTGGTCCAATTTCTCGGTCACGTCTTGGGCGTTGCCACTAGTGATGTGCAGGCAAATCTTCGGATGCTCCTTTTGCATACGCTTGCAGGCCGCCGCGATAATGCTGAAGGCCTTCGTCTCGCCGCCTCCGATATACACGTCGCCCACGATTTCTTCCTTGCTCGATTCGGCAAATTCCTTCTGGGTATGCTTCACGAGTTCCATGATTTCTTGCGCGCGCTTCTTGAATCGCAACCCCTCTTCGGTAAGCGTCGTCTTCTTGTTGCTGCGCACAAAGAGCTGCGCCCCGATTTCTTCTTCGAGTTCCTGCATCTGGCGCGAAAGCGTCGGCTGCGTCACAAAAAGCACGTTGTTCGCCGCCTGCGAAAAACTTTCCTGCTCGGCCACCGCCAAAAAATATTTAAGAGTCCGTAGTTCCATGCGAACATCATTCCTTTATCTTCTCAAATTCGAACAAGCCTTCGTTTCCGTCACCGATAAAATCTTCGGGACAATCGGGCATGGGGTGTTTCTCATTGAAAAATTCGATAATGCGAAAACCGCAGACGTTCACATAGAAATGAATGTTGCGGCGTTCAAAATACGGTGTGCAGGTTCTCCAGACATTTGTCTCGGGGTGGAACTTTTCTATCTCGAACCAGATCCTTTTCCCGATGCCTTTGCCTTGCATTCCGTACCGTACGAATAAAAAATCAAGATGATTGACGCCTGTTGCATTGTTTATATTGACGATTGCTCCGCCGACCATTTTCCCGTCCTGAATAGCCTTGTAGGCGATTGCGCCCTTTGCCGATAGCGATGCGTCGATGTCCCTCTCGGGCAAAATGGTCTGCTCCGATTTACCAAAATGTTCCTCGAAGCCCTTCTGAAAGGCCTCTTGCGCATAAGCCTTGAACGAAGGCAAATCAGAATCTTCAACGGGAAGTAAATCGAAAGAGGTTGGCATATTTGCCAATATACATTTTTTGCGCAATTGCATTGCTGCATTTTCCTGCTTATATTGTATGCATATGCCTAAAAGGCATAGGTTGATTTTTGAGAGGGATGGCATTCCCCTTCGAAAAATATCGCACGAACATCTTGACAATCGTATGATTTGGAAATTTTTATATTTAACAAACAGGCATCGCTTTTATATGAATACTATAGAAACAATTAAAAAAAGACACAGTTATCGTGGAAAATATAAACCAGATAGGATTCCAAGAAAAGACCTTACTACAATAATGGAGGCAGGTTTGGTTGCGCCATCAGGGTGCAATAAACAAACAACAAGTTTAATTTGTGTGGATGATATTGATGTATTAAAGCAAATCCGCGCCGTTATTGATCCACCAATCGCAGAAACTGCGCCCGCGATGATATGTGTTTTGACTCAGAGAATTCCGGCATATCGTGACAAATGCTTTGCTGTTCAGGATTATTCTGCTGCAATAGAGAATATGCTGCTTGCAATTGTTGAACTGGGGTATCAAAGCTGCTGGTATGAAGGTCATATTACAGACGACGACAGAATATGCGATAAAATTGCCGGAATTCTTAATGTTCCCGAGGAATATGAACTTGTTTGTATTCTTCCTGTTGGTATAGCTGAAAGCGAACCTGTTGCTCCAAAGAAGAAGGCTTTTGACGAACGAGCATGGTTTAACAGCTTTAAAAAATAATATTACAGGTGGTCGCCCAAGAATCGAACGAGCCCATGCTCATACCGCAAATCGGCGAAGTCGTTTATTTTGAATAAAAACGTCTCGCTTGTCCTTTCCCAAAAATGCGCTAGAGATCGAATATTTGCGGTCGAAATTTTCGACTGCAAATGTATTTTACAAAAGTTGCCTATGTTATTATGCCTAAAAAGCATAGCAAGCCATAGTAAATAAGTAATTGCTATTGCATAGGGGATTAGTTATATTATGAGCGTAAAGGGAGATGCCCTCCCCATACGCGGATCATGCTCACTAAGTGCTAAAGCACTAAGTGATCAAAGAGCTCGGAGGCGGGCATGACAATCCCGAAGGAAGATTATAATGAAAAACGTTCTAGTGATTTCGAGCAGTTTGCGTACCAAGAGCAATTCCGAGACGATGGCGCAGGAATTTGCAAAGGGTGCCGCCGAGGCGGGCAACAAGGTGGATGTCGTTTCGCTGCGGGGCAAGAAGATTGCTTTCTGCACGGGGTGCCTTGCCTGCCAAAAGAAGGGCAAGTGCGTCATCAATGACGATGCAAACGCTATTACCACAAAGATGAAGAAGGCCGAAGTCATCGTGTTCGCGACGCCAATTTACTATTACGAAATGAGCGGTCAGCTCAAAACGATGCTTGATCGCGCGAATTCCCTTTACGTAAGCGATTACAAGTTCCGCGAGATTTACCTGCTCACTTCTGCAGCCGATACCGACAAGAAAGCGATGAACATCGCAAAGCGCGGCATCAGCGGATGGATAGCTTGCTTTGATGGAGTAAAATTTAAAGGCGGCATCTGTGCCACCGGCGCCGAGAATCCCGGTGATGTCAAGGAACGCACTACGCTTTTGAAGAAAGTGTACGCAATGGGAAGTAAAGTTTAATACAATGCTGTCATCCCCGCGAAGGCGGGGATCTCCTCTTGGAAAAGGAGGTGCCCGCTCGGAGGCGGGCATGACAAAATAAGTTGAAATTTTAAATAGGAGAAAATCATGAAATCCAAAATCTTGACTGCGGCATTTGCCGTACTCACCGCAGGTGCTATGATGGCCTGCAGCCCCGAAAAAGAAAACAATGCAACACAGGGTGCCGCCAAGCCGGCCGCGCAGCCCGCAACAGAAATAGCCGCAACGCAACCAGCAACAGAAACAGCGCAACCCGCACCGGAGAAAGATATGAACAAGCTTAACCTCACCACCGAATGGGACAAGGTTTTCCCGCTGAGCGAAAAAGTGGAGCATTCCAAGGTCACTTTCAAGAACCATTTCGGCATTGAACTCGCCGCCGACCTTTACATCCCCAAGGATACGAGCCTCAAGGCGAACGGAAAGTTCCCTGCAATCGCCGTCTCGGGTCCGTTCGGCGCCATCAAGGAACAGTCCTCTGGGCTTTACGCGCAGCACATGGCTGAACGCGGATTCCTGACTATCGCTTTCGACCCGTCGTTCACCGGCGAATCTGGTGGCGAGCCGCGCTATATGAACAGCCCGGACATCAATACCGAAGATTTCATGGCGTCCGTGGATTTCCTCTCGACCCGCGACAATGTTGACCCGGAACGCATCGGCATCATCGGCATTTGCGGCTGGGGCGGCATGGCGATTAACGCTGCCGGCATCGATACCCGCGTAAAGGCGACCGTCGCTTCGACCATGTACGACAGAGCCGCGTATCCGCAAACGGCTACTTCGATTCCGCAAACAACGCCGACGCCCGTAACGAAGCCCGCAAGGCTCTGATGGCCCAGCGCACCAAGGACTTCAAGAACGGCACGTACGACCTGGCCGGCGGTGTTGTTGACCCGCTCCCGGACGACGCTCCTTACTTTGTCAAGGATTACTACGCCTACTACAAGACCCCGCGCGGCTATCACAAGCGTTCCCTCAACAGCAACAAGGGCTGGGCCGCCTCCGCAGGCACCTCGCTCATGAACACGAAGCTCCTCGCATATGCCGACGAAATCCGTAACCCCGTGCTCATCATCCACGGCGAAAAGGCGCACAGCCGCTACTTCGGCGAAGGCGCATTCGAAAAGATGACCGGCAAGAAGGTCAAGGTCCCCGCAAAGCTTGACCCCAGCAAGAACTGGAGCATGACCGTCGGCAACAAGGAACTCCTGATTATCCCGGGTGCAGTCCATACCGACCTCTACGACGACGTGAACGGCAGAATTCCCTACGACAAGATGGAAGAATTCTTCAAGACAAATTTGAAGTAACTTGAACTTTTATGAAAGGACGTATCCTATACATTGTCATTTTATTGCTGTTCGCAGCTTGCTCTTCTGACGCGGCGTCGTCTGTCAAACCGA
>CAMJNF010000178.1 GCA_946407235.1 uncultured Fibrobacter sp. | reverse complement strand
GCTTCCATCGCTTCCATCAAGTTCGCGGCCTCGCTCGTCGAGCCCGACGCACAGGCGGTCGTAAAGTTCTTTGTCGAGATTCCGCCCGGCAAGTCACGCACAAACTGCGAAAGATCCGTGCCACGCACGCTGCGGCCATCTTCGACGCCCACGCGCACCGCCGATTCGCTCACGACAATGCCTTCGCGACCGTCTCCCGGAATATGCGGGTAAACGGCCTTTGTGAGCGCCTGCAACAAAGTCGATTTCCCATGGAATGCCCCGCCCGAAATTACCGTGATTCCCTTCGGGATTCCCATGCCGCGAACCTCGCGACCATTGGCAACAAGCGTCACAGCCATTTCTTCAGGAGCTGTAAACGGAACAGCGCCTTCCTTCGGGAGTTCACTAAGTCCCGATGCGCGCGGGAGCACAGCTCCATCCGGCACAAACGCACAAAGTCCACGTTCCTCGAGCTGCGACAGGATTTCCTTGCGCTCGGCGAGCACGCGGTAATGTTCAACAAGCTCAGGCTCAACGCCATCAGGCTTCGATTCGCCCGAATTGTACAGCGCCGCCGAAACCAAGTCCGGGAGCACCATCGTCAAAATCTCAGCAGCGGCTTCCGCCTGGATCTTGCGGCCGTCACCCGGCAGGCGCACCTGCAAACAAGCACGCAGCTCGCCATTGTCCACCCAGAGCGCGTTTCGCACTAGCATTTCAGGTCCAGCAGTATCAAAAACGACCGCAGCATCTCTATCTGGATATTTTTCACGCACAAGCGAAGAAAGCCTGCGGTAAAGGAAATCACTCAAAGCCAAGCGGCGCTCAAAAGAGCCTCCCCATTCGCTCGGAAAGCCAAGCATCTGCAAGCTAGACTTTATCATCACACGGGATGCCGGTGCATACGGATCCCCCTGCACATGGAGAAATTCCAGCACAAAGTCACCAAAATCCCATGACCTGTCCGCCAAGGATTTGTAAAGACCGTAATTTTTCCCTTGTAAACTGCGAATTTTTTGGTAAAGAGCTTTCATATACATAAAAGTAGTTAATCTAGACCAATTATAGACCTAATATTTACGTACATTTTACGGCACTTTAACATTTGTCTTGTAAAAAAAGAATTAAATTCTAGAAGTGAACTAACTCTTTTACATGCAAATCAGGAGTACAACCCATGAAAAAGCTGTATATTTTTGCCTTGATGATGGCATTCCTCTTCACGACCGTTGTCGCTGACGAAGAAGATCCACCTCCGCGTGGCAAGGCTGCCACCATCAACATCATCACCGAACCGCCTAACAGCGACGTGTTCCTCGGCGGTGAACCTCTCGGCAAGAGCCCGATTAAGGACATGCAGGTCAAGTCTGGCCGTCAAACGCTCGTCGTTATCGACCAGGGCTTTGAACTCGTGAACAAGCGCGTGAACATTTGGCCGGGCAAGGACGAACGCAACAACTTTGACTTCAGCACTAAGATTCCGAAGGGCCACATCAAGGTTACGACGAATCCGCCGCGCTGCCTCATCTTCGTCGATGGCGAACAGGCAGACAAGACCGATGGTGCAGAACTTGTTGTCCACAATCTTGATGCCGGTGACCACGTTGTCCGCGCCCAGTGCAGCAACCGCAAGAGCGCCGAAGCCCTCGTGAAAGTCGTTGGCGAAGAAACGGCTGAAGTGCATCTCGATGCCACAACCGGCAAGAAGAAAAAACGCTAATAGCAATTCGAAAAAAGCGACTTTTTTCAAAGAACTCTCCTTTTGGGGAGTTTTTTTTATGTTTTTTTTGTATGTTTATAACAAAACATTTCCAATCTAGGAGAAAAAAATGTCCAAAATTTGGCTTTTCGCCCTCTGCATAAGCTTTGCTTTATTTACCGGTTGCGCCAGCGATGGCGGCAAGAAAGTCACCCGTCTTGATGCCAATTCCGTAACAGATCTCTCTGGCAGCTGGAACGATACAGATTCCCGCCTCGTTGCCGAAGAAATGATCAACGACTGCCTTGGCCGTCCATGGTACAACCAATTCGCATCACAGAAGGGATCCGTCCCGACAGTCGTGATTGGAAAAGTTCGCAACAAGAGCCATGAACACATCCGCGTCGAAACGTTCATCAAGGATATCGAACGCGCCCTCATCAATTCTGGCAAGGCTGAATTCGTTGCAAATTCCAACGAACGCGAAGACCTCCGCAACGAACTTGCCGACCAGCAGGGCAACACCACCGAAGAAACCACCAAGGACGCCGGCATGGAAATCGGTGCAGACCTCATGCTTACGGGTGCCATCAACTCCGTCATCGACCAGGAAGGTGGCGAACAGGTGGTCTTCTACCAGATCGACATGGAACTTACCGACATCCAGAGCCACCGCAAAGTTTGGATTGGCGACAAGAAAATCAAGAAGTACGTAGCTAAAAGCAGCGTGAAGTTCTAATCCTTCGCATAATTCGAAATTAGGAAGTATGAAGTAGGACTAATGCATAGGGCGAGTGAAGCAGGATTGCTTGCAAGCCTATTTCCGAGCCCAGCATTAGGTACTTGAGTAAAACGAAAGTACAATTATTTAATTTGGTGGCTTCGCCGCGATTATTTTAATTCCTCATTCCGAACTCCGAATTCCGAATTACTCAAGCTCGCTTCCGCGAGCATTTTTTATATAGATTTACCAACATGAAACATTTACTTTTACTCCTTGCCACATCACTCCTTTTTACGGCCTGCGCCAACAAGTCCATGACCCGGTATGAGACGCTTGCCCCCGTTTTCGAGCAGAAGGGATGCGAAGCAACCATCGCCGAAGTCATAAAACAACAAGAAGATCTTTACGGTGAAAAGACGGAGTTCCTCTATTACTTTGACTTGGGTGTTCTCTACCACTACAACGGGAACTACAAAGAAAGTGCAGCCAACTTCGACAAGGCCGACAAGATTTACGATGACCTCTACACACATTCCATAACTAACGAAGCAGCCGCCATTGTCACAAACGACAATATTCGCCCATACAGGGCTCGCCCCTTCGAAATTCTCGTCCTTCACGAAATGCAAATCATGAACTACCTCGCCCAAAGGAACATCGATGGTGCATTGGTCGAAGTGAACCGCGCCCAAAAGGCTATGACGGAACTCTACCAGAAGGACAACGACAAGACCAACGACAACGGATTTTTGCGCTACCTCTCAGCCATCGTTTACGAAATGGCAGGCGAACCGGACGAAGCAGCCATTGCCTATTACAAGACGGTCAAGGCCTACGATGAAAACATCCTGAACCTCCCGAAAGAAGCCCGCGAATTTATCATCGAAAACCTAAGGCGCTCCGACCGCGAAGATGACCTCAAGACGCTCAAGCTCGACAATTCCGTAGAAACGCCTAAGGCAAAAGCCGCCTACGACCTTGGACAAGAAATCATCGTCATCGGTTACGCTGGACATGGCCCCATACTCACCGAACTCAGGATGTCTGGAACATACGTGAACGGCGGCATGCTGAACCTCACCTATAAAGACGGAAAGACAGGCAAAATGGAAAGCACGAACATCGGCGCTCCGCCTGTCGCAGGGGCAAGCAACGGCCAGACATTCCACATCGCATTCGCCCTTCCCGAAGCGCACTCGTTCAGGAGCAGAGTCCAGCGCTTCAATGTTTCCGTAGACGGAACATCCGGCATCCGCCCCGAAAAGGTCATGGCGCTCGACAAGGAGCTCGAAATGAACCTCAAGGACGACTTCACAAACACCATGACGCGTACGGCCATTCGAGTCGTTCTCCGCACCATCGCATCCCAAGCAGCCAAAAAAGCCATGAAGTCGGACAACGCCCTGTTCAACCTCTTCACAAACATCGGCACGGACATCGCACAGGACCAACTCGAAAAGGCAGACCTCCGTATAGCACTCTTCTTGCCCAACTCATTCCAGATGACAAGAATCCCGGTTGAGCCCGGTTCTCATGAAGTCAGTGTCGCGGCCGAAGGCCAAGACGGAAGCACGGTCCAGGTTTTCAATTTTGGCAATATCCCCGTGAAAAAAGGCGAAAAGAAGTTCATCTTTGTACCAGCAGTCAAATAAAGCACAATAAATAGGTGAAAAAGCATCATTTTCTGAATTGTAAATACCTTTTTTCTAAATAATTATTTAGTTTCAAGGCAAAAACATTCCTAGGAGCAATAAAATGAATTTCAAACTGATCATTGCAGCAGCAGCGATGCTCGCTACTCAGTCATTCGCTATCGCCGGTTTTGGCGCCCACTACACCCCGAACGTTGGAACGACTCTCAAGAAGGCCCCAATGGCCCCTCTTAAGAACAAGGACGGCAACGACATCAAGCAACTCCAATTCAGCCATGGTAGCTTTGACTACATCCAGGGTTTCGGTTTCAAGGCATGGGTTGACATTCTCCCGTTCATCGATATCGAAGGTACTTTCAACATCCAGTTCGCCTCTTACAACGCTTCTCTTTGGGCTGGCGATGAATCTGTCGGCTACAAGGAAATCCCGATGAAGATTGAACTCGGCGGTACCCCGTTTGCCAAGGCAACCCCGAAGTACATCGCCATGAACGCAGACATCTCCGTCACCAAGCCGTTCTCCATCCCGCTGTTCCCGATCCGCCCGTATGTCGGTGGCGGTATCACCATGCACTGGAGCACGTTCATTCTCAACAATAGATTTGTGGAAGGCGTCATGAACAGCATGGACACCCCGATGCCAGAAGACATGTCTGACGAAAATCAGAGAAACGAATACGTCAAGAAGCTCGGCAAGCAGGTTGTCGACTACGCCAAGGACGAAGGCCTCAACAAGAGCATCGGCATCCACTTGCTCGCCGGTGTCCGCTTCAAGCTCCCGATTATCCCGATTGCAGCTTATGCAAACGTCAAGTGCTATCTCGGCGGTGACTACGATAGCGATATCGACGCCGGCAACTTTGCATTTGAACTCGGTGGCGGATTTGCCCTTTAATTTTGTAGATTAAAAAAGTTGGTTAGAAGAGAGTAGGTATCCAAGAATGACACAAAATACAAGCAGCACAAACATCCTCATCATCGAAGATGAAATTGCCATTGCCGAAGGCCTCGTAGACCTCTGCGAGCTCAACGGTTACCGCGTTAAGCACGTTGTTGACGGCGAAACTGGCCTTGCCGAAGCACTTTCCGGACAGTACGGACTTGTACTCCTGGACCTCATGCTTCCGGGCATGGACGGCTTTACCGTTTGCGACAAGATTCGTGAAAAGGACAAGAGCCTCCCGATTATCATCCTTTCTGCAAAGAATTCCGATGACGATATCATTAACGGTCTCAAGTTCGGCGCCGACGACTACATCCCGAAGCCGTTCTCCGTGCCGATGCTCCTTGCTCGTATCGAAGCAGTGCTCCGCCGCAGCCGCCAGACGATGGAAAACGAAGGCAAGCTTG
>CAMJNF010000177.1 GCA_946407235.1 uncultured Fibrobacter sp. | reverse complement strand
ATAACACTGTTTTATCCTAACTTTAAACTGTCCAACTTTTTGGGGTCAGTTCAAAAGCGGGGCTTTTTTACGTTGGGAACCAATTTCGAATTACTTAGTCCTTGACGCAGCGAACACTAAGCGCTTCTTTTTTGTAATCGAGTTTCATGCTGGAATCGCCTTGCTTAATAGAAGACGTTGAAACAAAGCTCAAGTAATACGCAAACGCATCATCTTTATCCACAGAACTCCAAAAAAACGCCACATGTTTTTCATTGATGTAGGTTCCGCCGACATCCCTGAATCCGCCAGGGAGCATCGAAAAACCATAGGCATCCGAGCCATTCAAATTATCGATCCAGCCGCTTGTCGATTTAAGGTCCAAATTTGCAGAAGATGAATCCCCGACGGAAGCAAACAAGGCAAGCCATTCATCCTTATTCGGCAGATGCCAACCGTGAGGACAGGCTTCCTTCGCAGCGGTCCACTCGTAAAGGCGACCGTACTTTTCGCAGTATTCCGCAGAATCGTTGTAGCAATAACTATCCGACGTCTTGACGTTCAGGTTTTCGGCCATCCACTCTTGGTTTCCGATTTTGACCGTTTTGTATGAACGATTATCACGAGAATCAGTCAATGAGCTGTACACACAATTGTCCGCGGCCCCCGTCTTGCAGGCTTTCAAGAGGCCCACACTAGACTCCGGCGCGTTGGAAGAAGAATCGCTATCGTCAGCACAGGCAGAAAAAAGGATGGCAAGAGCAAGAACCCCTGCAGATGCATTTAGAGACAAAAGATTCATAAATTTTCCTTTCTATCCCCAAATACACCATTTAACTTAATCTAGAAATTGATCGAAATTTAGTCTTTAACACAACGGACGGAAAATGCCAACTCGAACATGAATGCCATCTGCTGCATTCTACCAAGCATATCCGAAGAAGTAAATGTACTATCATCATCACAGGAACTCAAAGACATAAAATACGCCTTGCGATCTTCAAGCTCTGTTGAACTCCAGAAGAACGTCGTTTCGCCCTGTGCTGTGGACGCCGCCAGAGACTTTACCGATCCATAAGGAGGAGCATCCCAATGATGAACAAATCCTATGCCGGCAGGCAATGCCGTAAACAAGGACAGGTTCGAGCCGTAGCCACAAGTTCCCTTGCCGTTGTAGAGCCAATCACTTGGAGCCTTAAGCACATTCGCAGCCATTTTCGGCCCCCCAGCAACGGTAATTAGAGTATCCCATTCAGCTTTGCTGGGCAAATGCCAGCCCTCCGGACACACTCCACGAACATTTCCCGACACTTTGCATGATGCAAGACCATCGCAATCGAGGGGTTTATTGCCAGGAATCCTCCCAGACATGTCCATAGCGGCATTCCGCAAATAAAGGCGTCCGTACTTGGAGCAACTATCTGCAATGTTATTATAGCAATAGCTAGAAGTATCTCCTTTAGCCTCCGGTTCATACCTGTAATTCAGGTTCTGCGCCATCCAAGTCTGACGCCCGATAGTTACGATCTTATACTCTTGATTGTCACGGGTATCAACTAGCGTACTTGTGCAGGCTATCAAGTTCATGAAGGAAACAACCGACAAGCAAAGCCAAAATATTTTTTTCATGATATTCTCCTTATTACAGACAAAATTTAACATAAAAAACATCCGTATGCGGATTCAAAAAAAATTATTACTTTTGAATAAATCTGAGCAACATTCTATATTTCACCACATGAATATCATCGAAACTTTGAATGCAGCGGGTCAGCAAGAATTGGCGGCCCATCTTGAAACTTTGACGGGGGAAGCCCGTGCAAATCTCGAACGCGATATTTTGAGCCAAGATTGGCAAGAATTGAAAGCTTTGCATGCCGAAAAATCAGCGGCCAGCTTGAGCGACAACGTTTCTGCCGACCTCACCCCAATGCCGTGGAAACTCGCCACCGACGACCTCCGTTACGATTTTTGGAAAGAAACCGGCGAGATTTTATTGAGCAAGGGTAAAGTCGCGGCATTCCTCGTAGCCGGTGGACAAGGCTCCCGCCTTGGTTTCGATGGTCCCAAAGGCATGTTCGACATTGGGCTTCCGAGCCACAAGAGTTTGTTCCAGTTGCAGGCAGAACGTTTGCGCAATTTGGGCGCCCGCGTTGGGCACGCGATTCCGTGGTGCATCATGACGAGCCCCTTGAACCACGAAGCGACAGTAAACTTTTTCAGTGAAAACAATTTCTTTGGACTCAACCGCGAAGACATCCGTTTCTTTGAACAAGGTACAATTTGCGCCCTCACCGCTGATGGCAAGGCTGTCCGCGATGGCGATGACCATTTGGCACTTGTGCCCGATGGAAACGGCGGTTGCTTCCGCGCCCTCGCCCAGAGCGGGACTCTCGCTTGGCTTGTAGAACGTGGAGTGCAATACGTGTTCCTCTACAGCGTCGATAACGCCCTCTGCCGCATTTGCGACCCGGCATTCATTGGCGCGCTCGCCGAAAAAGGCACGATTCTCAGTGCCTCGAAGGTCGTGCACAAGGCTGGTCCGAATGAAAAAGTTGGCATTTTCGCCTTCCAGAACAAGAAGCCGGGCGTTGTCGAATACAGCGACCTTCCGGAAAATTTCCGCGACATGACAAACGCCGATGGTAGCCTCACGTTCGACGGCGGCAACATCGCGATTCACTTGTTTAAAATCAGCGGACTCCGCAAGTTGCAGACAAGCAAGCTCCCGTGGCACACCGCACGCAAGACCGTTTGCGGCATCGAAAAGTGCTTCAAGTTCGAGCAGTTCCTCTTTGATGCTTTCCCGCAGCTCGGATCCATGCTCCCGTTCGGCGTTGTACGCGAAGAAGAATTCAGCCCCGTCAAGAATGCCGAAGGCAACGATTCACCGAAAACAGCTCGCATCATGATTGGCAAACTCCATCGTGATTGGCTCCGCAAGGCGCACGTGAAAATCGACGAGAAGAAATTGTACGAGATTTCGCCGACCATCAGCTACGCTGGCGAAGGCCTCAAGCAGAGCATATTCGACCGCGAACTCGGAAGAAACATCCTGGAATTTGAAGAGGATTAGGAATTCGGATTTCGGAATTAGGAATTGTCATCCTGAGCGAAGTGTAACGGAGTCGATATACGAAACTAGTCAACTTGTTGACTTAGTTGAGTTAGGTTCGAAGGAGCAGGATCCAGTCATATTTCAAACGCACTGATGGAAATGCGCCGGTTCAAGGTCATAACATACAAATTCCTAATCAACATTCTGCTGCGTTTGCCGGATGCGTTTTACGCGGTTCTTTTTGCAGTCGTTTTTCCGATTTACAAGGCTTTGCACAAGAAGCGCGCCTACGGGCGCGTTGAAAAGCACTTGGCAGCCGCGAAGGAATTCGAGGCAAGAAAAAGCAACGGCACTAACAAGATGCCACGCGATGCCAAAAGCCCAACCCCAAATGCGCTTGCAACGACAAATGCGTGCGATACGTTCCGTGGCATATTCTGGAACGCACTAGAATCGTACCGCGGACTCGCACGATTCAAAAGCGTTGAAAAGCGAATCGTCTACGAAAACGAACACATCATCCGCGACGCCATTGCCGAATGCGCCAAGCAAAATGCCCCCATCGCAGGAATCAGCATACACCAAGGAGCATTCGAGCTTATGCACCGCGCACTTTGCCGCTACAGCGAACACGTCCATCTCATTACAGATTCCGTCGGCGATCCAGCATTTCGCGAAGTCCTCAAAAACCTCCGCAGCGATGCGCACCTGACCGAATACCATCCTGACGAAACAGGCCTCCTTATCCGCGAGCTTTTCCGCACAAAAGGCATTCTCGCGATGGTCATCGACCAAGGTAAAAACACCAAAGGGAACACGGTTTCGCTGTTCGGCCGCCCTAGCATGCTCTACTTGCGCCTCCCGCAAAAAATAAACGAAATGGGCGCAGGCATCGTCACATTCCGCACCTGGAGCGAAAAGAAGCACATCGTCATCCGCTTCGAAAGTTACTACCCGCCAAAGTACGATATACAACATGGCCGCGAGACGTCCGCCAGATTAAACGATCAAAGCGTAAAAAATGCCACGCCATCAGAAAGCGAGCTCGTCACGGGAATCGCGCACGAAATCGAAACATGGATAGCCGAGCACCCAGAACAGTGGAGCTGGAACTACCACGGGAATTTCACGGCAGCCCACTAAGCCAAACGCAATGTCACCCCTGATTTATTCCGGGGTCACCTCTTTACACACAGGAAAGCAAAGCTTTTTTTATATTTAGCTTCAAAAAGAGATTTACAATGCCTTTAAATGCCGAAGAAGAATTCCAATTAGAGTGGATCAAGAACCACCCCATGCAAGACAAGGACGAACTTGCCGAAATTCAGGCCGAAGCAGATGCCGAATCTAGACCGCAGCGAGCCACACGTGGCAAAAAAATGCGCCGCAATCCCGCCGCCTGGGAACTCCCGAACCCAGAAGACGAAATCGACCTCCACGGTTTAACCTCCGAAGAAGCTGCCGAAGCCGTCGAACGCCGCATCGACGACTTGCTGATTGCAGGCCTCAGCGTTTTGCGCGTCATTCACGGTGGTGGCAACCCCGAATACGGAAACGTCAAGCGCATTATCGACCGCAAAGTCCGTTCCGAATGGAAAAATCGAGTCGTATTTTACAAGGTTGAACCCGACAACGCAGGCTCCAGCATCATGAAAATCGGCAAGCCCCACCCACAACCAGCAAAAAAGAAGAAATAATCAAAAAAAATTCACTTTTTTCACGTTCACCCCTTTAAAACTCAATCGAAATTAACTATAATTGTGCGCGTCAACGACGAAGCGTCAAGACAAAACAAAACGGAATATAGCTCAGCCTGGTAGAGCGCTTGCTTCGGGAGCAAGAGGTCGTGAGTTCGAATCTCGCTATTCCGATAAAACAAAAGGACACCCATGAGGGTGTCTTTTTGTTTTATACTGAAATTCCGCAAGATGAGAACTCACGAAGTGAGTTCGACTAAATCACTCCATGAGCGAAGCGAATAATGAGTGATTTAGAGATTACGCCGCTAGGCGTAACCCGAAGGGCAAAATACGAAACGCAAGTGAGTATTTTGTCTAATCTCGCTATTCCGATAAGAAAAAGGACATCCAAATAGATGTCCTTTTTCTTATTCTGAAAATGTACGAGATGAAGAACTCACGAAGTGAGTTCGAGTAGCAGCGAGGCGAGCGTCGCGACAGACCGCTTGCGGGATGGCATGACCGAGCCGATGCTGCGGACGCCGTAGGCGTCACTAAATCGCCCCGAGAGCGAAGCGAACTACGGGCGATTTAGAGATTACGCCGCAGGCGTAACCCGAAGGGCAAAAGCCGAAACGAAGTGAGAGTTTTGTCTTATCTCGCTATTCCGATAAGTCACAAGCCACCCCTAAGAGGGGTGGCTTGCTTTGCCCCTAGAAGGGGCC
>CAMJNF010000176.1 GCA_946407235.1 uncultured Fibrobacter sp. | reverse complement strand
CGATGACAAACTACAAAACAAAACTCAAAATCGGAGAGTTCTCGCAGTTGATGCAAGTGACTGTAAAGACTTTGCGTCACTACGAACAGAAAGGTCTGCTATTGCCCCACGATGTGGACAACTTAACGGGTTACCGTTACTACAGTATCGATCAGATGCAGAAGTTGCAAAGCATCCGCGAATTGCAAAATCTCGGATTCTCGCTGGACGAAATCAAGGAGTTGTACGAAGACGATTCGCACACGCCGAGCATCCACCAGATGGAAGAGAAAATCAAGGAAACGGAAATGCAACTGAAACTTTTGATTGCTCGCCGCGACCGACTGCTCAACTGGAAGAATTCTCTAAAGGAAATGAATACAATGGATAAATTCAGCATCCAGTCTCTGCCGGAAATCATCGTGGCAAGTCATCGAGAAATCATTCCTAACTTCGAAGCGCTGGGCCCCATGTGCTACGAAAAAATCGGCCCTGAAATGAAGCGTCTCGGTTGCAAGTGCCCCAAGCCCGAATATTGCTTTACCATTGAACACAACAAGGAATACACCCCGACAGATGTCGATATCGAATACTGCGAACAAGTTGTGGCAATGGGAACTGATAGCGACATCATCAAGTTCAAGCGCATTCCGGCAGTCCCCAAGGCGCTCTGCATGAAGCATGTCGGTCCCTACGAGCGCTTCTACGAGTCGTTCATCGAAGCGTTCCGCTATATCGAAGAAAAGGGCTACAAAATCGCAGGGAAACCCCGCACCAGTTACATCGACGGGCCCTGGAACCAAGAAGACCCTGAAAAATGGCTTTCGGTTATCCAGATTCCTATAGAATAAACTTTATCCGTAGTCTGCCCCTTCTTGGGGCGGACTGCAAATTTTTAAGGTGACCTAAATTCATTATGGCAAAAGAAATCGATCCGAAAAGCACAACAAGAGCTAAGGCTTTTGAGTTTTGGATGCAAGCTCCGAATCCGATGGTAACATTTTTCAAAACGCTGAATGTCACAAGGCTTGTGAAGATTAGCAAAAAACGCGGTTTGAAGTTCAACATGCTTATGGATTACTGCATCGGCAAGGCTGCGGCAAACGTTAAGGAATTTTATATGCTCCCGGTCAACGGCAAGCTCATGCAATACGATTCAATTGCAGTGAATACAATCGTGAAAAATGACAAAGGCGAAGTCAGTTCTTGCGACATCCCATATTCCGAAGATTTGGCGACGTTCAATCGCGACTACCTCAAATACACAAAAATCGTGGCGGAAAGTTGCCAGGATTGGGACTTGTCCGAAAACAGCATGGTCATTGGCACTTCGGCTATTATCGATACAGAAATCGACGGTGCAGTCGGCATGAATTCCGGCATTTTCAACAACCCCTTCATGATTTGGGGACGTTACAGGAAGCTTCTTTTCCGCTATGAATTGCCGGTTTCGTTCCAATTCCACCACACGCAAATGGACGGGGCTCACGCTGGGAAATTCCTCGCAAATTTGCAACAAGCGATTGACGAACTTCGATAAAAAATGAAAAAATTACGATTCGGAGCGGCGCTCCACTTTCTTATAGCCATTGGTCATATAGCCTGCCTGTTCGCTTTAGACAAGGCATTCGAAGCCTATGGAATTAAAGACTTCATGCATCAGATGGTATCAGGCCACATTTGGATGTTGTATGCCCTGACCATCGGTCTTGCCTTTGCATTCTGCGTGGCTGGACTTTATGCGCTCTCTGCCACCGGCGACATCCGGCGCTTGCCCTTGACACGTATGGCAGTCATCACCATTGTTGTGCTCTACAGCCTTCGCGCTCTGGTTGGTGGTTTTAGCTGTATCAATGATTTTACTTGGTTGCGATGTGTCTCGTCCCTCATTCCCGCTGTTATTGCATGGTGCTACTGGCCTGGAGTTAATTTGGGGAGGCGAATGTCCTAAATCTTTTGTATTTAGTATAGTCAACGACGAAAGTAAAACTCTAACAAACGATTGAATTTATGGTAATAAAGAAATTGGATCACGAACTAACAGTCTGTAAAGTAGCGGACGTTGGTGATTTTGATACGGGTAAGGATTTTTATTTCATTGGCAATACCGACGAAGAAATATCCCTTGTATGCAAAACAGATGATGTACCCCAAAATACTATTGAACGAGATGATGGATGGCGAGGATTCCGTATTCAGGGTGTACTTGATTTTTCTCTTATAGGTATCCTTTCGAAACTCTCGGCTATTCTTGCAGAAAACGGCGTTGGAATTTTTGCGATATCCACTTTCAATACGGATTATATCCTTGTGAAAGCCGAAAATTTCGAAAAAGCGCTGAAAGTCTTGTCTGATGCGGGATATGACGTGGTGTGATAAAGCCTCAAAGAAAGGATTATAATCGGATGAACACTATTAATTGTAACTATATACTCTAAGAAAACATTTTTTTATATTTTCCAATAGATTAGGAGGTTTTCGTATGATGAAAAAATTTTTCGTCGGATTTGTATTTGCCACATTTTTTGTTGCCTGCGGAGACGATCCCAGCAGCGCCAAAGACAACCCGATTTCCTCCAGCGAAGAAACGTCTTTAAGTTCTGCCGAGGAAGAATCCTCCAGTTCCAATACTAACGCAGAATCGTCCTCCAGCAAGAAAAATGCAACAGTAGAAAGTTCGAGTTCTACGCCTGCGGCAAGCTCCAGTTCTTCATCAACGGAGAGCCTCAGTAGCGAAAAACAGGAAAGTTCCTCAAGCGAGGCCGAAAGCATTTTCAACCCCACCATTTCTTATGGGGAATTTCTAGACACCCGCGACCAGCAAAGCTATAAAACCGTAAAAATCGGAGCCCAAACTTGGATGGCACAGAACAACAACTATGTTGTAAAAGGACATGACAATTCCTGTGCTTACACTTACCTAAATCCTGATTTGGAGACAACCCGGGACTCTTGCGAAAAATATGGAAGAGTGTACAGCATTATTTCCGCTGAGAAATCCTGCCCGGAAGGATGGCACCTCCCAAGCCACGCCGACGTGGAAACATTAATCAGCTACATAACTCCGCTTTCCAACGGCAAAACTGCGCAAGCATTGAAGTCCCTAATCGGTTGGAACGAAGGCGATGGAACGGACCTCGTGGGTTTTAGCGCCATTCCCGAAAATTTGGACGCTCGTAATTTTTCGTTCACTTACGATACAATTCCATATATAGAGTACTGGACGAATTCATCAGTTGCCAGCGGAGCAAATATATGCTTCCGCCTATCTGCAGGCGTAGACACAGTGCAAATCAGCGCCAAGGACAACATGTTAAGCAAATCTGTCCGATGCATTATGGATGAATCAGCCGCTCCTATCAAATCCAAGGAAGATTTGCTAAATCCGGATATTACCTACGGAACAGTAACGGACCCGCGAGACAATCAATCCTACAAGACCATTACCATCGGCGACCAGACATGGATGGCTCAGAATCTGAACTACGCAGACAGTGTTACTACGCCCAGCCTTCTTGGCCGTAGCAGCTGCTACGAGGACTCGCTTAAAAATTGCGAAATCTACGGCAGACTCTACAGTTGGACCGCCGCCATTGATTCCGTGGAGCTTTCGAAACAAGGGCTGAACTGCGGCAATCACGCCTTCTGCGAAATGCCAGAAACAGTTCAAGGCATCTGCCCCGATGGATGGCAGCTGCCTAAATTGAAAGATTTTCAAACACTACTTCAACATGTCGGGACAGGAGTTGAAGACTACCCCGGACTAAAACTTAAATCAAAAGTCAGCTGGAAAGCTGGTGGCAATGGTACAGATATTTATGGATTCTCCCTTGCCTCGGCCAACCATGAAAACGCCCCTCTTTGGATCGCAGAAAGCAAGACTTCCAACTCCGACGACGATTACATCTATGTCCGTTATTTCAACTTAAGCTACAACAGCGACAGTCAGGGATTCAGCATCCAAGGACCCTCCAGCAAATACTCCGTGCGTTGTCTGAAATCAAAATAGAATCGCTCCATACGGATTGAAAAAGTATTTGCAAGCTTTTTTCTGTATGGAAAGGCTTGACAAATTTTTAAAATAGTGTACATTTGTGCATATAGCATAAGGAGGTTTTGCGATGAAATTAGAGGGCTTTGGAATTTTTGTTGATGATATGGCGACGATGGTCCGCTTTTACAGAGACGTATTGGGCTTTGAAATCAAGGAAGACGAAAATACGACCAATGTTTTTCTAGAAAAAGACGGCACTTTGTTCCTGCTGTTCCGAAAATCTGATTTTGAAAAGATGACAAGCCAAAAGTTTGCTTATTGCAAAGGCGTCAACGGGCATTTCGAAATTGCATTGGGTGTCGCTAACTACGCTGAAGTGGATAAGGCGTATGCCAAAGTCACCGCCGCAGGAGCGAAAGGCATCATGGCGCCGACTACAGAGCCGTGGGGGCAACGCACTTGCTACATCGCTGATCCCGAAGGAAATTTGGTGGAAATCGGGTCGTTCGTCAAGGAGTAACTATGCCTTTTGATTTCAAGAAGGAATTCAAGGAATTCTACATGCCGAAAGACAAGCCCGAAATTGTCGCCGTCCCGAAGATGAACTACATCGCGGTGCGTGGCAAGGGCAACCCGAACGAAGAAGATGGCGAATACAAAAAGTCCATTGAACTTTTGTACGGAATTGCTTACACGATTAAGATGAGCAAGAAAGGTGACCATAAAATCGAAGGTTACTTTGATTACGTGGTGCCGCCACTTGAAGGATTCTGGTGGCAAGAAAATCTTGACGGGATTGATTATGGCCACAAGGAAAATTTCCAGTGGATTTCTGTCATCAGGCTGCCAGACTTTGTGACCAAAGCCGATTTTGATTGGGCTGTAGGCGAGGCAACGCGCAAAAAGAAAATGGACTTTTCGAAAGTTGAATTTCTAGAAATCGAAGAAGGGCTTTGCGTGCAGTGTATGCATTCTGGCTCATACGATGAAGAACCAGCAACTGTCGCTGCAATGGACAAGTTCATCGCCGACAATGGCTTCGAAAATGACATTTCGGACTCAAGGCGCCATCATGAGATTTACCTTTCCGATGCGCGCAAGGTTGCGCCGGACAAGTTAAAGACCGTTATCCGCCACCCGATTCGGAAAAAGCAGTAGTTTCCAAATTGGAAACTACCACTCTGTGCACCCTTGCCATTCCTCTCGAAACTTTGTATATTCATGCACATGAGAAAAATCTTGAACCTTCTACTTCTACTTAGCATCGCTACCGAAGCGAGGTTTTAGGGATTTTTCAAAGATTTTCAAACGAATTTCAACCTAAAAGCGCCCGCTTCGAGAACGAAGCGGGTTCTTTTTTATGGCGAAATTCTATTTTTGGAATTGAAAAATTAAAGGAACTTTGCGGTCTTGAAGCCGGCAAGGAGATAAAAATGACTGAAACGAGAAAACCATTCTTCTATGACGTAACACTGCGTGATGG
>CAMJNF010000175.1 GCA_946407235.1 uncultured Fibrobacter sp. | reverse complement strand
TTGGCATTATCCAAATCAGGTTCGGTCGAAGTTTTCAACTTCCTCTCAGCCCGTTTAACGAGCTCCCGTAAACATGATAAAGTTAACTTTTGAAGGGGTATTTGGCAAGTAACTAGGGGATTTGTCACGCTATTTATAAAAGCAAAAATGCCCCGCGGTGCGGAGCATTTTCAAAAGATTTTGAGAAGTAAAATTACTTATCCTTAGCAAATTTCTTAGAGGCGGCCTTGACCTTCGGATCGTTCTGAGCATCCTTGATCTTCTGCTTGATACCATCTTCGATGGACTTCTTGAGCTTTGCAGCGAGGTTCGGGAAACGATCTTCCAGGGAATCACTAAAGACAGCCGGCTTCTTTGCAGCAGGAGCAGCGCCCTTGCGCTTACCGTTGAACGGGCGCTTTTTCTTGGACGGAGCCTTCTTAGCTTGAGATTTTTCTTGGGATTTTGTTTCCTGAGGCTTAACTTCTTCTGTGGATTTGACTTCTGCTTCTTCTGCCATATATATACCTCTTGGAAAATTGTTTAAGTTGACGGGCGCAAAAATAGTAAAAAATTGGGAAAATGCAAGTGGCCTAGTAGTTGGTAGAACTTAGACCGCTTCGCTCTTAGAACTTAGAAATGAAACTAAGATCTAAGTTCTAAGCTCTAAGTTCTAGAATCAAGCCAATGCGCGAGGACTGTGATGTCGGCGGGGCGAATGCCTGGCACGCGGCTTGCTTGCCCAAGCGTGAGCGGCTTGTGAGCGTTCAGGCGCTGACGGCTCTCGATGCTAATGGCAGAAATCGACATGTAGTCCAAATCCGGCGAAAGCTTAACCTTTTCCATCTTCTTCTGGTCGTCAATTTCGCGTTCCTGGCGGTCAAAGAACCCTGCGTAGAGCTCTTCGGCATACATGTACCACTGGTCGCGGCGCGTAATTTGGGCATCGGGAGCGGCCACTTTAAAGAATGTTTCGGGATCGATGCCCGGGCGGCGAAGCACGTTAATCCAGCGTGTACGCTCCGTAGCAAGCGCCTGACCGCCCGCTTCGAGAATGACGTTCGCTTCTTCCGGTGTTGCGGATGTTTCTGCAAATTTCGTCTTGAGGTCTGCCATGATATTCTTGCGGCGGTCCCAATCGAACCAATCGCGGTCGCTGATCATGCCGATCTTGCGAGCCTTTTCCTTAAGGCGCATTTCAGCATTGTCACTGCGGAGGAACAAGCGGTATTCGGCGCGGCTTGTGAACATGCGGTACGGCTCGTCAAGCAAAATATTCACGAGGTCATCGACCATCACGCCAAGGTAGCTTTCGGAGCGCCCGAGAATAAACGGTTCCTCGCCCTTGACCTTGAGCGCGGCATTGATACCTGCCATAAGGCCCTGTCCAGCAGCTTCTTCGTAACCGCTTGTGCCGCAGACCTGGCCTGCAAAATAGATTCCCGGAACATTCTTGCATTCAAACGTCGGATAAAGCTGCGTGGCGTCTACGGAATCGTATTCCACAGCGTAACCGATTTGGAGCACTTTTGCACGTGTAAGGCCCGGAATCGTGTGGATAGCGGCAAGCTGGATGTCTGCCGGCAAGCTCGAACTGAAACCGTTGATGTACACACGCCCGATGTCAGCCTGTTCCGGTTCGAGGAACAGCTGGTGCCCGTCGCGGTCGCCGAAACGGTTGATTTTATCTTCGATACTCGGGCAGTAGCGCGGGCCCTTGCCGTGAATACGGCCGCTAAACATCGGGCTATCTTTGAATCCACTGCGCAAAATATCGTGAGTCTTGATGTTCGTGCGCGTAATCCAGCAAACGCAATCATTGCGAATAAACTTGTTGGCTTGGTCACCCCAGAACTTGTCGGGAGTTGCACCATCAAAATGGCGATCGCTCATCGGCCATGGCTTATCGTCGCCATGTTGCACATCGCATTCGTTAAAGTCGATTGAATCTGGATCCAAGCGGCTCGGAGTGCCTGTTTTCAAACGGCGTAAACGAATTCCATTCTTCGCCAAGCATTCCGAAAGTTTGTCTGCACTTGGCTCGCCCACTCGCCCACCAACGCTCGTTTCAAGCCCGGTGAACATCTTGGAAGCGAGGAACGTTCCACTCGTAATAACGAGCGCGCGCGTAATGTAACGGTCACCATTCAAGAGCGTGAGTTCCAAACGCCCGTCATTCATGCGTTCAAAAGCAGCAAGTTCGCCTTGAATCAGAGTGAGTCCTTGCAAGCTTTCCATCGTTTCGCGAGCGACTTCGCTGTAAAACTTCATATCGCACTGCGCACGCGGTCCCCAAACAGCGGGGCCCTTGCTCATGTTGAGCATGCGGAACTGGATGCCAGCCTTGTCGGTCAAAAGCCCCATGAGGCCGCCCAAAGCGTCGATATCGCGAACAATTTGGCCTTTTGCCACACCACCCACTGCAGGGTTGCAAGACATACGACCAATAGCGTTCAAGTCCATCGTAAGCATGGCGGTTTTGACACCAATTTTCCATGCGGCATGAGTTGCTTCAATTCCGGCGTGACCGCCACCGACAACAACGACATCAAATTCTGCGATAATCATGCGCCAAATTTAAAAAATAACGGGCAATGCGGCTATAGAAAAAACGCACTACAAAAAAGAACACATCCCGCGATGCGAGATGCGTTTCTAAAATTTATATCAGAAAGATTACTTCTTGGCCTTGGCAGACTTGGCGTCCTTCTTAGCTTCCGGCTTTGTTTCAACCTTGGCTGGTTCTTCTGCCGGCTTCTTCACTTCAATCTTCCATTCAACGTTCTTGCCGTTGAGGAGTTCGCCGATTTCTTTCTTCAGGTCTTCCTTTTCTTTTTCGAATGCGACGTATTCCTTGTAGGAGCCGTCCGGGTTCACGAGATAGACCTTCGGAACGTAGCCATCGCTGTAGAGTTCTCCGAACTGGCGAGCTTCATCCCACACAACGCTGATGTTGTCGTCGAATTTAGCATCGTCGATAAAGCGACGGATACCCGGCTTGTTGTTGCCGCCACTTGCAATTGCAGCAGTCGTGAGGCCCTTCGGTGCAAATTCCTTGGCAATTTCGAGAATCTGTGGAGCGGCATGGGCGCAGTGTCCGCAAGTTGCAGAGAAGTAGAACAGCATGAGCGGCTTACCGGCAAACGGGCTCAAATCTTCAGCCTTGATCGTAATTCCCGAAGCCTTCACCTTATAGTTCATCTTGGCTGGCATGCCGTTTGCAAGCGTATCGCCACGGAGACCGGCAACTTCAGCCTTGAGCTTTTCTTCTTCTTCCTTAGCCTTCTTCACCATTTCTTCGTGAATCGCCTTCAACTTTTCATTGTAACGATCGCCGACAGCCTTCAATGAATCATCAGAAAGAATCATCTTGAATGTCGTGTCACGAAGTCTCTTACCGGCATCGCGGAGACCAAGAACATAGTATTCACCATCAAATGTCGTCTGGAACTGGCGGCCGATGTTGTAGAACTGGTTACCAAACTGAACACCGACGAGGTAGGAGTATTTCTGCTGTTCAGAAGCTTGATCCGTGAGTGTAACCTTTTCATTCTTTATAACCGGTGCTGCAGAGACAGGCAGTGCCTTGCGGAGAGAATCGACATAGGCACGAATCTGTTCATCGCTCTTGTCCTTAATGGCGTTTGTATCCGGCTGCGTCTTGAAATAACGATCACGCATAGAATCCTGAATGCGTTTGCTGATTGCAGCAAGAGAATCATGAGAAATCTGAATCTTGACCGTAGAATCGTTCAAATTACCAAAAGCATCGTTGAAACCTTGAACAACAGCATCTTCATCAATGGCTTCACCGGTCTGCCACGGAAGATTTGCAAAATTCTGGAGGCCGAACTGGGCACCAAGCATGTAAGCAAATTTTTGGTCATCTGCGGAATCCGGTGCGATGGCGGCAACTTTAGCAATCGGTTTCTGGGCTTCGCCGCAAGCGATTAAAGCAAGGGCTGCTGCACTAAGAGCAATCTTTTTCAATTTCATTTTTACAAGACTCCTTAAAGTCAAAATCATTAGGGGTAATTTCCCCTATTTTCGCGTGTTAATATACATATTTTTAACGAAGTGAATCACGTACAAAACCATTTTTAGGCATTCCTTCGATAACATTGAACGTTGTAGAGCCAATTACCGCTCCATCTTTATACGCCGTTTCCACACGATAGGTGCCTGCTGGAATATTTTTCTTTTTGGAATAGCTCCGGTATCCGAGATTTCGGCCACCGCGAATAACCATTCTGGTGGAAGATATTTTATCCGTCATTTTAAATTGATTTTTGGCGGGATCCTTGTAATACCAACGGAACTCTATGGGCGCTTTAAGATCTGTTGGGGCGTAAACCGAAGACATGAAATAGATTTCTTCACTGTCATTTTTATGGATCGTTGCACGGGCAAAGCCGTTTCGTTGCCAAAAATTAAATTTATCTGCATCACAAGAATAAGAAATATTGTCAAAATTTTTACAAACGATCTGCTGTTTCAATACAAGCGGAACAGGAGGAATCCAGTTCGCTAGATATGCAACAGAGAGGGCTATGCTAATGGAAACTGGAGCTATAAGTGCCTTTTTACGATGTTCTGATTTCAACCAAAGTAAATAACAAATTCCAAGCGATAAAAGTATGCTTAAAAAGAACCAAATCGCCCCCATTCCATGCACTAAATGCGGAATTAAGAAATTAAAGAGCATTGTTCCGAGCAAGCAAAAGAACGAAAGGCAAACACCAAATTTTTCATATTTTTCTTTCAAAAATTCATTTCCGACAAGCAATGTCGCAAGCACAAGCACAATGATAAATGACGCAATGGTTCCAGAACTTTTGAAATAGCAAATGACGAGTGCGCTGTACAGATTGCCAAAACAAAATTGTACAAGCCAAGTGAGTCGATCAATCCATTTTTGGGGCCATTCGTTAGACAACGCAATGCGATAATATCCTTGTAGAGTTTTATCTTCGGGTTCATCGTTGTTTGCGCTATCGCAACAATCAACATTCTTCCGTGTGGCGATGAAGTAAATTGACGCAAAGGCAATTAAAAAGTAAATCGATAAAAAGACGAGGTCCGTCTCGTAAACCTTGCTCCCAATCGTCATCGAATCCCAACTGAACCCGCCCAAGAAAGCGATCGCTGGGAAAAACTTTTCGATTTTTTGCACTGCGGATTTTTCCCGCAACCTGTCTAAAAATTCCATGGATGCAAAATACTAAAAAACATTCCATAAGATCAATATTCTCTCGTCTCCCGCCTCTAGTCTCTACTCTAATTTCTACATTTACGCCGTAAAATTTTAAAAGGTCATTACCATGAAACTCTCCAAGTATTTTTACGTGACGCTCCGCGAAACGCCGAGCGATGCCACCATGCCCTCCCACATCTTCCTCATGCGCGGCGGCTACATCAAGCCTGTTTCTACCGGTATCTACTCCATGATGCCGATGGGCTTCCGCGTGATCCAGAAGA
>CAMJNF010000174.1 GCA_946407235.1 uncultured Fibrobacter sp. | reverse complement strand
AGCAACCTGTCATGGCGAGGTGCTTCACGTCGATACCCGCTTCCGGAGTCTTTTCGAGAGCGTCGATAATGCGGCTCACGCCCCAAGCCCATGCAATGATGGTGCCCTGACCCTGGTTATAAAGCTGGAAGAACATACCGCCACCGCTTTCGGGAGCGACGTCATCCGGGTTAAACGTAATCTGAGCGATATCAAGACCGTTCGTCGCGTTGCCGAGGCTTCCGCAACCGCCCATCATGCCACCGCCAAAACCGATCATGGCCGGCTTCGGCTTATCCTTCGTACCCGCGTTGCTGATTTTCACGGAGAACGAACCGGATTTGCCCTTGTCGGTCACCTTGATGGTGAGCTTTCCGCCGGAATAGCTGCCTTCCACCTTTTCCGGGTTACGCGGCTTTGTACCGAACATGAGCTTTTCGTACATGGCACCGATTTCTTCGCGACGGCATTTCCAATCAGCCTTCGAAGAAATACGCTTGCCGTCAAGGCCCATGAACGGGTCCGGAAGCTTTGCGTTGTTTACGCTAGAGGGAATATTGCCAATCTGGCATTCACTGCGGTGGTCTTCCACAAAGTCGCTTGCCACCGGTCTCGGAGCTTCGCTACTGCTCGATACGGTCGGCTTTTCAGCACTGGAACTCGACACGTTCGGAGGCGCAACGACAGAACTGCTGGAGCGATGGCGATGGCTGCTTGAACTCGTCGCTTCCGGTCCAGCGCTGCTGAGCGGTGCAGAACCCGAAGATCCAACAACAGGCCCGGCACCTGCACTTGACGAATTTATAACTACAGAATCCGGGTCCAATGGCTTAGGAGGATGCGGAACCGAATCTTTAGAAGAACTCGAACTCAACCCAACCTCATCCATCGAACTGGACAAGCCCAAATCAGGAGCACCTGAACTTAATCCAGGATCATTCATTCCTGACGACAACCCCGCCTGAGTGAAGCAATCTGGTGTTAAACATTCTGCGGAAGACGTAGAATCGTCACCGCACGCCCAAAGACCAAAGGCAACGACTGCCGCTGGCACTAGATGTGTGTATTTATTCATTATATACCAACCCCAACAACAGCCGTGAATTCGGCAAAATTGTTGTCCATAAGCTAATCTATTTAAAAAAGAAAAAGGCCGCTGTAATATTTTTTTTGTTGTAAGAGTTACAACACCCCAAACAAGTTGTATTTGTTAATAGTATTTTACACACAAAAAGCAAAACAAAAATCTTCTACAATGCGTTTTTCGTCTTATATTTGGCATATTTACGAAAAAAGAGCCACATAAATATCAAAATATTAGATAAATTGAGAATGATGGATCAGGCTAATTTAACAACGAATCAAGAGCACATTGTCAGTGTGCTCCTTAAAAAGAATCCGAAGCTAGACGAAGGGATTCTCAGAAAAGCTATAGCCTTTATCGCCGATGCCCATGATGGTCAATACCGCAAAAGCGGCATGCCCTACACAGAACACCCTTACGAAGTCGCCAAGATTCTTGCCGACCTTAAGCAAGACCAAGCAACGGTGCTAGCAGGCTTATTGCACGACGTGGTGGAAGATACACCACATACCCTTAACGAGATTTCTGAACTTTTTGGCGAAGATACGGCATTCATGGTCGATGCAGTGACCAAGATTACCGCCGTACAAGAAGCGAGCAAGACAGCGCAAAAGGCAAGCACCTACCGTAAACTCATTACGGCAATGGCCAAAGACCCACGCGTCATCATGATTAAAATCGCAGACCGCATCCACAACATGCGTACCATGCGATACATGAAGCCCGAAAAACGAAAAATTATCGCCCAAGAAACGCTCGACATTTACGTCCCGCTCACGCACAGATTCGGTCTATACAAGCTCAAAACAGAACTTGAAGACCTAAGCTTCAAGTACGTCAATCCGGACGAATACCAAAAGCTAGTCGATGCACTTATCGAGAATAAGGAAAAGCGTGAGAACTACGTACAGTCCGTGATTGGGCCTCTGCAAATCAAGATGGCTCTCGAAGACTTTGACTGCACCATCCAAGGCCGCACCAAGAACATCTACAGCATTTATAACAAGATGATCGCGCGTGGCTGCGGATTCGAAGATATCTTCGATATTTTCGCGATTCGCATTATTGTCGAGACAATCCCTGAATGTTACCTAGCTCTCGGCTACGTGCATAACCTTTGGACTCCGCTTCAAAGCCGCTTCAAAGATTACATTGCAACCCCGAAGCCAAACCTTTACCAGAGCATCCACACAACAGTCATCGGCCCCGAAAACAAGATGGTCGAAGTTCAGATCCGCACAAAGGACATGGACTTAACCGCCGAAAAGGGATTCGCCGCACACTGGGCCTACAAGATGGAAACGCAGCACGAGGGCGAAGAACTCGCTTGGCTCGACCACATGGTAAAGTTGCAATCCGAAATCTCGGACTCCAAGGAATACCTCGACTTCTTGAAAGTGGACTTGAAGCCCGAAGGCATGACCGTGTTTACACCGAAAGGCGCATCCATCGAACTCCCCGAAGGGGCCATCGTCTTGGACTTCGCTTTTGCAGTCCACACTGAACTCGGTCTCCATTGCATCGGCGCACGCATTAACGACAAGGTCGTAAGTCTCGATGAACCTGTACCGCACGGCGCCACCATCCAAATTCTAAAGAGCCCGAACCAAGAACCGAGCCCGGAATGGCTCAACATGGTGAAAACCATCAAGGCCAAGCAAGAACTCCGCAAGTGGATGAAGACAAGCATTATCATCCAGTCACGCAGCCTCGGTAAAGAAATTTGGACTCGAGAACTGAGACTCTTAAAAATCGAAAAGGATAAACGCCCTAAGGATGAAGATATTCTCCAATATTTCGGCAAGACGAGTCTCAATGAATTTTTTGAACGAATCGGTCAAGGCGAACTGCCGCTCCAAGACATCCACCGTTTCTTGAACGGCGGAAACGATATTTCTAAAGAAACCGCAGCACTCCGTTTCTACCCGAAATTCGGCAAAGACATGGACAATACGCTGACTGACGAAATGCCGCTGATGATTGGCCATGAGACCAGTCTTCTCATCCATTTTGCAAGCTGCTGCGGACCTGTTCCTGGCGACAAGATTGTCGGTGTCATGCGTCCACAGATCGGTATCGAAGTCCACAAGAGCGACTGCCCTTGCCTCAAGGATTTACCGACAGACCAACGTCTCCCTGTCGATTGGAGCGCCGATGTCACGAAGCCATTCACAACGCACCTCACGATCGAAACTGACAGCCGCAAGAATCTTCCGTTAAGCATTTTAATGGTTCTAAAAGACGAGAACCTAGCGCTTGACAGAATGAGCATCGCCAGTGCCCAGTACACGGGACGCATCCGCATGGAATTCAAAGCATTCCGTAAGGACCAGGTCGATGCCATTGTGACCAAGATCAGGCAGGTCGAAGGCGTCAGAGGGGTTGAAAAAGCATGATATCGTCCCTGCATCATTGCGATTACACACAAAAAAATCGTGCGTTTAACTGCCGCATGAGGAACCGTTATTACGAAGAAGTATATTACGCGTTCCGTGCGCTGTTCCCCAACGAAATCGCCGATGCCAAGGAAACATCGCCCGAAGAAAATAGCGCATGGTACCAGCATTTGAGCAAAGACATCAAGCGTTACGAACGACTCTTGATGACATGCCTCGAATACGCCCAGGCAGCCATTTTCTACGGCAAAGCAGAAAACTCTTCTCTTTACTCCAAAGATAAACGCTGGGGTATTCTGCAAGAAGAAATTTTCCTTGTGCATTTTTTGCAAGAACTGCTTTCAACAACTCGTTACATTATTGCAAGAATCGACACAGACAAGGTATTGCAGCAATGGAGCGGGGAAATGCAAGGCATGAAATCGAGCCCTGTGGTTTACGGTTTCGTGAGCGACATTCAAGAGAAGTTAAACACAATGAATGCAGGAACGATTGACGAATTTAAGGACTTGTTGAAACATGTCTTGGACCGTTTTCAAATCGCAAACACGCTATTCGGAACCGTACAGGACTTGCAGAATTTCTATTAAAGGAGAACTTAGAACTTAGAGCTTAGAACTTAGACAAATCATTTTTCCTAAGTTCTACCAACTAAGTTCTGCCAACTGCGGCGAAGCCGCGAGAAATAATATGTCAGAATACATCATTCTATCAATCTTCCTTTTTCTGGGTGCGTTCATCGCAGCAGCGGCGACCGTCACCGGGCTTTTGCTCGGGTACCGCACCAAAAAGACAAAGAACAAGATGGCTCCGTACGAATGCGGTATGGAAACCATCGGTAACGCAAGAATCCAATTCAAGGTGGGTTACTACCTCTTTGCGTTGCTCTTCCTCGTTTTCGATATCGAAGCGCTGTTCCTCTTCCCCGTCATGATGAACTTCAGGGAAATCATGGCTGGCCACACAGCGCTTCCGCCATCCGTCGTCATTATTGACCTCGTCATCTTTATTGCAATTCTCGTTTCCGGTCTTGCTTACGCCTGGAAGAAAGGAATTCTCAAATGGGAATAATTAATTTCGCACCAAAAATTTTAGACCCGATTCCCGGTGGAAAATATGTAGTCAACGCCATTGACTACGTAGTCAACTGGGCTCGTGCTAATTCTATCTGGCCGCTTACATACGGTACAAGTTGCTGCGCTATCGAAATGATGTCGAGTTCCATGGCTCGCTACGATATCGCCCGCTTTGGTTCTGAAGTGTTCCGCTCGTCCCCGAGACAGGCGGACTTGTTTATTTTGGCAGGAACGATTACCCGCCGCATGGCACCTGCCATCCAGATGCTTTGGGAACAAATTCCAGGTCCGAAATACGTGATAGCCATGGGCGCCTGCACGATTAGCGGAGGCCCGTTCATCTACGACAACTATTCTGTTGTTCGTGGTGCACAAAACTTGATTCCGGTCGATGTGTTCGTTCCCGGCTGCCCGCCGCGCCCCGAAGCACTTTTCCACGGACTTTTGACGCTCCGCGAAAAGATTCTCAAAGAAACTTGCCGCAATCCGTGGCACGAAGGCGAACCGAAAGACGTTTCGACGATGGACCGCTATCGTGAAGCTGCAAAGACTTGGGCAGCTCTCGAAGAAATGAAAGACGAGCAAATGGCCGAAGCCCGCGCGATGTTCAAGGAAGAAAATCCGGACTACAAGAGCGCATTCAAGCCAATTCGCGTCAAAAAGCCGGATTTCCCGGAAGTGGAACGTGTGCCGTTCAAGCGCTTGGGCCTTACGCAGCAAGAGCTTTTTGCAAAGCTACGCGCCAAATTCCCGAACGTGACTGTGCATACGCGCGGTGAAGACACGCCAGAAGATGTTGTCGCCAAACTGCCGGCCGACTGCCCGCTCGAAGTCATGCTCGAAAAAGAAGACTACTTGAACGTTGTTGAATTTGTCAAGAACGATCCCGAATTCAAGATGAACTACTTGATTGACGTGACCGCGATTGACTACGACGACCACTTTGACATGGTCACAATGCTCAGAAGCCTTGAAATCGGCCACAAGATTTTCCTTTGTGTGCAGCTCAAGAAAGACTTCTCGATTGAAGAAGAAAAACGCCCGACATCGCTTTTGGCAAGCATTCCGACCATTTCGCACCTCTACCCCGGTGCAGAAATCAAGGAACGCGAAGTTTACGACATGTTCGGCATCAAGTTTGAAAATCACCCCGACCTGCGCCGCATCTTCTTGGACAAGGACTTCGTGGGTTACCCGCTCCGTAAAGACTTTACTCACCCGGAAATGA
>CAMJNF010000173.1 GCA_946407235.1 uncultured Fibrobacter sp. | reverse complement strand
AAATCTCTCGTCTCTAGTCTCTCGTCTTTCGTCTAAACTAGTTTCCGTTAATGCATCTAACTGAATATCCGTTGTTCTTTGCTGTTGCCGGGACGAGCTGGCGGACCATCTGGTCACTCATGCGGCCCATAGCCCAAAGCCAAATCGTTTCGTTACGGCCATTCTGAGCGCTCCAGAAGCCAGCGTATTCGCCCATATCTTCATAGCGAACCGTAGACTTGCCAAGAAGTTTGCGATAGCCCGAAGAGAAAACGGTGAAACCATATTCGTCGGTACCGCCACCGCCCTGCCAGCCAGTCGTAGCCTTCATCTTGGTGGCAAAGTTACCGCACTTGTCCACGCCATCGAAGCAACCCGTGAGGCCCTTGAGCATATCGGACCATTCGCGGTCACGCGGCAAATGCCAGCCTTCCGGGCAAGCCTTGCGGGCACCTTCCAAGTCGTACAAACGGCCACTACGTGCGCAGTAGGAGTCCTTGTCTTCATAGCACCAGGAATGTCCTTCGACATTGTAGTTCACGTTCTGGGCAAACCATTCACGGCCTTCGACCTTGATGATTCGATAAACTTGTCCGTCACGGGGGTCCGTAAACGAAGTAGATATGTTACGAATTGCAGCGCGATGTTCCTGTTCGGCCTTGCGGAATTCCGAAAGCTGTTCGCGCTTGTATTTCTGACGGCCTTCAAGTTCAGCCACCCAAGCCTTCTGGGCCTGCGGATTTGTAAACTTTATACGTAAATCATGGACATTGAACAAGTCGTTACCGCAAGCGAAGTCCACACCAGCAATATTGATGATAAGATCTTCACTTCCAAAACGACGCGGTTTGTCAAAGTAAGAAATCCATGCTTCCATGGTATTGCGGCAGTTCTCGTAAAAGTTCGGATCTTCTACCAACTTTGCCGGAACGGTCATGTTCCCCGCAACAGAAAAATCAAACTTGTCATCCAACACGCGGAACGAAACCGGCTGGACATTCTTGTAGTGGGTGTATTCGCCAAAACGAATATTGCCATCAATCTTGGCAGCGCTATATTCGCCCTGACCCTCGGCATTAAAAATGGCATCCCAAGTCTTGGGAGGTGCAGCAAACACCTGTGCGACAGACAAAGCTAACGCGGAAAAAAATCCCAGTTTGAACAATTTAATTCTCTCCATTTTTCAATCATTTATATTTCTTATTGTAATGTTAGTTATTTTTCATCAACTTGGAAATAAAATATTTGGTAACATGGCCTAATTTTTTTAATATTATAGTATGTCTATGACTCGTTATATTCTTCAAATCCTATGTCCCGACCAAAAAGGGCTCATTGCCGGCACAACGCAAGTTCTTGCCAAGGCCGGAGCAAACATTATTGACCTTCAGCAACACACAGCAAAGGATATCGAAACATTTTTCTTACGTGCCGTATTCGACATTGAAGCAGACGACATTCCCGAAGTCAAAAGACACCTCGAGACCATCGCCCCGCACCTCCAGCTGAACTGGAAACTATTCGACACCACCAAGACTGAACGCGTTGCCATTTTTGTTTCAAAAACCGACCACTGCCTTTACGACTTGCTTCTCAAGCGTCGCGATGGCGATCTCCCCTGCGAATTCAGCTGCATCGTCGGAAACCACCCGGACTTAGGCCCCGTCGGAGGCTCGTTCGGTGTGCCGTTCTACTATGTGCCGTCCAACCCGGACAAGACGATTCCAGAAAACCGTTTCCGCGAAATCATCGAAGAAACAAGAACGGATACAATCGTCCTCGCCCGCTACATGCAGATTTTGACCGCGCAGTTCACAGAAGAATTCAAGTACCGCATCATCAACATCCACCATGGGTTCTTGCCTGCGTTTAAGGGAGCAAAGCCTTACCACCAGGCATGGCACAAGGGTGTGAAGATTATCGGCGCTACAGCCCACTTTGCCACTGAAGACCTCGACCAGGGCCCAATCATTTGTCAAGATATCCAGCGCGTTCCCGAAACGGCAAGCATCGATGAACTCGTCGAACTCGGCAAGGACATCGAAAAGCGTACGCTTTCGCAGGCACTCAAGCTGTGGCTTGAACACCGCGTGTTCGTACACGCCGGCAGAACGTTTATTCTCTAGGAGACACTTATGTCCGAAGAAATCAAGAACGAAGTTCCCGAACAAGAGCCGACCTCTACCACAGATAGCGAAGTCAAGACCGAAGCAACAGCCGAAGTCACACAAACTAGCATCGAACCTGCAGATGATGACAAAGAAATCGTAAATCCCCTGACCGGTGAAGTCATTCGTCCTGCAAAGCAAAAGGAAGAGACGTCCAATTCCCCGTACAAGCAGTTCAAGCCTGAAACATTCGTGAACCCGATGACAGGCGAAGAGGAACAGACCTCTATCGGCTCTCAAGTCATCATCAAGAAAGACCGTGGACTAGCCTACTATGTAGGTTTTGCCATGCTCGTTGTCTTGAGCGTCGCGTTCTTCTTTTTGCCGGGCATTACCATCACGTTTGCCGTAAGCCGCCTTGTGGATTTGAATACGTCCGCCGCATGGGTATTCAGCACCATCTTGAGCTTTGGCGTTTGGCTCATTTTCAAGCTTAAAATCAAGGGTTTCGAAAAATCCTTCCACAGCTATTTAGTACTTTGCGTAGTATGCTTGGTCGCCATGTTTGCGATCCAGTTTATTACCGACTACAACATCATCTCTGAAGTTATAGCACTCCTCATCGGAGCTAAAGCCTAGGAATTTGCAATGAACAATACAGATACTTTTGTACACTTTCTCGTAGAATCCGGTGCTCTCAAATTCGGCAACTTCGTGACCAAGAGCGGTCGCGAAACGCCTTACTTTATCAACACTGGAGAGTTCCGCACGGGCGCATCCCTTTCGAAACTTGCTGAATTTTATGCAGCAGCATTCATGGTTCATTTTGATGGCAAGGCCCAAAACCTTTACGGCCCGGCTTACAAGGGCATTCCCCTTTGCGCCGCTACAGCCATGAAGCTCTCCGATGTGTACGCCCAGAACCTTACCTTTACGTACAACAGAAAAGAAGTCAAGGACCACGGTGAAGGCGGTTCCCTTGTCGGCTACAAGTACGCAGAAAAGACAAACGTCGTCATCATCGAAGACGTGATTACCGCTGGGACATCTGTCAACGAAACCATGCAGGCTCTTTCGCAGATTGAAAATGCAAATGTCGTTGGCCTGCTCATCTCGGTTGACCGCAAGGAAAAGCTCGAAAACGGCAAGTCTGCACTCCAGACCGTTCAAGATGAATACGGCATCGAAGCCCATTCCATCATCAACATCAACGACATCATTGCATTCCTCGAAAAAGAAGAAAACCGCAAGGCCATCAATGCCCCCGAAGGGATTCTTGATCGAGTCTACGCCTACCGCGAAAAGTGGGGAGCAGTCTAAAACTGCAAAATAATCCCGCGAAATCCACGAGGGCAAATGACGTTTAAGAAGTCAATTTTATCCATTGGATTTGCAATCTGCATGCTCACCGGGTGTGCAGATTCTTATCATTGGACAACAAGCCACCCCGCGTACCATAAGGCTCCTTATGGCGGTATCGCGGTCACTGGCGTCGAGAACGCATTTGTCATTACGCGTTCAAACTGGTTTGCAAAACGCCTCGAAATCGGTACGGACAGCATCCAGATTAAAGGAACGCAACACTGCCGCAATACATTCGAAACCGAGATGCGCAAAGCGTACGGGAACCTCATTGTCCTTCCCGATACAGCCAATACCAAGTTCCCCGAAGAAAGCCTAAAGCTCGATGAGCGCATTTTCATCAAGGGCCACATTCCGGAACAAGGCATTACGCTCAAGGATTCCGCAGGCAACGTTCCACCCGTGGTCTTGATACTGCATGAATTCATCATCGGTACGGACTTGAAGCGTGAAAACTTTTTTGACTACGCTCTTATCCACAACGAAAGCGGTAGCCTCCGCAAGCCGAATAACGTGAGCGCCATTTTCTCGTACACGCTTTGGGACAACTTAAAACAAAGACCGCTCTTTAGCGCTGTCGATGAAATCCAGCAACCCATCACAATATACAAGCTTTCAAACTTGACAAATCTTATCCAGATTGCCGTTCAGAAAATCCGCAAGAACCTTCTCGATGGAGTTGTAAAATGAAAAGACTCCTTGTCATTTTGATGGTTTTTGTTGCCTGGGCAAGCGCGGCCGAAGTTTACTTTGATTCGCGTTTTACACTTTGGAAAGACGCAACCGTTTATATCTGGACGTTGGACGGAAACTCGCCCATCAACGCTAACGAATTTTGCCTATCGCTCCGTCGCAACAACACAGGCATCGGAGAACCCAAATGCCGCGAGTTCGGGGAATGGGAACGCGATACCATCGCCACACGCTACGGATCCTGGCTTTCGAACAACCTTGAAAAAGGCTTGCCATCGAGTTACTTGCGCGCAAGGCACCCCGGCATGGCTGCAAAAATTCAAGCGCTCGAAGACAATATCGTATTATTCCTCGCCCCTCAAGGAAAGTTTATTCAAGTCGCTATTTTTGACGAGACCGCACAGGAACCCAAAGCGGCAGGCATCGTCAAAGCCAACAACGATAAAATCGCCCTCGGTGATGACATCGCCACCACATTCTTTGACAAGCGCACCAAGCGCCGCCTCACCAAAGAAGAACGCCTCAAAATGCAAACCGAACCCGACGACCTTTACAAGGACGTTCCGAACTTAAGAATTTGGGCAGGCGTCGGTGTTGGTTTTTCACAAGCTCATTTCCCGCTCACTCCCGATAACTGGACGAGCAGCCACACAAAAAGCCGCGTCAAGAATTACCGCGTCACCAAAGATTCCGTTAGCCTCTGGAATTTTATCGACGATGCAGACCCGTTCCTCAGCCTTTACGCGGGCCTCACTTGGCATGGATTTATCGGCATCGAATTCATGTACCGCTATTCCAATCGCAACATGAAAATCGACCATTCCGATACGGTCTACAATGAACTTGATCATTGGGACTTTGGGCAACATGATATCGGGCTCAACGCACTTCTATCCATGACATACCCCATCACGCCATGGCTTGACATTACTCCGCTATTTTTCCTCGGGTTCCAATACACGTTCTACTCCGAAGATATCGAGCTCAAGAAAGGAGTCAAAAATCCTTCCCGCGCTTACAAGTACCGCATTAAATTCGAGGACCTTTACAAAGGCGCATTGGTAGGCATTGGCGGACAGTTCGTATTCAAAAAACATTACGGCGTAGACCTCCGAGCAGGCATTTCTAGCCGCGGTCGCGACCTCTACGAAGCCCCCTCCCCCGATGCAGGCGCTGCCGCCACGACAATCGGAAAATCGACCATCGATTGCTTTGTAAGCCTCGGGTTTGAATACCATTGGACGTTATAGGTTTCAGGTGTTAGGCATTAGGGGTTAGGAAACAAAAGAGGAATAATCCGGCTTCGCCGCCATTTAAAGACGAGCAAAGCTCGTGATACTTTTCCTAATACCTGTTACCTGTTACCTAAAACCTTTTTCTATCTTTATGCACACTATGAGTGAAGACATTAAAGAAGAAACGAAAGAAAGAGTAAATCCGTTTTTAACGCCTGTCAAAATTATCGAGCCAAAGAACAAGCTCCCCGATTATACATTTGATATGCTCCCCGAAGAACAGAAGGCTATTCTCCGGGAACACGGCTGGACCGAACTGATGCCTGTCCAGCGCAAGTCCATCCCTTACATGCTCGCCGCCCGCGATATGCTCGTGCAATCGAAGACGGGTTCGGGCAAGACAGGCGCATACGCCCTCCC
>CAMJNF010000172.1 GCA_946407235.1 uncultured Fibrobacter sp. | reverse complement strand
CTTCGATAGCCATCGTCGAGGTTTCTTGGTCACGCATTTCACCGATCATGATAACGTCCGGGTCCTGACGGAGCAAGGCACGAATGCCCGCCGCAAACGTAAACCCTGCGGCATTGTTAATCTGACCTTGGTTCACACCATCAATATTCAATTCCACCGGGTCTTCCATCGTCGAGATGTTGATGGTCGAATCGAGAATTTCACGAATAGAAGCATAAAGCGTCGTAGACTTACCGGAACCCGTCGGACCGGTCACCAGCACAATGCCGTTAGGAGCATTAATCGCATCGATAAACTGCTTGAGCACGCGGGCATCGAAGCCCATTTCCTTAAGCGGGAACTGACCCGAATTCGGGTCCAAAATACGCATAACGATTTTTTCGCAAACGCCGCGCTTACGCAAAGAAATCGGGAACGAGCTCACACGAAGGTCAACTTCGGCGCCCTTGTAACGCACAGTAAAACGTCCGTCCAACGGTTTACGCTTTTCAGCAATGTCCATTTTGGACAAAAGCTTAATACGCGAAAGAATCTGCGGCATCAAACGTGCCGGAATCGGAGACATCACCTGCAAGTCACCATCAATACGGTAGCGCAACTTGAGGAACGTTTCTTGCGGTTCAAGGTGAATATCGGATGCGTGACGCGCAATAGCTTCGTGAATCAAGGTCGTCACAATCTTCACGACCTGGCGACCTTCTTCATCGCTCAATTCAGGTTCGTCACTGTTGCCCTGACCACGTTCAACGGTTTCAAGTTCATCATCGCCCGAAGATCCGATAAGTTCTGCAAGGGATTCTTCGGCAGGACCATGGTTTGCAAAAAGAATGTCAATAGTCTTCTTGATGTCCTGTTCAGACGCCATGACCACATCGACATTGCGCTTGACCTTAAACTTGATCGAGTCCCTGAGACGCACATTCGTCGGGTCCGCCATGGCGACCACAAGAGCCTGACGAGCATCCTTCGTCACATAAAGCGGGACAATCTTATGCGTTTTGCACTGTTCTTCGGAGATGAACTCGTAAACCTTTTCATCGAGCCTAATCGCATCAAGTTTGACGTACGGGACTTCAAACTGGCAGCAAAGAATCTTCATGAGCTTATCTTGCTCGATGAATTTCAAATCGACAAGGATGCTACCAAGGCGCTTACCGCCCGATGTTTTCTGTTTTTCAAGAGCCTCGTTCAACTGGTCCTGGGTAATGAAGCCCTGGTCCAAAAGCATTTCACCAATACGTTTCTTGGTGACGCTCTGCATCTGAACGCCCAAAATATCGGTCAACTGCTCAGGTTTTACCATCTCGGCCTTGAGAAGAACCTGAGTAAGAGTCAGTTTCTTACCTTTTTGGGTCCAGAACTTGACTTCTTCTTCGGCGTACTTCAACTGGTCTTCGTTAATCAAGTTAACGCGAACCAGCAACTGTCCTAAACTGCTTGAATCCTTCATAGATGTGACCACGCCTGAGCGTTTAAATTAATCCTTCCACCAAATTGTTCATTAAAAAACACACCACACCCTGATTCCACAATTCCAATTTCATGGATTTCGGTCTTTCCGGATGCACCAACTAAATATATACTATTTGCAACATCAGTAGCAAATAGCAATTGATATTCCTCACCCCCATTTAACGCAAATTTGAGGGGTGAAAGCCCAAAATAGGCACACATTTCAAGAACTTCAGGGTCTATGGGCAGTTTTTTCTCGTCAATTACGATAGAAACACCCGAAGAAAGTGCCAAATGGTTCGTTTCGGAGCTAAGTCCGTCGCTAATATCCATGCAAGCGCCGTGAACCCCCTGTTTTACCAACTGCGCCCCAGCATCTTCGCAAATTTTGGGAGAAAGATGGTATTCGACCAACCTCGGGAAGCGCGCAGCCTCTTCGGGATGGTTCAAGAGGATCCAGAGTCCGGCAGCGGATTTGCCTAGAGTACCGGTCACAAAAACACGATTACCCGGTTTTGCGCCACTGCGAAGGAGCATCGTTTCACCATCCGTTGTCCCGAGAAGCGTTGTCGAAAACATCCCGACATCGCCCGAAACCGTATCTCCGCCAATCAATGTAATTCCCCTTCTGGCAAAGCCTTGCGATACAGCGGCAGCAATTCGATTGCGGGTTTCCTCACTCCAGGATTTGTTTATGCAAAGTCCAAAGAGTGCAATGCGGGGCCGACCGCCCATCGAAGATATGTCCGAGACATTAGAGACAATATGCTTCTCGACCGCCTGTTCAGGACTAGACCAGTCCAACCTGAAATGCGTTTTCTCGACAGAGAGATCCTTTGTCGCAAGCCAGCCATCGAAAACAGCGCAGTCATCCCCTGCAGACAGCCAACCTCGGTGCGAGGGTGGCTCGCATTTTAAGGGCTGCACTCCATCTAAAATTTTGCGGACAAACCTAAATTCACCAAGATCAGGGAAATTCATAATTTTCAAGGACAATTCAATTTTTCTACCAATAATTTAACAATAAACTTTCTATACTTTAGGCGTGGGACACATATTTTTTATAACGCCATCGTCGCCCGGCAGTCTAGATAAGCTAAACCAGTGGACATTCCGCTGGCTTTTAGAGCATGGTAACATGGCAGACGATTCCACCCTCTACACTTGCAATTCCATCGAAAGTGCACAAAGCCTTTTGGAATCTGCGCTCATCATCGGTCAATCACCGGCGCTCATCATCTTTGATCACGCAAGCCACGCGACCGAAAAGAACCTCGCATTCAGCAAGGAACTCCATAACGGCATTCCCGAATCGTGGATTATCGAAATCATCCCGGACGACATGCCGCTCCCTGAAGATTCTGGAGACAACGGAACTTTCTGGATCAGGCGCCCCGTGAGCGAAGAAGAATGGTACGCCACGCTCGAAAACGTGCTGCACAGGAACGGTTGTCCGCAATGGGCCAAGTGGACTCAGCACAAGAGCTACAGAGGATTTTAAAAGAGGTTTTCAACCGTGATAAAAGGCGTCAGCTATTTTGGTGTGCGGTCTCCGAAGCTTGCACATATTGATTTAGTACATATAAAAGAAGCTGGATTCAACGCCGTCCTCCACACTTGGAGCGAAGAGGATCTGCAATATTACTTTGACACAATGAAGCAGATCGTGAACGATTCCGCGGCCATAGGACTTTGTGTGTACGTGAACCCATGGGGAGTCGGTCGCGTCTTTGGCGGTGAAGCTTATTCAGAACTCACTGCGCGCAATCACGACATGTGCCAGGTCGCAATAGACGGGAAACCGAAAGTAGCCGCATGCCCCAACCATCCAGAATTCCGCGCCTATATGCACAAATGGATTGCGACCGTTTGCAATACAGACGTTTCAACGATTTTCTGGGACGAGCCGCACTTCTATTTCGAGAAAGGCGGGCTCAGCAATTGGAGTTGCCGTTGCGAAAAATGTCAAGAGCTATTCCGCACAAAGTTCGGCTACGAAATGCCCTCGGAACTGACCGACGATGTCAAAAAATTCCGCGAAGGAAGTCTTATTGAATTTTTGGACGAGATGACAAAGGACGTTCACAGCCGCGGCAAACGCAACTGCGTTTGCATGCTCCCGCCGTGGTTCCCGGCGGGGCTCGATGACTGGGGACGCGTCGCAAGTCTCGATGCGGTCGATGAAATCGCAAGCGACCCGTACTGGGAGCGCGGAGCGAGTGAAGATTGGGTACGTGAAAAATACCGCGAAACCGCAAACAAGCTCGTAGAAGTCGCATCACGCTACGGCAAGTCCGTACAAATGTGGATAAAAGCGTACCAAATCGAAGCGGGCCGAGAAAACGACCTCGCCATCGCAGTCGAAGAAAGCAAAGCCGCAGGCATCAAGAATATCTTTGCCTGGAGCTACCGCGGCACGGAAATTTTAAGCTGGCTTAAGAGCGATAATCCCGATAAAGTCGAAAAAGCATTCCACGAAGCTCTTCAAAATTACTAATTTACACATATATAACCTTATACACACCAAGAGGTCTAAGATGAGAGAAAAAATTATTGCAGCAACGCTATTAATGGCATCGCTTGCTTTCGCTCAATTCGATACAACAGATAACAACTCGTACTTTTCTTCAAACGAATCTTCGAGTACATACTCTGTAAATACTTATTCGACAAATTCGAATCCAGTCAATACCGTACAAAAAGATCCGTACTACCAGGCTCATAGGGGATTCTATTTCTCTACAAACATCACCTTTGGTTATACATACCATCGCAAGAGTGAAACTGATCTAAGCAGTTACCATTATTCTAAGGATCAATACAAATATACAGGATTCTTAACGCCCTACGAAGAAATTCGACTCGGCGGCTCCATTGCAAACGTAGCCTCTATTTACGGAGCACTCGGAATGGGTGTTGGTACAGGTACGCTCAAAACGAATTTCTATGACGAGGAGAGCAGAAGCTACTATTACGATAGCTACGACCAAGAAGGCAACACCAACACAAGAATCAATGATTACGATGCCACGGATCTCAAGTTCCTTTTTGGATTGGGTACTGAAATTTACCCTGTCCAGGATAAAGAAAGCCCGATGTACGGATTCTTCCTCGGTCTAGCCTACGGCCTTACAATCGATGCTATACTTTATGACAAATACGATTCTTACTACAGCGAGGAATACGATGAAGCAGAAGGCTTTTTCAATATGTTCCTCCGGTTTGAAGTGGGTAAGGACTTTTGGTTCAGCAGACGTTGGAGCTTCGGCGTTGCATTCAATTACACCATGGGTTGGTTTACATTCGACGATGATGAATATTACAGTTCATACAGAGATAGAGAACACTACACAAGCCATACCTTTGGCTTAAGCATAAGAATCACCCACTAACAACCATTTGCAAGTGACAGAAAGCTCCCCAGTAAGGGGAGCTTTCTTATTTGGAAATTAGGATAAAATAATTCACTTCATCACACGAACGGTCATAGAACTATTGCGGGATTTTAAATAATACGAGCCATTACGCTTTACAAGTGCATGAACCTTCTGCGACATGTCCTGAGCACCAAGACCTTCGATACGCCCGACATGCGAACCGAGCATATCGAACACATCATATGCAACCAGCTTTCTTGCAACAGTCAAATTAGGACGAATCGAAATAAACGGATCATCTTTTTGAAATTCAAACCAGTCAAGATTCACGTAATTGCCCGAAATCAGAACCTTCAACACATGTTTTCCGGCCTTGAGTGAAACCGTTCCAAGTTCAATTATCTTGTAAGTGCTCCAGTCATCGCCCGTCTTTGGGACTTTTACTGATGGCACAATTTCCTTGTCGTCCAACAACAAGCTAAAGCCAGACGATTCCGAACCAGAAGCAACATTTGCAGAGACTATATAATCGCATTCTTCGACAACATCCACCGTGTATTCAAGCCATTCGCCTTCCTGCGTATAGCCAATTGCAAAATTATCGCCGCCCTTTTCAATATCGACTCCGTCCTTGCGATACTTGCCGCCCTTATTTTCTGAATCGTTATCAGCGTAAGAGACATTACCATTGCCAATACCCGTGATGTCATAATTTTCAGCTTCAATCTTGCCCGGAATTTTTGCAGGATCTCCAGCGACGGCACTATCGCCCTCCATCTTGCCAAACGGCTGCTGCGGAACAGGTTCCACAGGCTTTCGGTTGATGGCCTTGAGCATCTGGGCAGCATAACGCTTGCCAAATTCTACGTAGGCATCGTGATTAAAGTGGTAACGATCTACGCCGTTGCCGCCGAGATTTTCAGACGTTGCGTAATAGGTATTATCCATCGTGTTCGGGAGTTTCGACACGCGGTCGGAATAGCAGCAGC